>JAILEU010000039.1 GCA_024697785.1 Bacteroidaceae bacterium | reverse complement strand
GTTTCTGTCGTCATACTCTCTTGGAATGCCGAGCATCTGCTGCGGCAGTTTCTCCCCTCGGTGGTCCGGCATAGCCAGGGCGAGGACGTGGAGGTGGTGGTGGCCGACAACGGCTCGACGGACGGGTCGATAGCGTTGGTCCGCGAGCAATTCCCCTCTGTGCGCGTGGTGGCTCTCGACAAGAACTACGGCTTTGCCGAAGGCTACAACCGCGCTCTGGCTCAGGTGGATGCCGAGTATGCCGTGCTGCTCAACGACGATGTGGAGGTCGGCGAGGGCTGGCTCAAGCCCCTCGTACGCTTCATGGACAGCCACCCCGATTATGCCGCCTGCCAGCCCAAGCTGCTGAGCCAGCGCGAGCCCACCCGCTTCGAATATGCCGGCGCCTGCGGAGGATTCCTCGACCGCTATGGCTACCCCTTCTGCCGCGGACGCATCTTCAATACCGTCGAGACCGACCATGGACAGTACGACGGAACTAACCCCTCACCCCTAACCTCTAACCTAACCTCTAACCCCTCACACCCAATTCCTAATTCCTCATTCCTAATTCCTAATTCTAACAGCCTTCTCTGGGCCACAGGTGCAGCCCTGTTTGTCCGCATGGACGATTTCCGGGCCGCAGGCGGACTGGACGGGCGTTTCTTTGCCCACATGGAGGAGATTGACTTCTGCTGGCGGATGCGTTGCCGCGGACGTCGCATAGCCTGCGTGACGGAAAGCGTGGTATGGCACGTCGGAGGGGCCTCGCTTCAGGCCGGCAGCCCCCGCAAGACGTTCCTTAACTTCCGCAACAACCTGCTGATGCTCTATAAGAACCTACCCCCCGCCGAGCTGCGCCACGTGATGCGCATCCGAGGCGTGCTCGACATCGTGGCCGCCCTGAGCTTCCTCGCCAAGGGCGAAGGGCGCAACTTCCTCGCCGTCTTCCGCGCCCGCCGCGCCTTCCGCCGCCAGAAGCCCGACTTAGTCGCCAGCCGCGAGGAGAACATAGCCGCGGCCAAAGCCGCAGGCAACCCCTCGCTCTACGTGCCCGAACGCTATCCCTATTCCATACTCGTGCAATACCACCTACGACATAAGCATACATTCAACCAACTTCCACGCCCATGAAACCGTTACGTCTCCACACGCACATCGTCACGACAGTCCTTCTGTCCTTGCTCATCGCCCTTTCGTCGTGCAGCCGTCCGCAGGCGCCACGGCTCTCCATCTTCGCAGACCATATCGCCACCATCGCCCAGCAAGAGCACATCAGCTACGCCGAAGCGGCCACCCGCGTACGCGACATGGGCTACACGGGTGTTGACGTCAGCACAACCATCCCCGCCCGTCAGCTACGCACGCTCGACAGCCTCGGCTTCGCCCATGCCTGCGCCATAGCGTGGATAGACTTCGTGGCCGGTCCTCAGGACAAGGCTGAGGAACAGGCGCTTACCTTCATGGAACAAAGCGGATGGAAACGCGTGCTGCTTGTGCCCGGGTTCCTGCCCAGCGAACAGCCATCAGAATCGGTTGACTCCCTGCGCGACGCCGCCGTAGGGCGCATAGCGGCCTTCGCCAAACGTGCCTCCGAACGGGGGCTGGAGATCCTCGTCGAGGACTTCGACAATCCGCGCTCGCTCTGCTACGACACGCCGTCGCTCGACCGCCTCTTTGCCGCCTCGCCCGAGCTGGGACATGTCTTCGACACGGGCAACTACGTCTTTAGCGGCGAGGACGTGATGGCTGCCCTCAACCATTTGATGCCCCGCATACACCACGTCCACCTGAAGGACCGCCTCGCGCCTCACGACGGCCATTCGCCCGCCATCGGCAAGGGCATCGTGCCCTTCGGACTGATCATCGGCCAGCTCCGCGCGTCGAACTACGACGGCTGGCTGACCGTCGAGCACTACGGCTCATCCGACATGCTCAACGACGCCGCTTTCTCAGCCCAGTTTCTCCGCAACATACATGCGGCAGACGCCAAACGTTAGGCTCCTGGCCGTAGCCACGCCAAAGCCGGCTTCGCGCAGCATGGGCAGGAACGCCGGAGGCTTGGGAAACGTCAGGATGGAATCAGGCAGGTAGCTGTAGGGGCCTCGGCTGCCCGTCAGCTTCGTCCCCACCAGCGGCATGAAGCGGAACGCGTATAGCTTGTAGAACCACAGCAGCAGGCGGTTGTCGGGGTACGACAGCTCCAGCATCACAAGCCGCCCCCCGGGCTTCAGCACCCGGCACATCTCCTTCAGCCCCTGAGCCAGATGTTCGAAGTTCCTGACGCCGAACGCCACGCAGACGCGGTCGAACGAGGCGTCCGCAAACGTCATTGCCTCGGCGTCGCCCTGCTGAAGCGTCACGGGCAAGCCAGCTGCCTTCTGCCGTCCCACCTCCAGCATACCCTCCGAGAGGTCTATGCCCACGACGTGCGACCCTTCAGCCGCACGCTTCGCCACAGCAATAGCCATATCGGCCGTGCCCGTCGCTACGTCGAGAATCGTCAACGGACGGTCCGTATCCACAATCCGCCGGACCGCCCGACGACGCCAGCCGCGGTCGGCATACAAAGACGTCAGGTGGTTAAACCGGTCGTAACCCCCGGCTATGTTGTCAAACATCGCGCGTATTCCTTCTTTCTTTGGCATCGGAAAAACACTTAAAAGAACGCCGCGAAGATAGCGCATATCAGACGAAAATCCAAATATCTTTTGAAAATATGAATGTCCCGCAAACATTTCCCCTACTCTCAACCCCTGCGGGGCTTTTAGGTAGGCGGCGGCTCGGGAAATTGCAAATAAATTTGCATTTCCTCTCGCCTTGCACTACCTTTAATCTCCTGCGGGGCTTTTAGGTAGGCGGCGGCTCGGGAAATTGCAAATAAATTTGCATTTCCTCTCGCCTTGCACTACCTTTGCAGGCGAAAAAATAAAAACGAATTATTAACATCCGGAAAAAACCCCTCCCGACATCATGAGCGACCTGACGACCTATTTCAGCAGCCTTTCACGAGGCGCAGCCGACCACGTCTGGCATGAAATCCACACCTGCCCAGAGCTGATCGAGTGCATCGGTCAGGTGGGATTCCTGCCCCTGCTGGAGAGCGGGATAGCGGGCTTCTCGGCCGAGGCGCTAATGGCCGAGGAATGTCGCTACACGGTGTTTCCCGACGGCTCGTGGGAGTGGCCCCTATGGCAATGGAAAGGCTCGGCCATACGCGAGGGCAACAGCCTGTACGGCAAGTTCTTCGCAGGCAAGGCGGGGTTCATCAGCCGCGCCTGGTGGCCCGATTTCTGCAACTGGCGGCGGAGCCAGACGCCTCCGCCCGAGAAGGACAGCATCGAGGACATCATCCTCTCAACCCTGCGCGAAGAGGGCAGCATGGTGGCACGCGAGCTGCGAGCCGCCTGCGACTTTACCGGCAAGAACATGCGCTCGCGGTTCGACGCCTACGTCGCGCGGCTGCAGATGAGCTGCCGCATCGTAACCGAGGACTTTGTCTATCCCACGGACAAGCACGGACGGGAATACGGCTTCGGCTGGTCCCTGCTCACCACCCCCGAGAGGCTGGTGGGCAAAGAGGCCTGCCACAGCAGCCTGCCGCCCGACGAATCCTACCGCCGCATGGTGGACCACATGACGCGCCTACTCCCCAACGCCACACCCAAACAAATCGCCAAGCTGCTGAAGTGAGAGGGAAGAGGTTTATTTAGTTAAGAATTAAGAATTAAGAGTTAAGAAAAATAGTATTTCTTACGAATATCTGCATACAAAGGTATCGTCTGAACTCCTGAACCGATGGAGCAGCGAGAGCAGAGTCAAACTGGTTTGAACTCTGCCGAGTCGCGACAGAGGAAGAGCGAAGCTCAACTCCTGAACTCCAAAAATCTTTTTTCACTACTAATTTTACGAATTATACTAATTCATTGCGGCGATGGCTTCGCACGCCGAACGTAGGGCGCAGGATTTTGTAAAAATTATATGATTATCCGCAATCATCCGATGGCGCCCCGAAGGGGCAACAAGCATGTAGCCCAGGGCAACGCCCTGGGTATAAGCAGCGAGGGTAACTTTCGCCCTGTAAGGGCAAAAGCACATAGCCCAGGGCAACGCCCTGGGATTATTCGGGCACATATCATTCCGCGCCCTGAAAGGGCAAATCTTGGAGCAGCGAGAGCCAACAAACTTATTTGTTTGGCCGAGTCGCGACAAGATAAGACTAAGTCAAAAGCCTTCAATATTAATTCTTTTGCCCTTTCAGGGCGAACGTTACCTCTGCCTCTTGTACCCAGGGCATTGCCCTGGGCTATGTTCTCCATGCCCCTTCGGGGCGCGCTATTGGGATTAAGTGGATTTTTGCGCAGGATTTTGTGAAATTTTGATTATAATTTTTGAAAAATTTGACTTTGTCTAATCTTGTCGCGACTCGGCATAGTTGAGCTTCGCTCTTCCTCCTTCGCACCTCGGCCATTCAAGCAAGCTTGATGGCTCTCGGTTTGGCGTCGGTTCAAACAAGTTTGACTTTGCTTTCGCTGCTCCAAGATTTCTCTGCGAAGCAGACTCTAAAAAACCGCGAAGCGGTAATTCATCCGTTCAATCCGTGTTCGCCAAAAATTTGTGATAATTTGTGATAATTTGTGTTCAAAAAAATTCGTAAAATACGTGTAATTCGTAGTGTAATAATCAAGTAATAAATGTCCAAAAAATATATAGTATGAAGCCGATAATCAATCATTTCACAGACGATGACCTGTATAAGTTCAGTATGTGCTGTGCTATCCTGAACTGCTATCCGCGCGCCATGGTGCGCTATCGCTTTGTGGACCGTAACAACACGGTCTATCCCAAGGGCTTTGCCGAGCTGGTGCGCGAACAGGTGAAGTACCTTGAGGACCTGCGCTTTACCGACGAGGAGCAGGCGTACATGGAACATCGCTGCAAGTACATCCCCACGTGGTTCTACACCTACCTGAAGGGCTTCCGTTACAGCGCCGACTGGGTGACGGTGGAGCAGGACGCCGAGGGACATCTGTCGATTGCCTTCGAGGGCTACTGGCACCAGACGGTGCTGCTCGAGGTGAAGGTGCTGGCCATCGTGTCCGAGCTGTTCCACATCGTGAACGGCGACATTGACAAGGTGGACTACGAGGCCTACTACCGCAAGTCGTACGACAAGGCGGTGCGGATGCTGGAGGGCGGACTGAAGGTGGCCGACTTCGGCTGCCGCCGACGCCTCTCGCACGACGCCGAGGATGCCATGATGAGGGCGTTCACCGATGCTTCGAAGGCTGTGAAGGGCCCGGGCGTGTTCACAGGCAGCAGCACCGTGTGGTTTGCCATGAAATATGGCGTGACACCCATCGGCACCATGGCCCATGAGTTCATATCGTCCATCGCCGGCATGTACGGACCGCAGGAGGCGAACCACATCGCCATGGACATGTGGCAGAAGACGTTCATCGGCAGCCTGGGCATATTCCTCTACGACACGTTCGGCTTCAAGGCCTTCGCGGACAATTTCTCGGAACACTTCGCCCGCGTGTTCAGCGGACTGCGCGTCGATAGCGGCGACAACCTCGAGCAGCTCGAGAAGATCTGCGAGAAGTACCGCGAGTTCGGCATCGACCCGACATCGAAGCAGGTGGTGTTCAGCAATGCGCTCGACACCGACCGTGCGCTGGCCCTCCACCAGGCTGTGGCAGGACGTGTGCAGGACAGCTACGGCATCGGCACGCACCTGACATGTGACTTCGGCGAGCTGGGCATCCAGCCGATGAACATCGTCATCAAGCTGGTGGCGTCGAAGATAACGGAGAAACGCGAATGGAGCCCCACCTGCAAGATGAGCGAGGACAAAGGGAAATACACCGGCGACAAGGAAACCTTCGAAATCTTCAAAACCCTCCTGCACATCTCTCACTAACCCCTAACCCCTAACCATTCTTCACTTCCATCACGCAGCGCTTGCAGTCGAAGTGGAGGGGGAAGCGGCGGCCGTCGGCTGAGACAAGGACGAGCGGCTCCCGCAGGGCGGCGCGCTGGCCGTGGTGACGGGGACAGGCGCCGAGACTGTAGCGCAGACAATGGCGGCAGGTCATCAGCACGGCTTTAGAAGGAGGCTTGATTTCAAAGGCAGGTTCAATCTGCCCGATGCCCAGGCTATGGTAGAATGCTTGTGCCTCGTGGTTGGCAATGTTGGCGCGATAGGAAGAAGGAAGTATGGAAGAGGCGTCAGGCAGCCCCTTTTTCTTCATCGGGATGAAGGGCGCATGGCTCATTTGTCTGGCACGGAGGAAGACATCGACTGCCCGACGGCGCATCTCGCTCAGCGTGGAGGAGGGGATGAAGAAGCTGGCACTCCATTCAACGCGGACTTCCGATGCTTCGAGGATGGTGTTTCCCAGTTTTGAGAGCTGGCGGCAGATGTTTCTTTCCTGCTCCGATTCAGCCGGAATCTTCTCCATCGGGAAGCAAACTACGGTAGGATTTTCGTTCATCCCCTCGCTTGCAGGGCTGACTTTCCGAATGCCAATGGCAAATCCGAAGGGGATTTCCCTAAACGTAATGCTTACGGGAATGCGGCGCAGGGCTGTGTTCGGACGGGAGAGGCTCCGCTCAAACTCGGCATCGTAGTTGCGGTAGAGCATACAGCCTTTCAGCGTCTTCCAGTCCATGTCGCGTGTTTCCGGCGAAGGGTAGAGGCGTCCGTTCTCTGCACGGTTGATGCGGAAGCCGACGAGCGTGCCGTCTTCCTTGAAAGCGCAGGCTCCATCGCCATTGTGGAAGGCCGAACGGGTGTTGACGGTGAGGTAGTTGTCACCTACAAACGTCACACGTCCCATCTGCTCTCCGATGGACTTGGGGGTGTCGAACGAGCCGATATCGTCCTTCCGTCCATGCAGGAAATAGTCGGTAAACCCTCGGTTGAAAGATTTTGCGGGGTTGGGGGTGAAGGCAAGCCGTATGTCGCCTTCGCTGGCACGGACGTATTCAGGGCGACGGGCAAGGATGGCGTCGAGCCGCTGACGGTAGTAGGCGGTGATGTTCTTGACGTACGAGACGTCTTTGAGACGTCCCTCAATCTTGAACGAGCTGATGCCGGCATCGAGCATCTCCTCGAGATAGTCGCTGCGGTTCATGTCGCGCAGCGAGAGCAGGTGACGATTGCGGATAAGCGTGTTGCCGTTGGCATCCTCAAGAGAAAAGGGGAGGCGGCAGAACTGGGCACACTCGCCGCGGTTGGCCGAGCGACCGAAGCAGTACTGCGAGGCGTAGCACTGGCCACTGTAGCTGACGCAGAGGGCACCGTGGACAAAGGCCTCGAGTGGCATGTCGGGCACGGCGGCATGGATGTCGGCCATCTGCTGAAGGCTCAGTTCGCGGGCAAGCACCGTCTGGCTGAAGCCCAGCTCCTTCAGCAGTTGCACCTTCTCCGGCGTGCGGTTGTCCATCTGCGTGGAGGCATGCAGGGGAATAGGGGGGAGGTGCATACGGAGCAGGGCAGTGTCCTGCACGATGAGGGCATCGACGCCGAGGCGGTAGAGGTCCCAGACGAGACGTTCGGCTTCACTCAGTTCGTCATCGTAGAGGATGGTGTTGACGGTGACGTAGATGCGGACGTTGAACGAATGGGCATATTCCACCAGGTGGCGGATGTCGTTGAGCGAATTGCCTGCCGCGGCACGGGCACCGAAGCGCGGAGCACCGATATAGACGGCATCGGCACCATGGTCAACAGCAGAGATACCGCAGGCCAGGTCCCGTGCAGGAGAAAGCAACTCTATTCGTCTCGGCAACATTTTTAAAGTGAACAGTGATCACTGCAATAGTACTCTAGCCAGTTGGCAAAGAGGCGCTGGCCATTGGCCTGCCAGCTGTCGACGATGGGCTGGGTGGGGTTGTCGTCGAAGTAGTAGTGGCGCGGGGGACGGACGGGCAGGCCACGGCTGACGTCGCGGCGATACTCGTTGTCGAGCGTGTGGAGGTTGTATTCCTGATGGCCGATGAGGTAGAATTCCAATCCCCCCATACACTCCACAATCGAGATGCCCGTTTCCTCGGAGCGGACAAGGACGGTGACGTCGGGACAGGCGTCGATTTCGCTGTTCGTCATGCTGGTGTGGCGGCTGTGAGGAATACAGAGCGGTTCCTCTATGCCTCGGAACAAGGGATGTTCAGGGAAGAGAATCTGCTGCGGATAGATGCCCGACAGCTTATGGGGGTACTCCTCGAAGCGGCTGATGCCGTGGAAGTAACGGAGGGCTGCCTGGGCACCCCAACAGACGTAGAGCGTGGGGATGCACCGCAGCCGCAGCCAGTCCATCAGACGGCACAGCTCGGGCCAGTAGTCCACGTCGGTGAACTCCACCCAGTCGAAGGGTGCTCCGCTGACGATGAAGCCGTCAAGAGGCTGCGTGCCGTCGTCATGTGCTTGACAGACAGCTTCCGAACCCGTGTAGAGCGCCATGTGCTCGGCGCTGGCATGGCGCGTCACGTGGCTGCTCATTTTCGTGAGGATGAACTGAACGGGTTCAGCCGACTCCGCACAAATGCGTGCGAAGTCGGCTTCCGTCTCCTCCTTGTTCGGCATCAGGTTCAGCAGGGCAATGTGTAGCATCAGTCATCAACCGTTAACCATGAACCATGAACCGTCATTACCAAATCTTTGCGCGGTTCTCGGGAGCGAGGTAGAGGGCGTTGTCGGGCGTGACGTGGAAGGCGTCATACCAGGCATCGATGTGGGGCAGGGTGCCGTTGACACGCCAGCGGCCCAGGGCATGAGGATCGCTCTTGGTGCGGTTGCGGATCTCCTCGTCGCGAATCTGTCCGGCCCACACGGCGGCATAGGCGAGGAAGAAGCGCTGGTCGGGTGTGAAACCATACTTCACCTCCTGCGGCTGGTCCTTCGTGGCGTTCTTGAAGGCCTGGTAAGCCACCATCAGACCGCCGTGGTCGGCGATGTTCTCGCCCAGCGTGAGGGAGCCGTTGGCGAAGAGGCCAGGCAGCACCTCGATGTTGTTGAAGTGGTCAACGATGACCTGCACGCGCTCCTTGAACTTGTCGGCATCGCCCTCGGCCCACCAGTCGGCGAAGTTGCCGTCCTTGTCGAACTGACGTCCCTGGTCGTCGAAGCCGTGCGTCATCTCGTGACCGATGACGACGCCGATGGCACCGTAGTTGAAGGCATCGTCGGCACTCATGTCGAAGAAGGGGTACTGCAGGATGCCTGCGGGGAAGCAGATCTCGTTCGTCGTGGGGTTGTAGTAGGCGTTGACGGTCTGAGGCGTCATGTGCCATTCGGTAGGATCGACGGGCTTCTTGAACTTACGCTTCAGCATGTCGTTCCACATGAACTTGCCGGCCTCGACCATGTTGGTGAAGAGGTTTTTCTGCGGGTCGATGTTGAGTCCGCTGTAGTCCTTCCATGTGTCGGGATAGCCCACCTTGACGTAGAAGGCATCCAGTTTCTCGTGAGCACGCTTCTTGGTGTCGGCGCTCATCCACTCCTGGTCGTCGATGCGCTGACGAAGGGCGTCCTGCAGGTTGGCGACGAGCTTCACCATGCGCTCCTTCGAGGCTGCGGGGAAGTACTTCTCCACATAGAGCTGTCCGATGGCTTCGCCCATCAGTCCGCTGACGAGGCTGGTGGCGCGCTTCCACATGGGCTGCTGCTCCTGGCGGCCGCTCATGACGGTGCCGAAGAAGTCGAAGCTGGCCTTGTCGAGCGTCGAGCTGAGCTGTGAGGCGCTGCCCGTGATGCACTGCCACTCCATGTAGGCCTTCTGGTCGTCGACGGGCACCTCAGCCAGGATGGCTTCCACCTCGTGGATGGGTTCGGGCTGGTTGACGTCAACCTCCTCGACGCCGTTCATGCCGAGGGTGGTGAAGAGGTAGTTCCAGTCGATGCCGGGGAACTGCTTGCAGAGCTCGTCGTAGCTCATCTTGTGGTAGTTGGCGGCGGGGTCGCGCATCTGCACGTTGCTGTAGCTGGCACCGGCAATGCGGGTTTCGATGGCCAGCACGCTCTCCATCTTCTGCTGGGCCTCGGCCTCGGTGAAGCCGCAGAGGGTGAACATGCGGACGATGTGCTTCTTGTACTTCTCGCGGATGGCGGTGGTGGCCTCGTCTGTGTCGAGGTAATACTCCTTCTCTCCGAGCGTCAGGCCACCCTGGCCAATCTGCACGATGTTGTTCTTGCTGTTCATCATGTCGGCGCCGACGTACATGCCGAAGTAGCCGTCCACACCCTCGAAGGTGAGGTTGACCATCTCCTTAAAGAGCTGGCTGCGGTCGGTGATGGCAGCGATGCGTGCCAGCACGGGCTTGATGGGCTCGATGCCCTCGCGGTCGCGGCGCACGGTGTCCATGTAGAGGTTGTAGAGGTCAGCAATCTTCTGGGCGTTGGTGCCCGGGGTGTTCTTGGCTGCGGTGATCTCGTCGATGAGGCCTTTCAGCTGTTCGCGGTTGTCCTCGGCCAGCTTGTCGAAGCTGCCGTAGCGGGCATACTCGGGGGTGAGGGGATGGGTGGCCATCCAGCCACCGCATGCGTACTGGTAGAAATCGTTTCCTGCGACAACGGTGGTGTCGAGGTTCTCGGGCTTAATGCCGGCAGTGTTGTCCATTTTCTTGTTGTCTGTGCAGGCAATGACGGCCGATGCTGCCATTGCCACGATGATGAATTTGTTCTTTTTCATTCGTACTTAATTATATTATGGTAATAACTCTCAACTTTCAACTTTCACCTTTAACTTTCAACTCTCAACTCTCAACTCTCAACTAAATCTCCTCGAGCTTCATCATGGCCTCTTCCCATGCCGTTTCGGCTGCGGAAAGCTGCTCCTTCAGCTGGGCATAGCTCTCGTAGAGGGCGGTGTTGGCAGCGCCTGAGGGTGTTGCCATCCAGCCTTCCAGTTCCTTCAGCTCGGCCTCGAGTTTCGTCACCTTCTTCTCGGCCTCCTCGACGGCACGCTCGAGCTTCTTGCGCTGTTTCAGCTGCTCCTTGCGGGCTTCGTAAGCCTCTCCCCGTCCCTCCCCTGAAGGGAAGGGAGCTGCTTGTCCTGTGGCATTCTTTTCATTGATGGGAACCCTTTCCTGTTGAGCCCCCTTCCCTTTAGGGAAGGGCAGGGGAGAGGCTTGTTGGATGGGGGCTTTCCTTAGATAGTCGTAGATGCCGCCGAGGTGTTCACGGACGTGGCCGTCGGCAAACTCATAGACCTTGCTGACGAGGCCGTCGAGGAACTCGCGGTCGTGGCTGACGACGATGACCGTGCCGCCGAAGTCGCGGATGGCCTCCTTCAGCACGTCCTTCGAGCGCATGTCGAGATGGTTGGTGGGCTCGTCGAGGATGAGCAGGTTGACGCTCTCGAGCAGCAGCTTGATCATAGCCAGACGGCTGCGCTCGCCGCCGCTCAGCACCTTCACCTTCTTGTCCGATGCCTCGCCGCCGAACATGAAGGCGCCCAGGATGTCGCGTATCTTCAGCCGTATGTCGCCCACGGCAGCGCGGTCGATGGTGTCGAAGACGGTGAGCTCTTCGTCGAGCAGCTGTGCCTGGTTCTGGGCGAAGTAGCCGATGGTGACGTTGTGGCCGATGGTGAGCTTGCCGTCGAAGGGTATCTCGCCCATGATGCACTTGACGAGGGTGGTTTTGCCCTCGCCGTTGCGCCCCACGAACGCCACCTTCTCGCCCCGTTTGATGGTGAGGTTGACGCCCGAGAACACCACGTGGTCGCCGTAGGCCTTGCGGACGTCGTCGCAGATGACGGGGTAGTTGCCGCTGCGCTGTGCCGGCTGGAACTTCAGGCGCAGCTGGCTGCGGTCTTCCTCGTCCACTTTGATGGGGACGACCTTCTCGAGCCATTTGATGCGGCTCTGCACCTGCACGGCCTTGGTGGGCTTGTAGCGGAAGCGCTCGATGAACTCGCGCGTCTCGGCAATCTCGCGCTGCTGGTTCTCGTAGGCCCGCAGCTGCTGCTCGCGCCGCTCACGGCGAAGACGGACGAACTCGTCGTACTTCACGCGGTAGTCGTAGATGGTGCCGCACGAGATTTCGATGGTGCGGTTGGTGACGTTGTTGATGAAGGCCCTGTCGTGGCTCACCAGCATGACGGCCTTGCCGTTGCGTGCCAGAAAGCCCTCGAGCCACTGGATGCTGTCGATGTCGAGGTGGTTGGTGGGCTCGTCGAGCAGCAGCACGTCGGGGTGCTGCAGGAGCAGCTTGGCCAGCTCGATGCGCATGCGCCAGCCACCGCTGAACTCGCTGGTGGGGCGGTCGAGGTCGTCGGCACGGAAGCCCAGTCCCTTCAGGGTGCGTTCCATCTCGGCCAGCTGGCGGTAGGCTTCGCCGTCGTCATCCGTCATCTCGGCCTCGCCGCTTTTCCGCTTGAACACCGACATGGTCTCTTCGCGGACGCTGCGGGTGTCGGAGAGCTTCATCACCTGGGGCAGGTAGCAGACGCGGGTGTCCTTCGGGATTGAGACGATGCCGTCCGTCGGCGGCTGCAGTCCGGCCAGGATGCGCAACATCGTTGTCTTGCCCGCGCCGTTCTTGCCCACAAGGGCTATGCGGTCGCGGGGATTGATGACGTAGCTGACCCCCTCGAAAAGCGGTTCTACGCCAAATTCCACCTTCAGATTTTCTACACTTATCATTTTAGGCGGCAAAATTACATAAAAATATAGAGAAAATGTCGATTTTGCTTGGATTATTGTGGAAAAGGGCGTATTTTCGTCACCGAATTGGAAAAAGCATTGCCCAATGGACTCATCGATAATCACAAAATACTTTCCCGAACTGACAGAGCGTCAGCAGGCGCAGATGGCGCAGCTGGGCGAGATCTACAGCGACTGGAATGCGAAGATCAACGTCATCTCGCGCAAGGATATCGGCAACCTCTACGAGCACCATGTGCTTCACTCGCTGGGCATTGCCCGCGTCATCCGCTTCCGCGAGGGTACGACGGTGATGGACCTCGGCACCGGAGGCGGCTTCCCGGGCATCCCGCTCGCCATCGTCTTCCCCGACGTGCAGTTCCACCTCGTGGACAGCATCGGCAAGAAGGTGCGCGTGGCGACAGAGGTGGCCACGGCCATCGGACTGCAGAACGTCACCTTCCGCCACGGCCGGGCCGAGGAGGAGAAGGGGCAGTTCGACTTCGTGGTGAGCCGTGCCGTGATGCCGCTGGCCGATATCGTCAAGATAGTCAGGAAGAACATCCGCACCGAGTGTCGCAATGCCTACCCCAACGGCGTCATCTGCCTGAAGGGCGGCGAACTGCAGCACGAGATAGGGGCGTTCCGCCATGTGGCGGACGTCACACCGCTCGACACCGTCTTCGACGAACCGTACTTCGCCGAGAAGAAAGTGGTGTTCGTGCCGATTCGATGAGTCAACAGATCAACAAAATTGTGGGTTGGGATGAGATTGCAGGTTTTTGAGTTCAATATGCTGCCGACGAACACCTATGTGGTGTGGGACGACTCGGGCAAGGCGGCGGTCATCGACCCCGGCTGCTACGGCCCTGCTGAGCAGCAGGAGCTGGCACGGTTTGTGGACAGCGAAGGGCTGACGGTGCGCCACATCCTCTGCACCCACTTCCACTTCGACCACGTCTTCGGCGTTCCCTTTGCCGAGGCGCAGTGGGGCTTGACGTGCGAGGCTCACGGGGGCGACAGCTGGTGGGCCGAACACAATGCCGACGAGGTGCGTGCCTTCGGCATACCCTATCCTGGCACGCCACCGTCCATAGGAAAGCTGCTGGCCGACGGCGACGTCGTCCGCTTCGGGCAGACCGAGCTACGCTGCATCCATACCCCCGGCCACTCTAAGGGCAGCATCTGCTTCTACGATGCTGCCGACGGCGTGCTCTTTGCCGGCGACACCCTCTTTGCCTATGGCGGCATGGGGCGCACCGACCTCCACGGCGGCGACTACGGCGAGCTCATCCACTCCATCCGTACACGGCTCTTCACACTTCCCGAGACCACCGTGGTCTATCCCGGCCATGGCCCGTCAACCACCATCCGCACCGAACGTATGTTCCACAACCTATAATCACACTCAACGACGATGAAAAGCGTAAATATGAAAACCCCGGCCGTAGGATTCGTCCTGCTTTTCCTGATGAGTTTCGTTGCCCTTGAGGGCAGGGCGCAGTACATCGACCATAACCAGACCACCATCTATGTGGGTATGGCACTGCCACGTACGAATCTCAACGAGTATGCTGAACAGGGCATCAACGTCGGCATCAAGGAGGTCATCCCCCTTCGCCGCTATCTCAGCCTGATGGTGTCGGCCGACCTCTTCCGCAACCGCCTTCTGCCCGTGGCGCACGCCGGCGATATCCAGCAGGGCTATGCCTACACCGACGTGGCGAAGATATACAACGTGCCCGTTTTTGCCCACCTGAATTTCGGACTCCGTATGGATCGTCACAGCAACTTCCGCCTGTGGGCCGAGGGAGCCATGGGTGCCAACTTCCGCTTTGTCACCGTTGAGAACGGCTCGCTCGACCAGACGTTTGCCACCGAAGCGGGCACGGTTCACTACCGCGGTCCCTTTACTACCGCCTACGACATGCCGAGGATCTCGCTGGCCACCCAGTGGGGCATTGGCTTCACCCTTTTCCGTCGCTACAGCCTTGGCTATGTCCGTTACAACCTCGGCAAGCGCAACCTGACGGGCAACAGGATACTCTCCGACCCCGGCTTCTTCTACGACGACGGCAGCCCAGCCCCCTCCGACGGTCTGATGCCAGCCGAGCGCTACGCCCTGTTCGACCTCGGCAAGCTCCATTCCCGCTACCACGTCTTCCGCTTCGGCATAACATTCTGATAACTATAGTCCCTATAGTTCCTATAGTCCCTATAGTTCCTATCCCTTTTAAAAATGACTCTCTTAGAAACCCTAAATTCCGGCGACCGTTTTGCTGCCTCTTCCGGCATCGCCATTTCGGAAATCCGCCCGGGTTACTGCCGTGCTGAGATGACGGTTGCTGAAAGCCACCTCAATGCCGCCGGCGTCTGCCAGGGCGGGGCTCTCTTCACGCTGGCCGACATGGCCGTGGCAGGCGTCGTCAATGCCAGCGGACAGGTGTGCCTCGGCATCAACGCCCAGATCAATTACGTCCATTCTGCTCAGCTGGGCGAACGGCTGAAGGCCGAGTGCGAGCTCGTCAGCGACGGCAAGATACCCCTCGTCAGTGTGCGCATCACCAATCCGGCTGGTGCCACCATCGCCTTCATGACCAGCGAGGGCTACAAGAAGCGCGAACCGCTCACCTTCGAGGACGGACTAATGTAAACCCTGTTATCAATCGCTATGGATATGAAAAAGAACGCAATGATGCTCCTTGCCACATTGGCGCTGATGGCCTGTGGCGGACGTACGGGCGAATGGACGCTCGTTTGGGAGGATAACTTCGACGATGGTGTGCTCGACACCACCGTCTGGTCGCGTACCACCCGCGGCACTTCCGACTGGCAGAACACCCAGTCCGACGACCCGCGCTGCCTTGAACTGCGCGACGGACATCTGGTGCTGCGGGGCATCGTGAACGACAATCCCGACGACCCTGCCGACTTCCTCACCGGTGGCGTGTGGACCATGGACCGGAAACCGCTCCAGCCGGGACGCATCGAGGTGCGTGCCCGTCTCCACAAGGCACAGGGTGCGTGGCCCGCCATCTGGACCATGGGCTTCGACCGCCACGCCAACCCCTGGCCAAAGGGTGGCGAGATTGACATCATGGAACGTCTGAACGGCGACTCCATCGCCTACCAGACCGTCCACTCCTATTGGACGTACCATGTCAACAAAAACCGCAGCACCCCCGTCCACGGCGGCAAGGGGACCATCGACCCTGACGGATGGAACGTCTATGGTGTCGATATAGACCCCGACAGCCTGGTCTTCCGCATCAACGGCACACCCACTTTCACGTATCATCGCATCGATTCGCTGGCCGACAAAGGGCAGTATCCCTTCTTCTGCACACAGTATCTGCTCATCGACATGCAGCTGGGCGGAGCATGGGTAGGCCGTGTCGAGCCCGCCGACCTTCCCGTGGAGATGGAGATTGACTGGGTGCGCAACTGGGTCCGCACCGATTTAGTAAACGAAGAAAAGGTAGGAAAGAGAAAAAAATAGAACATCCCTACACAAACTGTGCAGGGATGTCATCTTCGACGGCAGCTTATTATTGTATTGGCTGCCTTTTCTTTATTACTGCTGGCCGTAGCGGGCGTTGAGCCCGGCTGCAACCTCACGGGTGACGTTGGGTATGGCATCGCCGACGAAGAGGGCGCTGGCGCTGTTGAGGATGAGGTCATAGCCTTTCTCGGCGCTGAACACCTTGATGTAGTTGCGTACGGAGTCGCTGATGACCTGGTCGTTGCGGCTGCTCTCAACAGCAAACTCATTGGCAAGACGCTCCTGCTTGGCCTGCAGCTCCTGCTGCTTCTTCATGAGGCGGTTGTACTCGCTCTCGGCACGCTCCTGGCTGACGAAGGCATTGTTGTTGAGCTTGTTCTGGAACTGCTCCATCTCCTTCTGCAGCGAGGCACCCTCTTTGTTGACGGTGGCGGTGATGTTTTCACGCTTGTTGATCATGTCTTCGTTGAGTGACACCCAGAGCTCGTAGCTGGTCAGCAGCGTGTCAACATCGACGTAGGCGATGTTCAGTCCGGCATGACGGCACGAGTCGGCCGAGCTGGCACAGGCTGTGGTAGCAGGCTGGTTGTTGCACTGGGTGAAAGCGAGCATCACAACGGATGCGGCAAGGGCCAAAAAGGCAGAGTTCGTTTTTTTCATTGTTACGTTATTTTTATCTTTTAGTTTCAATCCTTAATATTTAATTTCTAATTCCTAATTCCTAATTTTTTAATTTTATGAAATTCCTTTTCTCTTCCACGGCCATGGGGTTGGGGAGCCGGGCTTCCAGGTCCTGTGCCTGCACACAATGGATGCCGCGGTCGCGCATGGCACGGCTCTGGCCGATGTGCTGGCTCCGAAACCGTCCGCCCTTTTTCAGCACGATGCGCACCGCCAGCAGCAGCATCGATGCGGCCACGATTCCGAGTGTCAGAAGCAGGGTTTTCACCATGGATTTTCTCTCTGTTTTTGAAAACGGCTGCAAATTTAGGCAAAAAAACAATAATGCAGCTCGTTTTTACGTTATTTAAGATAAAAACCCGATAAAACAGAAAAACATGAGCACTACATCACTTAAGCCTGCAAGGCTGTTTGAGATTTTCGAAGCGATTTGTCAGGTTCCCCGTCCGTCGAAGCACGAGGAGCAGATTTCGGCGTGGCTGGCTGAGTTCGGCCGCAGCCACGGTTTTGCCACCAAGGTGGACGCCGTGGGCAATGTAGCCATCAGCGTTCCCGCCACCCCCGGCATGGAGAACCGCAAGGGTATCATCCTGCAGGCCCACATGGATATGGTGTGCGAGAGCAACCGCGACGTGCAGCACGACTTCCTGCGTGACCCCATCCGCACGGTTGTCGATGGCGAATGGCTGCGTGCCGAGGGCACGACGCTTGGTGCCGACGACGGCATTGGCGTGGCGGCTGCACTGGCCGTCATCACCGACCCCGACGTCAAGCACGGCCCCCTGCAATGTGTCTTCACCGTCGATGAGGAGACGGGCCTGACCGGCGCCGAGGCCATGCAGGCAGGATTCATGGAGGGCGACATCCTCGTCAACCTCGACTCTGAGGACGAGGGCGAGATGTTCATCGGCTGTGCCGGCGGCTGCCGCACCGACGTCCGCTTCCGCTACACCCCCGTCGCCGTGCCCGACGGCTACTTCTTCTTCAGCGTCTCGGTCGACGGACTGATGGGCGGACACAGTGGCGACGACATCGACAAAGGCCGTGCCAATGCCAACAAGCTGCTCTGCCGCTTCCTCAGTCAGGCTGCTGAGCAGTTCGACCTCCGCATCTGCACCATCGAGGGCGGCAACAAGCACAATGCCATCCCCCGCGAGGCACAGGCCCTCTGCGCCGTGCCCATGAAGGACAAGGAGGCCGTGCGCGCCCTGTTTAACGTTGTGGCTGCCGAGTGCGAGGCCGAGTTCGCTGCTGTCGAGAAGACGCCCCGCTTCCTGATGCAGTCCGCCGGCCCCGTCCCGACGTCCATCGACCCCGACACGTCGCGCCGCTTCCTGATGGCTGTGCAGGGCGTGTTCAACGGCGTCTATGCCATGAACTTCGATGTCCCCGGACTCGTCGAGACCTCCAGCAACCTCGCCTCCATCCGTCTTGAGGAGGGCGAAGCCGGTGGCGTCATCCACCTTGTCCTTAGCCAGCGCAGCTCCACGCTCAGCGGACGCTCCGACGTCGCCCGCACCGTCTGCGCCACTTTCCAGCTTGCCGGTGCCGAGACCGAGGTGGGCGAGGGCTACCCGGGCTGGAAGCCCAATGCCGACTCCGAGATCCTCCGCATCACCGTGGCGCAGTACGAGCGTCTGTTTGGCAAGAAGCCCGTGGTGCGAGCCATCCATGCCGGCCTGGAGTGCGGGCTCTTCATGGAGAAGTACCCCGACCTCGACATGATCTCCTTCGGACCCACGCTGCGCGGCGTCCACAGCCCCGACGAACGTCTGCTCATCCCCACGGCCGACCTCTTCTGGCGTCATCTGGTGGCCGTGCTTGAGGCAGCACCGGAACAACATTAAGCATTAAAAAATGAAATGAAAACTAAAAAGTTAGGTTTTAGTAGTTCAGGAGTTCAGGAGTTCAGGAGTTCAGACAGTAGTGCTGATATTGAAAGCCTGCATACAGGACATTCGTCTGAACTCCTGAACTCCTGTACTCCCGAACTACTCCTATCTTCATTCTTAAAGGCTATTTATTCTTCATTTTTCATTATTCCTTTTTCATTCTTCTTATTGTTCACCTCCTGCATCGACGAGGTGCGCTACTCCTCCGACCCCCGTCAGCATTTGTTGTTCAGTGCCGATACCATCGCCTTCGACACCCTCTTCACCGATGTCGGCTCCATCACCGGTGCCCTTCAGGTCTATAACCCGGGCGACGCCCATCTGCTGCTCTCCGACGTCCGTCTGGCGGGAGGGTGGGAGAGTCCCTTCCGCGTCAATGTCGATGGGCAGTATGGTGTGCAGTTCTCCGATGTCGAGCTGCGTGCCGGCGACAGCCTCTACGTCTTCGTCGAGGTCACCGTCCCCCCCACCGACGCCGATGCCCCCGTCGAGGTGTGCGACTCCATCGTGTTCACCCTCTCCACCGGCACCCAGGGGCGTGTTGTGCTGACCGCCGCCGGCTGGAACACCATCCCCCTGCACGGCGTCGTCCTCGATGCCGACACAGCCTTCGCCGCGCGACGCCCCTATTTCGTCTATGACAGCCTTGTTGTGTCCCGCGGCACAACCCTCACCCTCGCCCCCGGCACACGCCTCTTCTTCCACGACAAAGCCTACCTCCGCGTCGATGGCACCCTCCATGCCCTCGGCACCGCCGACTCCACCGTCCTCTTCCGCGGCGACAGGCTCGACAATATGTTCAGCTACCTCCCCTACGACCGCATACCCTCCCAGTGGGGCGGCATCGTCTTCGGCCCCGCCAGCAAGGACAATATCCTCCTCTGCTGCGACGTCCACAGCGCCTCCTTCGGTCTGCGTTTTGAGGCCGCCGACACCCTCGACGCCACCCCCACCTTCGTGCTCGCGGGCACCGTCGTCCATAATGTCAGCGGCGACGGCCTGCAGGCCACCCTTGCCGTCGGTACCGCCGTCAACTGCCTCTTCTGCAACGCCGGTGGCCATTGCGTCAATCTGCTGGGCGGGCATTACGACTTCGTCCACTGCACGCTGGCCAGCTTCTACGGCTGGGCAGGCGGCAAGGGCGTCGCCCTCCGCATCCGTAACATCGACGACGAGCACGTCCTCTATCCCCTGCTGGGAGCCCGCTTCGCCAACTGCATCATCACCGGCCGGGGCGACGACGAGATCGAGGGTACTATCGCCGACACCGGCGCCGACAGCCTCGACCTCACCCCCTACGCCCAGTACGCCTTCAGCCACTCTCTCATCAATTCCACCGACCAGGGCAACCCCCATTTCGCCGACATCGTCTGGGAGAGCCCCGACAGCACCCTCTGGGGCGAGATGAACTTCCGGCTCTTCGACCACCACCATTCCGTCTATGACTTCCACCTCGATTCCCTCAGTCGTGCTCGCGGCATTGGCGACCCTGCTTGGCTGCCTGTGGCACCCCTTGACCTCGACGGCGTTCCCCGCGACAGCCTCCATGTCGATGCCGGCTGCTACCAGTACCTCGAGCAGCCAGCGCCAGCCGATTAGTGCAGCTGGCTGGGCCGCGACAAGAAAAGACACCGTCACGTCCTCCCCGATGTCTTCGCCAAGGCAGAGAGGAAGCCTGCGCGTCGTCTTCTATAATACCGAAAATCTGTTTGACTTCCGTCACGACAGCCTGACGGCCGACCTCGACTATCTGCCTGACGGTCGTCGCCGTTGGACGCCCTGGCGCTACATGGAGAAGGTGCGGCGTGTGGCGGAGGTCATCGCTTCGATAGGCGGGGACAGGGCTCCCGAGCTGGTGGGACTCTGCGAGGTGGAGAACGACAGCTGCCTCCGTGACCTCACGCGGCGCTCGCCGCTGCGCGGCGTGGGCTACCGCTATGTGATGTCGCACGGCGACGATCCGCGCGGCATCGACGTGGCGCTTCTCTACCGCCCCGAGCACTTCCGGCTGCTCGGACAGGCCGAGCATGCGGTACCCGTCCGACAGCTGCGTGCCGACAGCCACGCCCGCCCCGTGCTGCACGTCAGCGGCGAGCTGCTCACGGGCGACACCCTCGACGTCCTCGTCTGCCACTGGCCCAGTCGTTTGGGCGGCGCGCGTGCCTCAGAACCCCTCCGGCAGCTGGCAGCCTCGGTGGTGCAGGCTGTCTGCGACTCGCTGGGCCGTGTGCGGGCTCATCCGCTCATCGTCGTCATGGGGGACCTCAACGAGCCGCCCGACGGCAAGGCCGTCAGCCAGCTGGAACGAGGTGCGGGGCTTGTCAGCCTGACCCATACGGCACGTCCCGTCTTTCCCGTTCGCAGGAGGTCCGACTGCAGCGGCAGCTATCGTTACAAAGGCCGTTGGGAGCAGCTCGACCAGATGCTCGTCAGTCCCGCCGTGCCGTCGTCGCCGTCGCTCAACATCTACAACGCCCCGTTCCTCTTAGAGAAAGAGCCCGTCTATGGCGGCCTGCGCCCTTTCCGCATGTTCAATGGCCTCCGCTACCAAGGCGGCTACAGCGACCACCTGCCCGTCTATACCGACATCCTTTTTCCTATGCAGCCATCTCTCCCGTCGCAGTAGTGCCTCATAAAAACGTAGCCTGTTTTCCTGCTGAGGTTGGGCGTCTGCTGATAGATGGACCGCGTTTGAAATTGAAAGCAGTTGCTCGTGAGACGACGAAGTCTGGCTGACAGGGGGAGGAAGGTCTTTTGTTGTGACGGGTTACGAGATGGACTTTCCTATAACAAAGTGGCTTTTCCTGCGCGTTTTTCTTTTCAACCCGTCACTAAAAATTGAGGATTGATAATTGAAAATTGAAAAATGAAAGGGGTTTGGGGGAAACTTTGATTATTCTTACATCTTGCTCCGGGTGGATAAACGTTTTTGCTCTTCACGTATAGCGTTAGATTCTGCGGGCGTAGCGTTTGATTCTATTTTGCCAGCGTTTGATTCTGTGGGCGTAGCGTTTGATTCTATTTCGCCAGCGTTTGATTCTATTTTGCCAGTCTAAGGGGAAACGGGAGTGGCGCATCAAGAGAAAAAAACTGTAAGTGATGGGATGAAAACGGCAAAAAGTTGTGACGGGTTAAAAAGGAAACCGCGCAGGAGAGCGCACTTTGTTATAGGAAAGCTTGGAGCAGCGAGCGCAAAAGAGCTTGCTCATTTTGCAGAGTCGCGACAAGATAAGACAAGGTCAAAGTCCACCTCGCAACCCGTCACTCCGGTCAGGGAATGGCGTCGGGGTGTGTCTTGCTTACGATTTTTCAGGCGTGATGGTAGGGGAGGTTACCCAGGATGGAGAGGGCGCGGTAGTATTGCTCGACGAAGATGAGGCGCACCATCTGGTGGGAGAAGGTCATGCGGGAGAGGGAGAGGCGGGCGTGGGCGGCGTCATAGACGGCGGGCGAGAAGCCGTAGGGGCCGCCGATGATGAAGACGAGGCGGCGGGGCAGCGTGGACATCTTCTGCTGCAGCCACTGGGCAAAGTCGGCCGAGGTGTACTCCTTGCCGCCTTCGTCGAGGAGGACGACGTGGTCGCCGGGCTGCAGCTGGCGCAGCAGCTCCTGCCCTTCGCGCTCGCGCTGCTGCTCGTGGGTGAGGCTGGCACGGGAGCGGATGTCGGGGATGATGCGCAGCTCGAGGGGAGCGAAGCGGGAGGCGCGCGTCAGATAGTCATCGACGGCGCGGGCGAGGTAGGGGTCGTCGGTCTTGCCGATAGCGAGGAGAACGGATTTCATAAAATTAGGAATTAGGAATTGCTGTTTAGTTAAGAGTTAAGAATTAAGAGTTAAGAAAAATAGTTTAGAGTTATCGTTAACGTTTTCGTTATCGTTATACCTATTTTTAATTTCTAATTTCTAATTCCTAATTTTTTAATTTTTAAAGTTCTGCCAGGAGGGTGTCGGAGGAGACGTTGGCGTAGTAGCTTTGCTTGCTCTGCACGAGGGCTTTCCAGGGGGCGGCAAAGCGTTCGCTGCAATCGACCTTGAAGTCCTCGCTGCCGTGGGTGTCGATGACCTTCAGGACGTGGCCGACGGTGAGCTGGGCGATGTCGACGGCGGGGACGTAGCGTATGTCGTCGGCCTTGGCGTCGGGCTCGCCGATGGTGTAGATTAGGCCGCAGCTCTCGAGCTCGTTCACGGTCTGCTCGGCCAGGCGGTAGGGGATGTCGCTGGCCTCGGAAAGCTCGGCCACGGTGAAGGGCGTCAGGCCCTTGCGGAAGCGCTTGCAGATGATGGACATCAGCAGCAGGCACGAGAAGTCGCGGAAACGGTGGCTGACGTTGTCGATGTCCTCGCTGAAGTTATACTGGCGGATGTTCTGGCTGACGTAGGTGAGCTCGACGCCGAAGAGGATGATGCACCAGGCGACGTTGATGAAGAAGAGCAGCAGGGGGATGGCGGCGAAGGAGCCGTAGATGGCGTTGTAGGCCGAGACGTTGACCTGGATGTTGATGTAGAAGTAGAAGAAGGCCTGGAAGACGAAGCCGGTGAGGAGGCCGGGGATGATGGCGTGGCGGAACTTGACCTTCGTGTTGGGGAAGAAGATGAACATGCCGGTGAAGATGAGCCCCGTGAGGACGTAGGGCGTGAGCTTCAGAAGGAAGTTGACGAAGGCGCTGAGGAAGTAGAGGTCGCGGAGGCTCTCGTAGATGGTGCTCATGAAGATGCTCCAGCCGCCGAGCAGGATGATGAGGACGGGCAGCAGGAGGAACATGGAGAAGTAGTCGGTGACCTTGCGGAAGTAGGACCGTGCGCGGCGCACGCCCCATATCTGGTTGAAGCCCTGCTCGATGTTGCCGGTCAGGCTGATGATGGCCCAGAGGAGTATGACGAGGCCGACGCCGATGAAGAGTCCGCTGTGGGTGTGCTCGAGGTAGGAGTCGATGAAGGTCATGACGGTGTCCATGGTGTCGCCGCCAATGGGTATGCCCTTGCGGAGCAGCGACTCCATGAGGTTGGAGAAGCCGAAGCCCTTGGCCATGGCGAAGAGGAGGGCGAGGATGGGGACGATGGAGAAGACGGTGGAGTAGGTGAGAGCCTTGGCGCGCACCTGCACGCGGTTGCTGAAGTAGCGCTGCACGGAGAGGTAGATGACCTTGAGGACGTAGTTGCGGCGGTACTGGCCGCTGCTCACCTCGGTGTCCTTGACACGCCACATCGTTTTGGTGACGAAGACGACGAATGCCTTAAGATTCTTAATCAGTTTGCCCATTTTGGTTTGTCTATGGTCTGTTGCTTGGTCTATAGTCTATGGTCTATGGTCTATGGTCAATTGCTCTTTACGCCCCTTAGGGGCGTGGCGGCCAAGGCCGCGAAAAGCAATAGACTATTGACTATCGACTTTCGACCGAAAAGAGGAACGACAGCTGGCCTGTAAGCCGGGTTCTGTGCCCCCGTGGGGTGGGGGTGCCTGTCATTTATCTGCGTCCGCCGTCACCGACGGACTGTAGCGTTCTACCCTCCGGCTCGGACGAGCAGCCCTCAAACGCCGGTTTACATGAACTTGCAACTTCCAGGACGCACGGCACGTCTGTCGCCAGACGCCCGGTGGGCTCTTACCCCGCCTTCTCACCCTTACCAGCCGGCGCCGTACGCGTTTTCTGACGGGGGCCCGCGCGTGCGAGCCTGCTGGCGGTTGTTTTCTTCTGCGTTACCCTGCCGTCGCCGACAGCTTTCCGTTAGGAAGTGGAATCGCTCTGTGTTGCCCGGACTTTCCTCACACCCCCGTGGAATGGGGATGAGCGACAGACCGTCCAACTGCCGTTCTTCTTCGTATGACGATGTCTAATCGGCCGCGAAATTACGCTTTTTTTTCGTGAAACATGCAGACGGGTGTTAAAAATCACTTAAAAAAGCCGATTTTTAGGTCGGAACAATGGAAATGTTAAAAAAAAAGCTGAAATTTGCCAGATAAAACGAAGTCTGCAGTCTGAAGCCTGACGTCTGCAGTCTAAAATATAACCCTTAAAACCTGAATTTGAACATGGGAAACGAAAAAGCAGTACGCATACAGACCTCGGTGCTGAATGCCTTGGAGAAAAAACTACTGGTGGCCATTGCCAACCGCATGCCCCGTAAGGTGACGAGCGACACTCTGACGCTCATCGGCGTGCTTGGGGCTGTGGTGTGCTTCATCGGCTTTCTGCTCAGCAACATCAGCCTCCAGTTCCTCTGGCTGGTCATCATAGGCCTCTTCGTCAACTGGTACGGCGACAGCCTCGACGGCACGGTGGCGCGTGTGCGCAACACCCAGAGGCCGCTCTACGGCTACTACCTCGACCACAACGTGGACGTGCTGAACGAGGCGCTGCTCTTCATCGGCGCCGGCCTCTCGCCCCTCATCAGTCTGCCCGTGGCGCTGTTCTGCCTGACGGGCTATTTCGCCCTCACCATCTACACCTGCATCTGCCAGATTGTGAAGAATGAGTTCCGGCTCACCTACCTCGGCCTCGGCCCCACCGAGTTCCGACTGATCATCCAGATACTGCTCATCTGCTTCATGTACATCCCCGGGCTGAACAACGTGAACAAGCAGTTTCCGGCCAACTTCGGCGACGAGGTGTTCTCGTTCAGCCTCTTCGACTTCATCGTCATGGGCATAGCCGTGCTGCTCTACGTGATGTACGCCATCTCGTTCCACCGCGACCGCAAGAAACTGGCCAAGATAGACCCCCTGCCCGAGCCTAAGCTATGATTATCGACCGCAGTCGCGAGGCTACCGGCGTGCTCCGCTTTGTGGAGTTTTTCCTGACGCGCAACATCGGCACGTTGGTTGACTGTGGCGTGCTCTGGCTCTTTGCCGACCTGGTGTTCAAGGGCAGCTATGTGGGTGAGAACATCATCTCGCCCACCATCTCGTTCGAGGTGGCGACGTTTGTCAACTATGTCACTTCGTACCTGTGGATATGGTCCACGCGCATCGAGGACCACGGCAAGCGCTGGTTCTTCCGCCGCTTCCTGACGTTCAACCTCTCGTCGGTGCTGGGCTTTCTCATCAAGATGTTCTTCCTGCTGCTGTGCGAGCATCTGTTTGGCTGGCATGTGGTCATCTGCAACCTGGTGGCGCTGACGGTGTCGGGGTTCTTCAACTTCTTCCTGGCCGAGATGTGGGTGTTCGGCAAGAAACGTCCGCGTCCGGCGCGCGAGCTCATCAGCCGCGAGGAGCTTGCCACCTTCACGCCCCTCTTCTCGGGTGTGTGGGGGCAGCGGCTAGCCGTGCTGCTGATGAAGCTCTTCAACATCAACCGCCTCAACCGGCTCTATGACTCGGTGGCCGACAACGAGGGCGTCTCCTTTGCCACCCATCTGCTGCGGCGCATGGGCTGCGACTACCTTGTCGGCAACGCCGAGCGGCTCGACACCCTGCCCGAGGGCGCCTTCATCACCATCAGCAACCACCCCTACGGGGGACTGGACGGCATCGTGCTCGTTGACCTCGTCGGTCACGAGCGGCCCGACTTCAAGGTGATGGTCAACGAGTTCCTGATGCGCGTGAGGGCGATGGCCTCGGCCTTCATCACCGTCACCCCGAAGACCGACGTCGCCGACGCCGACAGTACTGGCAAGAACCTCAGCGGCGTCAGGGGCGTCATCACGCAGCTCCACGACGGACATCCCGTGGGCTTCTTCCCCGCCGGTGCCGTGTCGAACTACATCCCCCGCCGCCACGCCATCGTCGACAGGGAGTGGCAGCCGAGCCTCATCCGCCTCATCCTGAAGGCACGCGTCCCCGTGGTGCCCATACGCTTCTTCGACCGCAACAGCCGCTTCTTCTACCTCCTCGGCCTCGTCGACTGGCGCATCCGCACCCTGCGGCTGCCTAGCGAACTGCTCAACAAACATTGCAGTAACCACCGCCTGGCCATTGGCGAGACCATCAGCGTCGAGGAGCAGCAGGCTTTCAAGGGCGACGTGGAAGCCTTCGGACGTTTCCTGCGCGAGAGAGTCTATGGCATGCCCCTGCCCGACACGCTGGTCCACAGCTCGGAACTGTTTTTGAATGAAGAATGAATAATGAAAAATGAAAAATAAAATGTCCCGCAAACTACACCCCCTTTCCTCTGCCCCCTCCTCCACTGGCAAAGCTATTTATTCATTTTTCATTTTTCATCCTTCCTTTTTAAAAGCTATATATTTTTCATTTTTCATTTTTCATTTTTCATTCTTGAGCGCCCAGAAGATGTACGTCAACCAGTATGCCAAGTACAAGACGACGCAGATACTCGATGTCTCGTACATCGATTCCCTCAGCGTCGCTCTCGGCGCCACCCATCTTTCCGACACCCTTCGCATCCACCTCTCCGACGGCACGGTCTATCCCGTCCGAGCCCACAGTTCCTACACGGACAGCATCACCTTTTCCGAGCCACGCGAACTGCTGCTCCGCGAGATAGCCTATTACGACAAGAACGCGTACGACAAGGCCCGCAATCCCTATGGACGTCCTGTCTATACCGACTACTACCGTTCCATCAGCGGTTGGGGCCAGCGCGGGCAGTGGAATCTGGCCAACGTCCACGACCCCACGGTGATGCGGGCGTCCGATGGCTACTACTATATGTATCAGACCGACGCCTCGTTCGGCAATGCCCATGACGGTCACGGCCATTTCCACGGCCGCCGTTCGCGCGACCTCGTCAACTGGGAATACCTGGGCGCCACCCTCATGGATGACTGTCCCGCCTGGGCGCTCGACACCATCAACGCCCTCTACGCACGCCTGGGCAGAGCGCCCCTGAGCTCGCTGACGAACATGGGCTACTGGGCTCCCGTTGCCCGTAAGATCAGCGACAACCTCTACCGCATGTACTACTGTCTGGTGCCCGACGAGTGGGCCGTCATCGGCCTGATGGAGACCACCGACCCTGCCTCAAACGTCTGGGAGGACAAGGGCTTCGTCATCTGCAGCAGCAGCGACAAGACAGCCTCGTCGTTCGGCACAGGCAGCAAGTGGGGCGGCTGGTTCCGCTTCAACGCCATAGATCCCACGTATGTTGTCACCCCCGAGGACACCCACTGGCTCATCTATGGCTCGTGGCACAGCGGTATCGTTGCCATACAGATAGACCCCGCTACAGGCAAGACGAAAGCGTCGCTTCCCGACCCGTGGCAGACGGGCACCGGCGCCAACACCACCTATGGCCGTCGCATCGCTACCCGCGACGCCTCGTCTCGCTGGCAGGGCAGCGAGGGACCCGAGGTGGTCTATAACCCCGCAACCGGTTACTACTATCTCTTCCTGGCTTACGACGAGCTCGCCGTGGCCTACAACACCCGTGTGGCCCGCTCGCGCAACATCACAGGCCCCTATATGGGCATGAACGGCACCAACATCACCACCGGTGGAGAGTGTTTTCCGGTGGTTACCCATCCCTATAAGTTCAGCTCGGCACGCGACATCGACGGCTGGGTAGGCATCAGCCATTGTGCCGTCTTCGACGATGGTCAGGGCAACTGGTTCTATTCCTCTCAGGGACGTCTGCCGGAGGGCTACAGCGGCGACACCTACGCCAATGCCATCATGATGGGTCATGTGCGTCGCATCCTCTGGACACCAAGCGGTTGGCCCGTGGTGCTGCCCGAGCGCTACGGCGCTGTGCCGCAGGCCTCTGTGACGGCCGACGAGCTTGTCGGCACATGGGAGCATATCAACCTCACTTATTCCTACCAGCAGCAACAGACCTCCACGACATTGGTGCTCCATGCCGACGGCACCATGGAAGGCGCCCTCAGCGGGAAGTGGAGCTTCGACCCCGATGCCAACATCCTCCATCTGGGCAATAACAGCGTTTGCGTTGCCCGCGAACTCGACTGGGAGGCATCGCCCCGTCATGCCACGCTCGTCTATGCCGGCTACAACCTCACCGGCACCCGCACCTTCTGGGGCAAGCGGGTGAGCGACTGACGCCGGCTACATCTTTCCGGTTATCTTCCGGAGGGCGAAGTAGAGCTGCTCCTGCATCCAGAAGTGGCTGAAGTTGCGGCATTGGCGGTAGCCGAACTTCCGGGGACTGCCGAAGTGTGGCGGGAAGGTGGCGTATGTCTCGGCAATGGCTCTGCGGGCTTTGCGGCGCTCGGCAGCGGTAAACGAACGGCGGTGAAGGGCGAGGAAGTAACAGCAGTCAACGACGTTCAGCCAGCGGTATTGTTCGTAATCGTCGATGATGTCGGACGCAATATGTTCATCGGCAAGGAGCTGCTGCATATGGTGCTGGGCGCGGAGGCTCTCGAAGTAGAGCACTGAGACGCGCTGCGTTGTCGAGCGAGGGTTCTGGAAGTAATAATAACGGCCGCCTGACGGGCGCACTTCGCGGCTGTGGAGGTAATGGAGGCGGGTGGTGTTGTCGTCGCTGTAGAGACGCGCAGTCTCGTCATAGGGATAAGCCCGGTGAATGTCGGCGCGGACGAGGTAGAGCCCATGAATCTGCCAGCGCAAGCTAAGCCTCATGGCCTCAAAACCGGAGAAGACGATGGAGTGATCGGTTTTTGCGTATTCTTCTTCCCTTCCGTCGGGCCATACTTTGACGAGGTCGAAGAGGACCGCGTCGGTTTGCGGATAACGGGTGATGACGTTCCAAGCCTGTTCGAGGGCATCGGGTGCAAGCCAGTCGTCGGCATCAACCATGCCGATGAACGTCCCCTCGGCGAGGGCAAGGCCGCAGTTGCGGGCATGTGCCTGTCCCCCGTTTTCCGTGAGGCGGAGCGTGGTGATGCGGCTGTCGGCCTGGGCATAGCGGGCGAGGATGGCGGGGGTGTCGTCGTTAGAGGCATCGTCGATGCAGACAATCTGGATGTGGCGAAGAGTCTGTGCCAACAGGCTGTCCAGACAACGGGGGAGCGTCTCGGCCGCATTATAGATGGCTACAAGTAGGGTTACAGCGGGCATCTTTATAAAAATTGACAATTGATAATTGATAATTGAAAATTGGGCGCAGCTATTAGTTAAGAGTTAAGAATTAAATTTGGTTTATAGGTTTATTTCCGGCTGCGCCGGAGGTTTATTTTGCCTTTGGCAAGGTTTATTTCAGGCTTTGCTGAGGTTAATAAACCGATTTTGCCACGCAAAATCATTAAACCTTTTTTGTAAAACAAAAAAACTAAACCTTTTGCAGAGCAAAAACTAAACCATAACATTAAACATTAAACATTAAACGTTAAACTTTAATTAATTGTTTTCGTTATCGTTTTTCCTTACTTCACGATGACTTTACGCCGGTTCACGATGTAGATTCCCTCGTTGGGAGCATGGGCTGGGGACAGAGGACGGCCGTCAAGCGTAAACAATGGATATTTGATAATGGGCAATTGATAATTATCCATTGCACCGAAGGGGCGGAGGGAGGCTATGTCGTCTTCTATCATCTGCCGGCTGTGTTGGAGAAGTCGCTCGGCGCGGGCTGTGAGCCATCGCTTCAGCTCGTCGGTGGCGCTGGCGTGGCGGGCGGTGTTCGGCCATAGGGTGGCGTCATGTTCAGCCGAGAGGTGGACGAGGGAGGCATAGCCGTCGATAAAGTCCAGCAGCTGGCCGGGCAGTCCGCCGGAGAGCGTGTCGCGGCAGAAACGGGCATAGGCCATCTTCACTTGCGGATGATGGACGAGGGCATCGAAGAAGGGATAGCCGTTGTAGGCCGTACGCCCGTCCACATAGTCTGTGACGGGGGTGACGGAAAACCACTGCCCCTGCTCGTAGGGCTCGAGGAAGGGCAGCTCGAAGTACCGATCGCCCAGATAGCCGCACGACCAGTCGAAATCCCATACCGGGCCGAAGGTGAAGGGCGATGCGCCCTCGAGGGCGTCCAGATGGAGGGGACGCTCATAGAAGCAGAAGACACTCTTGGGGTGTCCCACCTCGTTGTTGCAGAAGAGGTCGTACACAAACAGATAGCGTACGAGGGCAGCCGTATCGACGAGTGCCGCGAGGTCGCTGCCGCTGCGCACGGCATCCTCCATGTCGTTCCAATGGGTGGCGATGGCCGTAAGGTTGTCGTCGGCCGCGCTGTCCTCGGGATGGTGAACCATGACGGGCAGGTGGTAGGAACGGCTGACAAAGCGTCGCGGCTCGTCGTAATTGACGTCGAGTTCGACGAGCACCCCGCGCTGCTGGTCGATGTCAACGCTGCCCTTGCCCACGCGGATTTTCTCTGTCAGCATGTAGCTTCCGAGGTAGTCGCCGTTGAGATACAGTTCGACGGGCATGGCATGACCTGCGAACGCGCTGCCCACCAGTCGCGCCGCCTCCATGGCCGTGGCATTGATGGCGAGGGTGGGGTCGAGATAGTTGGCAATGAGCACATAGTGGCGTGTGGCATCGCCGAAGAGCGCCTGCCGGTGGAATAGCTTCAGCCTGTAGGACTTCTTGGGATAAGCCCTCCACGACGTGTTGCCCCGTCCGCGGATATAGACAGAGTCGTGAAAAGACTTTAATTGATAATTGATAATTGATAATGGATAATGGGGGAAGTCTGAAGTCTGAAGTCTGAAGTCTGAAGTCTGAACCGTGATCAGCGCAGGGATGTAGTCCGTCTTGTTCGTGACGGCGACGCTGTCCTTCGTGACGATGTCGATGCGGGGCACGCCGCACGTCGGCAATGCGCCGTCGGCGTCGTCAGCCATGGCCGTCAGGCAGATAGCGGCAGTCAGGGCACAGAGCAGTTGCCGGTGGAGATGGTTCATCGGCTGCGAAGGTAATAAAAAAAAAGAAGAATGAAAAAAGAAGAATGAAAAATATGAAAAATGAAGCAAATCTTGGAGCAGCGAGAGCAGAACGAAGCTTACTTCGGTTTTGCCGAGTCGCGACAAGATTCAACGGTAGTTAATGAAAAATATGAAGAATGAAACATGAAAAATGAAAAATAATCACTATTTTTGCGCCCATTAACGATGATGAAGAGGAAAGACGCGTTTATCCTGAGGGTGTGGAGGGGGCTACTGCTTTCGCTAGCACTCCTTCTCGTTTCGCCTGCGGCCAGGGCACAGACGAAGTCGGCCATCGACGGCGTTCTGCGCACCTACTTTCGTGACTATCAGCCCGACGGCTGCCGCATAGGCCGCTGCAAGCTGGTGGGCACGGAGCTGAACACGGCTGCCCGCTCGCTGACCATCCATGCCAGCGCGGCGTTCGGCGAACAGCCCTTCCGGCCCGAGACCACCGAGCAGATCTATCGTGACCTCCGTGCGCTGCTGCCTGCCCCTGCCAGCCGCTACCGGCTGACGGTCTGCGTGGACGGCGTGGCCATCGACGACCTCGTGCCCACCCGTTTCCGCAGGAAGCGCATGCCCGAGCGGGTATGGACAAAGGCTGAGGATGCGCGCACGACGGTGCCTTGGGTGACGAACGCCTCGCGACCCTACGACATCAGCGAGGGGCTGCAGGGCCGTCACCTGGCCATCAATGCCAGCCACGGCCTCTACTATCGTCTCGACGAGCGCCAGTGGGACTGGCAGCGCCCCGCCCTCTTCTGCACCCGCGAGGATCTGCTCACACAATCCATCGTCTTTCCCTACCTTATCCCCATGCTCGAGAATGCCGGCGCTGTTGTCTTCACCGCCCGCGAACGTGACAGCCAGCCGAACGAGATCATCATCGACAACGACGGCTGCGCCGACGGGCAGGGCATCTATGTGGAGGAGCACGGTGCGGGCAGCGCGTGGAGCGACACGGCGCCGGGTTTCCTGACGCCCCTTGCACCCCTTGCCGACCATGTCAACCCCTTCGTGGGCGGTACGGCCCGCTATGTACAGACGGCGCGTGGGCGGCGCGGAGGGACGGCGGCTGCCCTCTGGATGCCGCAGATTCCCGCCGCCGGACGCTACGCCGTCTATGTGGCCTACACCAGCTGTCCCGCCAGCGTGACCGATGCCCACTACGTGGTGGTGCACAAGGGTGGCGCGTCGCACTTCACTGTCAATCAGCAGATTGGCGGCGGCACGTGGGTCTGCCTCGGCACGTTCGACTTCGACGCCGGTGCCACCACGGCGGGCATGGTCGCCCTCACCAACGAGAGCGCTCACGATGGCGTGGTCTCGGCCGATGCCGTGCGCTTCGGCGGCGGCATGGGCAGCGTGGCGCGCGGCGTGGTCGCCGACAGCCTCGTCACCAGCGGCATGCCCCGCTATCTCGAGGGCGCACGCTACTGGACACACTATGCCGGCTTCCCCTATGAGGTCTATGGCAACAAGAATAGCCAGCACGACTATAACGAGGATATCAACGCCCGCTCGCTGGCTGCCAACGTGCTGATGGGCGGCTCGGTGTACCTGCCCGACAGCGTGGGGCGCGGCGTGCCCCTTGAGCTCTCCTTTGCCCTCCACACCGATGCCGGCGTCGAACCCGAAGGCATCGTCGGCACCCTCGGTATCTGCACCACGAATCATAACGACGGCCGGCTGGGTGACGGACGCCTCTCACGCTTCGCCTCGCGCGACATGGTGGACGAGGTGATGACGAGTGTCGTCGCCGACGTACGCCGTGCGCATCCCGCCGATACCGTTTGGGCACGCCGGGGCATCTGGGACCGTAACTATAGCGAGAGCCGCGTCGCCTGCTGTCCCTCCATGATACTTGAGCTGCTGGCTCATCAGAACTTTGGCGACATGCTGCGGGCTCACGACCCGCACTTCAAGTTCCTCGCCGCCCGTGCCATCTACAAAGGACTACTGCGCTACGTCGCCACCATGCACGGCGATGCATACACCGTGCAGCCCCTGCCGCCCGACCATCTGATGCTCGTCCCCGACGGTCCTGGGCGTCGTTTCCGCCTGTCGTGGGAGGCCGTGGCCGACACCCTCGAGCCGTCGGCACGTCCCACGGGCTACGTGGTCTATACCCGTGAGGGCAATGGCGACTTCGATGACGGACGCTATGTCCGCGCCAACCATCTGAGCGTTGAGCTTGAGCCCGACCGCCTCTACAGCTTCCGTGTCACGGCCGTCAACAAAGGGGGGCAGAGCTTCCCCTCCGAGACGCTGGCCGCAGGCAGTGCGCTCGAGAGCCGCGGCAGCGTACTTGTTGTCAACGGGTTCCAGCGCCTCAGCGGTCCCGCCGTGGTCAGTACACCCGATAGCATCGGCTTCGACCTGCTCCGCGACCCCGGTGTCCCTTACATCAGCACCACTGCCTTCTGCGGCTATCAGCACGACTGGAACCCCGCGTCGATGGCCCTCGGCTCAGCCGGCAGCACCGTGGGTGCCTCGGGCGACGAGCTGCTTGGGCAGACCCTCTGCGGCAACACGTTCGACTTCGCTGCCGTCCACGGAGCAGCCATTCTCGCCGCAGGCTACACGTTCGCCTCCGTCTCGCGGGTGTGCTTCGAGGAGGGGCTAGTCAATCCGGCTTCGTACAAAGTCGTTGATCTCTACACCGGCCTTCAGGATACGGACGTCCTCAGCGGGCCCATGCAGCAGCGTCTCTCCGCCTATGTCCTCAGCGGCGGCAGCCTGCTCGTCAGCGGCTCCCACCTCGGACGTTCGGCAAAGACCGACACCCCCTCGCGCACGTTCCTCACCAATCTGCTCCGCTGCCGCTATGTGGCCGACAACCGCAGCAACGCCGATGCCAGCGTCAGCGGACAGGGGCAGACACTCGCCTTGCCCCGCACATGGAACCCCCGCATATACCCCGTCGTCAGCCCCGAGGTACTGGCACCCGTCAGCCCCTCGGCCGACAATTTCGTGCTCTATGCCTATGGCTCCAGCCGCCAGCCCGCCGCTGTCGCCACCAGCAACCCCACTTACCGCACCGCCGTGCTCGGCTTCCCCTTCGAAGCTGCCGGCGATGACGCCACCCGCACCGCCGCCATGAGCACCCTGCTCCAATGGCTAACCACGAGATAGTTCGCAATGATATTTACTATTTGACGATTTACCATTAACTATTTGTTTTTCGATTTAGTAATATAACTATTGACATTGCTTCGTAATCGCAACCCAAATAACCAAATAATCCAATCGTAAATCAATCGTAAATAGAAAATTGTCAAATCGTAAATTAAATAAGATTGTTAAATAGTAAATTTTTTAAACCTCGGCAAGCCGAACTGAACCCATAAACCAATATATAAAATGTATAGTATTCAAGCCAACAAATCCGGCAGCCGCATCATTGCCGTCAGCGACCGTCATCTGCAGACCATCGCCAAGTACAACCTCTTCACGGGGCTCATCGGCAGCGACGGCACTTGCGACGAGACTATCCTCGAAAAGCTCCGCTACACGGTCCGTTCTCTTATCCTTGCGCAGGCCGAGGCTCAGCATGCCCCCGACGACCCCTCTGACGTCAAACCTCTGCTCGACCTTTGCATGGATGTCCTCTACAACCCCAGCATGAAGGCCTACGGCCTGAGCGAACTCATCCGTGTCTATAATGAAGTCATGGCTCCCCACCTCGGTTAAGGAGCTGGAGCAGCGGGGCTGGGCTGTAGGCGAGCTGGACGTCATCCTGTTCAGCGGCGATGCCTATGTGGACCATCCGTCATTCGGCACCGCCGTCATCGGGCGTATCCTCGAGGCGGCAGGCTACAAGGTTGCCATCGTGCCGCAGCCCAACTGGCGCGACGATCTGCGCGACTTCCGCAAGCTGGGACGTCCGCGGCTTTACTTCGGCGTCACCGCCGGCGTCATGGATTCGATGGTGAACAAATACACCGCCGGACGCCGTCTGCGCAGCGAGGATGCCTACACCCCCGACGGACGACACGACATGCGTCCCGAATACCCCACCATTGTATATACACAGATTCTCAAGCGCCTCTTTCCCGATGTGCCCGTGGTGCTGGGCGGCATAGAGGCCTCCATGCGCCGCCTTTCGCACTATGACTATTGGCAGGAGCGTGTCCGCCCCTCCATCCTTATCGATAGTGGCGCCGACCTCTTGGTCTATGGCATGGGCGAACAGCCTATGGTCGAGGTGGCGCGGCGGTTGGAAACTGATCCAGGAGTTCGGGAGTTCGGGAGTTCAGGAGTTCAGGAGTTCGGGAGTTCAGGAGTTCAGGAGTTGAGGAGTTCAGGAGTGAGCAGCGTTCCTCAGGTGGCCTATCTCGCCTCGTCGTATGTACCAGAGGCCGACGATGTGGTGCTGGCACCACACGAGCAGTGTCTGCGTGACAAGCGGGCTCAAGCCGCCAACTTCCGCCTGATCGAAGAGGAGTCCAACAGCCTCCATGCCCGTCGCATCGTCCAGCAGGTCGGCGACCGATATGTCATAGTCAATCCACCCTATCCACCCATGACGACGGCAGAGCTCGACCACACGTACGAGCTGCCCTACACTCGTCTGCCTCATCCTCGCTATCGTGGCAAGCGCATCCCCGCCTTCGAGATGATCCGCCACTCCATCACCCTCCACCGGGGATGCTTTGGCGGCTGTGCCTTCTGCACCATCTCGGCCCATCAGGGCAAGTTCATCGTCAGCCGCAGCAAGGAGAGCGTGCTGCGCGAGGTGGAGCAAGTGACGCAGATGCCCGATTTCAAAGGCTACATCTCAGACCTTGGTGGCCCTTCGGCCAATATGTATGGCATGGGTGGGCGCGACAAGTCGCTCTGCGAGCGCTGTCGCCGGCCATCGTGTCTCCATCCTGCCGTCTGCAAGAACCTCGACACCGACCACGGTCCGCTCACCGACCTCTACCGCGCTGTTGATGCCCACTCGTTGGTGAAGAAGAGCTTCATCGGCAGCGGTATCCGCTACGACCTTCTGTTGCATGAGATGAAGCAGTCCCCCCATTCATCGGGCCTTGCCTATGCCCGTGAGCTGATTACCCGACATGTCAGCGGTCGTCTGAAGGTGGCTCCCGAGCACACCGCCGACGCCGTACTCCACGTCATGCGCAAGCCGCCCTTCAGCCAGTTCGAGGAGTTCAAGCACCTTTTCGACCGCATCTGTCGCGAGGCAGGCCTGCGCCAGCAGCTCATACCGTATTTCATTAGCAGCCACCCCGGCTGTACGGCTGAAGATATGGCCGAGCTGGCTGTCATCACCAAGCGGCTCGATTTCCATCTTGAGCAGGTGCAGGACTTCACCCCCACGCCCATGACCGTTAGCACCGAGGCTTGGTACACAGGCCTGCATCCCTATACGCTGCGTCCCGTCTTTAGTGCCCGTACGCCCGAGGAGAAGGCAGCTCAGCGCAGATTCTTCTTCTGGTATAAGCCCGACGAGCGTCGTGCCATCACCGATGCCCTCCGCCGCATGGGGCGTGCCGACCTCATTCCGAAACTGTTTTATTGATTGGTTTAACGTTTAACGTTTAATGTTTAACGACCATGATAACTTCGTTAATTGACAATTGAAAATTGACAATGGATAATTGTCAATTTTCAATTGTCAATTATCCATTGCGCCGAAGGCGCCAGACGTGTTTGTTAAACGTTAAACACTAAACGTTAAACAAAAAAAACTATTTTTTAATTGCGCCCATCGCCACCCATCGGAAGGCATTGGTGAAGAGCAGGTTCTGTGTGGCGTCGATGAAGGCTTCGCCGCCGTGGCCCATGTTCAGATAGACCATGCGGTAGCGACGGTTGGTCCAGACGATGGGGAAGTCGCCGTAGGTGACAATATCCTTGATGCCGAAGGGGTACATTTTCGGCGAGATGGAGACGAGCACCTCCACGTCCTCCGATGCGCGTGGCGAAGGGGAGAACTGGTAGAATTCGCTGGCGGGCACGACCCACTGGCGAGGCAGCGTGCGTGTGACGGGGTGAGCCGTCGTTTCCACATCCACCAGCGCCGGTTGTGGCGGCCAGTTGTTGCAGAGGAAGGTGCCGCAGCCGAGGAACCGACCCAGCCACGGCCAGCGGGTGTTGCGGTCGTTGTAGGCTGTGGCGTGGAAGCCCATCCAGCCGCCGCCCTGCTCCATGTAGTCCTCGAACGCCTGCCGTGCCTCGGGGCTGTGGGGCAGGACATTCAGCATCACCACCACCGCATACTGCCGCAGCGTGTCGAGGCTGGCGGGGCAGGCTGTGCGGACGTCGTAGGTGAAGCCTTCGCCAAAGGAGAGCTTGTGGAAGAAGTCGAGCGCCTGGAGGTCGAACTCCACGTGAGCGGGCTCGGCCGAGGGGTCGTAGATGAACAGGGCGCGGAAGCGCACGCGGCTGCCGGCATAGTCGGCGGGGTAGGGGGCGGCCTCGCCGCGCATCAGGATGCGGCAGACGGCTGTCCGGAGCGGTGCCTGATGGTCGTCGCCGTACTCCCAGTACATGCCGCCGCGCAAACGGTGGTCGAGGATATACTGGCACTTGATGCCCAGCGAGCGCTCGTCCTCATAGCCCATCACCATCGTCCTCTCGCTGTCGGTGAGGTAGGGCACCATGCTCTGTTCGTGCCAGCAGGCGGTGACGCCCGTCAGGGTGTCGGGCCGCTCGCAGTAGCCTATGTCGCCACGTCCGTAGAGGGGCATGCCCATCACCAGCTTCTCCGAGGGGATGCCTGCCGCCAGATGAGCCTCCACGGCCTCCGACGATGTCATCCAGCCCGATATGTCGGAGGGATAGAGCGCCGAGTGGTGGGCGTGAGCACCACCCATGTCGTATGCCATCACGTTCACCCAGTCGAGACAGTCGATGCAGCTGCGGAAATCGATGTACCGCGCGCTGGCGACGGTGGCGCAGGTGAGCAGGCGGTCGTCGCCCAGGGCCTGGCGGAGGTCGTGCATCAGCTGCGAGAAGTGGCGTGTGTCGTCGGGCGATGACGAGATGCCGGCCGACGACTGCGTCGGATACTCCCAGTCGATGTCGATGCCGTCGAGGCCGAACTCGTCGGTCACGCGTCGGCAGTCGCGGGCAAAGGCCCGGCGGCGTTCGGCGGTGGCAGCCATCTCGCTGAAGCGTCCGCTGCCCCAGCCGCCCACCGACAGCACCACCCGCAGGGCAGGCTGCTGGCGCTTGAGGGCGACGATCTGGCGCAGGCGCGAGGGATTGTCGATGCGTACGCCGTCGAACGAGTCGGTGACGTGGCCGAAGGCATAGTTGATGTGCGTCATCACCGTGGGGTCGGGCATCGTCCGTGTCCACGATGTCACGTATGCCACCACCACCTTGTCTGTGTCGCCGTCGCCTGCCACGACCGAGGGTGTGGCAACCGTCAGCAGGGCTATCGCTGTCAGCAGCGTTCGTATGCTCGGTGAGCACATCCGCCCGGGAAAAAACATGTTCTTCATTGTCTGTCGGATTAAAACGTTGCAAAGATAAGGTTTTTAAGGCATATTCCATAAAACTCGATTTATTTTCGCGAAAAGTTTGTGCAGGTCTGAAAAATGAACTACATTTAACTTCGTTTTAGATAGGCTGCGCCTCAGAAAAACTCAAATAAATTTGGTTTTTCATTCGGCTTGCACTATCTTTGCCGTGCGAAGAATCACGGAAAACCTTTTGAAACGACAAATTCACCATTTAATCAAACAAATATATGAAGAAGCACAATTTCAATGCGGGACCAAGCATCCTGCCGCGTGAGGTTATCGAAGAGACTGCTCAGGCTATTCTCGATTTCAATGGCTCAGGCCTCTCCATCCTTGAGATCAGCCATCGCCACAAAGACTTCCAAGCTGTCATCGACGAGGCCGAAGCGCTCTTCAAGGAGATTCTCGGCGTGCCCGAAGGCTACAGCGTGCTGTTCCTCGGCGGCGGCGCCAGCCTCGAGTTCTGCATGGCGCCCATGAACTTCTTGAACAAGCGGGCTGCCTACCTCAACACCGGTGTGTGGTCGAAGAAAGCCATCAAGGAGGCCAAGCAGTTCGGCGAGGTCGTCGAGGTCGCCTCGTCGGCCGACACCACGTTCAACTACATCCCCAAGGGCTATACCATCCCGAAGGATGTGGACTATTTCCACTATACGTCGAACAACACCATCTACGGCACCGA
>JAILEU010000009.1 GCA_024697785.1 Bacteroidaceae bacterium | reverse complement strand
ACGAACTCGCCGAACAGCTTCATGTCGAGGCCCGTGGCGTAGCCCGTGGCGCAGTTCTCGCCGTAGTAGGTGATGCGGATGTTATCGACGTTGTAGGGGATGAGGTTCGAGAGAGCCTTGTAGTAGAGCTCGGCGCTGAACTTGAAGGGGCGGTCGAAGATGCTGAAGCTGTAGTCGGCTGCAGCTACGAAGTGGATGCTGCGCTGCGAGCGGATGTCGTGGTTGAGCTCCACGTGGTAGCTGCCGAGGACTGCTGTGGTGTCGCGGTACTCCTTGTAGAAGGGGCTCTGGTAATAAACACCCGAGGCGAGGCGGAAGGTGAATTTCTCGTTGTCGGCAGGCACGAAGCCCAGCGAGGCGCGCGGACTGACGATGGGCTTGTTGTTCCACGTCCAGTACGAGGCACGCAGACCAGCGTTGAGCACGAAGAGGCCCGTGGCGTTGGTGAAGCGCCAGGTGTCCTGAACGTAGGCCGAGAGGCGATGGTTGTGGACGGCGTTGACAGAGCGGAGGTTGTAGATAAGCTCGAGGTCACGGCCGGTGTGGGGGACGCTGTATCCGACGGAGTCGCGGTACTCCCACTCGTTGACGCGCTCGTTGACGCGCTCGTCCTTCAGCTCGACACCCCAGAGGATGTGGTGGGCGCCGGTCTTGTGCTCGCCGCTGAGGCCTATGCTGGCGACGTTGGCGTGCAGGTAGTTGCGGGCGTGCTCCATGTAAGTGCCTACGCCGAGGTTCACGGCTGAGTCAACCTCGTTGAGCCAGTACTGGCTAATGATGTCGTACGTCTCGCGCTCGTTGGTGTGATAGGCCGAGACATTCAGGCTATACGAATTGTCCTGATCGGGTGCATAGCTGAGGTTATACGAGCCGAAGAACGTCTGGAAACGGTCTTGCTCCTTTCCGGCAAAATAGACGCCGAACGTCTTGACGTCCGCCAGCGTGCCGAAAGAGGTGGACCGGTCGTGGGGAACGAAGTCGTACTTGTTCTGCGAGATGTTGCCGATGAAGCCCATGCTCCAGCCCTTGGCGAGACGCCAATGGAGATAGGCCTGGTAGTCGATGAAGGCGGGGTTGTACTCGCCGTGGGTGTCGAGCGTGCCGAGCAGGTATTCGCTGGTTTTGTAGCGGATGCTGTTGGTGAGGCTCAGACGTCCGTTGCCGTAGCCCACATAGGCATTGGCGCCAAGCAGGCTGGCGCTCAGACTTGCCTCGAACTGCTCGGGGCGGCGGTAGGTGATGTCGAGCACGCTGCTCATCTTGTCGCCGAAGCGTGCCTCGTAGCCGCCCGACGAGAAGCCGATATTCTCCACCATGTCGGGGTTGATAAACGAGAGCCCTTCTTGCTGGCCGGCGCGGATGAGGAGAGGGCGATAGACCTCGATGCCGTTGACATAGACGCTGTTCTCGTCGAAGTTGCCGCCGCGGACGTTGTACTGGGTGCTCAGTTCGTTGGTGCTGCTGACGCCTGCCTGCGTGGCGATGAACGACTCGACGCTGCCTCCTGTGGCATCGGGTGCCAGGCGTGCCTCCTTCATGCTGATGTGCTGCATGGTGCCTGTCTGGCGGCGCGTTTCCTTGACGGTAACGCCCTGCAGGCCAAAGCTCAGCGAGGGCAGCGTGATGTCCATCGTGATGACGCCCGTGGGACGGCGCAGGATGCGGCGGCGCGTCTGATAGCCTATCATCGAGTAGGTGATGACGACGCTGTCGGCACTCTCGAACGCGATGGTGTATTCGCCTTTCAGGTTGGTGGTGGCGCCGATGAGCTGTTTCTCGACGAGGATGTTGGCAACCTCCACGGGCTGTCCGTTCTCGTCGCGCACGACGCCCTTCACCGTCACGCGCTCGGCCAGACACGGGGCAGAGACGAGCAGCAGGACGGCTACAAGCAGCAGCGGACGTATGGTGTGCGTTCGTTTCATCTAAAATATAACGCAAATCTATGCGAGATATTGTTTTTTATGCTAACTTTGCACGCGAAAACCCCGCTATTTTTCTTAACTCCTAATTCTTAACTCTTAACTAAAAAACAACTCTTAACTAAAATAAGTATGGAAAGTTTCAGCGAACTCATTAAGACACGGCGCAGCATGCGCAAGTTTACGGACGAAGAGCTCACTCAGGAGCAGGTGGAGCTGTTGCTTCGCGCAGCACTCATGTCGCCCTCGTCACACCGGAGCACGGGCTGGCAGTTCGTCGTGGTGGACGATAAGGCAACGCTGGCGCAGCTGGCCGAGAGCAAGGAGAGTGGTGCTGCCTTTGTGGCTGAGGCTCCGCTGGCCATCGTCGTCATGGGCGACCCGGGGGTGAGCGACGCCTGGGTGGAGGATGCCTCCATCGCCGCCTTCATGATACAGCTGCAGGCCGAGGACCTCGGGCTGGGCAGCTGCTGGGCGCACATACGCGGACGTTTTGCTGCCGACGGCACACCTGCCGACGACGTCGTGCACGAGCTGCTCGGCATCCCCGACAACCTGCGCGTGCTCTGCATCATCGCCGTCGGACATAAGGGAATGGAACGTAAGCCATTCAACGAGGCTCACCTCCAATGGGAGAAAGTCCATATTAATAAATGGTAAAGACGATTTACGGTTTTTTTCGATTTACGATTGACTATTTATTTACGATTGGATTATGGGGCTATTTAGGATACGAAGCAACGTAAAAATCGAAAAATAGGAATAACCGGGCTAGGGGTTAGAGTCCTTGCGCAGCCAAATCGTAAATAGTAAATCGTCAAATAGTAAATAATATAGGATCGTCAAATAGTAAATCACCATGATTTCATACGACCTGAATAAGATCAAGGCGTGCGTGTTTGACGTTGACGGCGTGTTGAGCTGCGCCACAATGCCGCTTGGCGCCGACGGCGTGCCCCGCCGCACATCCAACGTCAAGGATGGCTATGCCATTCAACATGCCGTCAAGGCGGGGCTGACGATTGCCATCATCACCGGCGCCAATGTCGATTATATCCGCGAGCGCTATGTGCAGCTCGGCATGGAGGACATCTACCTGGCTGCCTCGCATAAGCTTGAGGTCCTGAACGATTTTCTGGAAAAGCATGCTCTCAGCCCCGATGAAGTGCTCTACATGGGCGACGACATCCCCGACTATCACGTCCTTACGGCTTGTGGACTACCCTGCTGCCCCGCCGATGCCGTGCCTGAAATCAAGGCCATCTCCACCTACATCTCCCCGCTGAAGGGTGGCGAAGGCTGCGTGCGCGACGTGCTGGAGCAGGTGCTGAAGGTGCAGGGCAAGTGGATGCACAACGACGATGCCTTCGGCTGGTAGTTGACTTGGGTAGAGGCTAAAGGCTAGGGCCAGAGGATGTGTTCGTTAAAAATTAAACGTTAAACGATAAACCATGAATTGTGAATTATGAACTATAAAATCCTTCTCGCTTCCAATTCTCCTCGCAGGCGCGAGCTGTTGGGAGGACTTGATATTCCCTTTGAGGTGCGCGTGCTGCCGTCGGTCGACGAATCCTACCCCGACACGCTTCGGGCGGGGGATATACCTCTTTATATATCGCGCGAGAAAGCCAATGCCTATCGCGGGCTCATCGCCCCCGACGAACTCATCATTACAGCCGACACCATCGTCTGGCTGGAGGATGCCGTCCTCGAGAAACCTCACGATGAGGCTGAGGCTGTGGCTATGCTACATCGTCTGTCGGGCAAGATGCACGAGGTGTTTACGGGCGTTACCCTCACCACCCGCGAACGGCAGAAGAGTTTTGTGGCTGAGTCGAAGGTGAAGTTTGCTACCCTTACGGACGAGGAAATCAATTACTATGTCGCTCACTATCACCCTCTCGATAAGGCTGGCGCCTATGGGGTGCAGGAATGGATTGGCTACGTTGGGGTAGAGTATATCGAGGGCTCGTTCTACAACGTCATGGGACTGCCCGTGCGCCGCGTCTATGAGGCCCTTCGGGACTTCGATGTCATCGGCGGTCCTTCAGAATAACAAAGATGATGACGGGTGCGCCGATGATGGGCGTTATGGCGTTGAGGGGCAGCAGCCTACCGCCCGTCGGCAACGTGGATATCAGATTACACATCAGGGCTACGGCCGCGCCGCAGAGCAGCGTGGCAGGCATGAGACGTTTATGGTCGGTGGTGCCAAGCAGCAGACGGGCCATATGGGGTACGGCAAGCCCGATGAAGCTGATGGGGCCGCAGTAGGCTGTGGTGACGGCTACCAGCAGGCCGGTCGAGAGCAGTAGCAGGATACGCGTGCGGCGTACGTTGATGCCCAGATTCTCGGCATAGTGGGCACCCAGCAACAGGGCGTTCAGGGGCTTGACGAGGCTGAGGCTCACAGCCAGTCCGCCCAGGGCGAGGAGGCAGAAGAGGGGCAGCTGGTCTGTCGTGACGCCCCCGAAGGTGCCCATTCCCCACATGGTGTAGCTGTGGACGCCCTCTTCGGTGGAGAAGAAGTTGAGCAACGTGATGCTGCTGCTGACGATGAAGTTGAGCATGATGCCGATGATAAGCAGCATGACGTTCGACTTCGTGATGGAGGAAAACATCAGCAGTAAAGCCGTGACAGCCAGCGCTCCCACAAAGGCGCTGATGACGAGCGAGAACTGTATGCCTACCAGCGAGGCTCCGGCTGGCAGCACGCCTCCGAAAGCCAGCATGACGATGGCGACGCCCAGTCCGGCGCCCGAGTTGATGCCCAGGATGTCGGGCCCTGCCAGCGGGTTGCTGAAGGCTGTCTGCAGCATCAGGCCTGCCGACGCCAGCGAGGCTCCCGTCAGCAAAGCCACGATGGAGGCCGGGATGCGGCTATGGAGGATGATGAACGTCCAGCTCTCCTTGGTTGCCGTACCGCCCAGCAGCACGTGCAACGTCTCTGCAAACGGAACGCGCACCGAACCCATAAACAGCCCCGCCATAAACAGCACGACGGTTATCAGCACCAGCAACACAAAGGGATTCTCTCTTTTCATATCTTCCTCCTGGGCGACGGTTTTACTACGATTTTTTTTAGTTAAGAATTAAGAGTTAAGAAATTCCTTTTAGACTTACAGACTTTCAGACTATCAGACTATCAGATGAATGTTCCGTGGACCGCTTCGTTGATACGCTATTATCTGTCAGTCTGTTAGTCTGCTAGTCTGTCAGTCTTCGAGGTCGTGCTCGTTAAACATTAAACGTTAAACGTTAAACCAAAATTCCTAATTTCTAATTCCTAATTATTTAATTCTTTTCATTCCATTCGGTGAAAGTAGCGGAGCGAGTCTGTCCGGCCTGAAAAGATGCGGACGAAGTCCGTCAGCAGGCGGTCGGGGTGGTAGGGATATTCCTCAAAGAAGATCAGCTCGGCGTTGTTGCATCCGAAGACACGCCCCTCGCGGAAAGCCTTGAAACGGCTGTAGGGCTCATATTCGCTGCGCAACAGGCTGAGTGTCATGCGGCGCGGCGCGTTGTAGCGA
>JAILEU010000167.1 GCA_024697785.1 Bacteroidaceae bacterium | reverse complement strand
TCAGACCTCTTACCTCTGACTTCACTTTCTGCCGCAAGGTCGTTAAACATTAAACGTTAAACGAAGAAAATCCTCAATCTTTAATGTCTCCGATGGCAACCTGATACTCGTGCCAGAGGCTGTCGATGGTGTAGTCGGGTCCGAGGACGGACTGCACGGCTCCGTCCCAGCTCCAGGGCACGACGGTGAGGCAGGTGTGGTTCATCTTACGGATGAAGTCGGGGTCTTTGTTCTCGCGCACCCAGTTGAAGAAGTAGCCGATGTAGCGGTAGCCGTCGTGATAGCTGCCTCGCTTGGGGCGGTCGGCCTCGCCATGGAAGCCGCCACAGGCTACGCGGACGGCATCGGCCGTGCCTTCAACCATCTCCCACATGGCTTTGTTGGGTCCGCCGTAGGGGCCGATGCCCTGGGGCTCGAGTTGGAAGGCGTGGGTGAGCTCATGGAGCAGCACGCCGCGGGTCTCGAAATCGACGCGGGCTGTGTCGTTGTCGCGGAACGAGCGCTCGACGTGGTCGGTGCTATAGAAGATGTTGACGTAGCCACCGCCGCCGCCCTTGGCCGAGATGCCCGGGTCGGAACGGAGGATGTAGTCGAGACGGCGCAGCATGGGGATGCTGTCGGTGGGTTTCCAGTAGAGACAGCGCATCACCTCGCGGGCCACGCTGCGGATGTAGGGATCGGGGTCGGGGATGAGGGCGTGGTAGATCTCGGCGCCCTGCGTCGCGGGACTCTGATCGATGAAGCGGATGTCCTGAAGGTGCTTGTTCCACTCTTTGTCGTCGGCCGTGAGCTGCGTGGACATGCGGCGGGCGATGGACGACGAGGTGCCCTTGCCCGTGGCCTGCATGGGGGCAGGGGAGAGCGAGTAGGGCTTGTCGGCGACAGCCAGACCGCGCTTCTTGTTGGGCTTGGAGGACATGACATATTCGATGGTGCAGCCCTGCGTGAGCTGGCTGTGGGTGACGTAGAGGCGGGTGTAGGGCTGGCCGTTGAGGCGGACGCTCTGCACGTAGCGGTTCTTGTCGCTCACCTTCGGGGCCTTGACTTCGATGGTGCGGCCGTTCTCGAGCGTGACCTTCATGTAGGGCAGGTAGGGGGCACCGAGGACATACTGGTCGGTGCCGGGGGCTACGGGGTAGAAGCCGAGGGCGGAGAAGATGTACCAGGCGGACATCTGGCCGCAGTCGTCGTTGCCGCCCAGACCGCGGATGTCGTTACGGTACATCTTATTCATGATGGTGCGCAGCCACTCCTGCGTCTTCCACGGGGTGGAGGTCCAGGCAAAGAGGTAGGGGACATGGTGGCTGGGCTCGTTGCCGTGGACGTAGCCGCCCACGAGGCACTCGGCGGTGATGTCCTCGTTGTCGGCATAGTACTTCTCGGGCAGATTCATGGCAAACAGCTGTTCGAGCTTGTCGCGGAAGGCCTCTTCACCGCCCATGCAGCGTATGAGGCCATGCACGTCGTGGGGGACATGGAAGGAGAAGTTCCACGAGTTGCCCTCGATGAAGCCTTCGCCGTAGGTCTGATAGGGGTCGAGGTCTTTCTTGAACTCGCCGTTACGGTAGCGGGGTGAGGCGAAGCCGATGGAGGTGTCGAAGGTGTTGCGGTAGTTGAGTGCGCGGGGCAGGAACATGTTGGCAATGCGCTCGTTGCCTGCGGCTTTGGCTGCGGCATAGATGGCCCAGTCGTCGAAGGCGTACTCGAGGGTGTTAGAAGCTGCCGTGCCGTCGGTGTCGTAGGGGGCATAGCCGAGGCGCGAGTAGTCGCGCACGCTGGGGAAGTAGCGGTTGGTGGCTGTGGCGGTCATGGCGCGCAGGGCTTCGTCGGCGTCGATGGCGGCACCCTTGACGATGGCGTCGGCAAGCACCGTGACGGCGTGGTAGCCCGTCATGCACCAGCCCTCGTTGCCCATCAGGCTCCACACGGGCAGCATGCCCACGATGTTCTGCTGCTGATGGCGGATCATGGACTTCACCATGTCGGTGTTGCGCGACGGCTTCAGCAGGCCAAGCAGCGGATGTTCGGCACGGTAGGTGTCCCAAATGGAGAAGACGGTGTAGTTGTTGAAGCCGTCGGCCGTGTGGATGTTGCCGTCAACACCACGATACTGACGGTCCACGTCCATGTAGATGGAGGGGTTGATCATGGTGTGGTAGAGCGAGGTGTAGAGCATGGCCTTCTGGTCGTCGGTGCCGTCGCAGTCGATGACGGATAGCTCGCGCTCCCAGGCCTGGCGCGTCTCGGCACAGATGGCGTCGAACGTCTTTCCGGCAGCCTCGGCCTGAAGGTTCTTGATGGCGCCCTCGGTGGAGACGGCCGAGAGGGCCACCTTGACCACCAGCTCGGGGTTGTCCTTGACGCCCTCGGCTGTGCGGCGACGGCCGTTGCCGCCTCCGCCCATACGCGGATTGGCTGCGGAGCGGCTGTCGAAGTTGAAATAGGCCGTCACGCCACGTCCGGCGATGTCGGGAAAGTTGTGGTAACGGTCGAACTTGCCCCAGAAACCGCTGTAGGGCTCGCGCTTCTTGTCCTTATAGCCATGGCTGCGGATGGGCTTGGAGAAGGAGATGGCGAAGTAGGTGTAGTTGGAGCGTGCCCAGCCGTCGGTGATGCGGTAGCCGGTGAGGAGGGTGTCGTTCTCGACGCGCAGCGTGCTCCAGAGCACCTTGCCGTCGTAGTTGTAGATGCCGTGAGTGAGGTCGAGGATGATGCGCTGTCCGCTGCCTTCGGGGAAGGTGTACTTGTGTACGCCGACGCGTTGTGTGGCGGTGAGCTGTGCACGTACGCCATTGTCGGCGAGGGTGACCTCGTAGTAGCCTGCCTCGGCGCGCTCGGTATCGTGCGAGAAACGTTCGCGGTAGCCGCCGTCGGGGTTGTCGGCCGTGCCGGGATTGAGCTGCAGCTCGCCCGTCTGGGGCATGATGAGGATGTCGCCGAGGTCGGAGTGGCCCGTGCCGCTCAGGTGGGTGTGGCTGAAGCCGACAATGGTGTTGTCGGTGTGCTGGTAGCCGGCACAGTACTCATAGACCTTGCCTACATAGCGTCCGTCCACGTTGTGGGGGATGGTGTCGGTGTCGGGACTGAGCTGGACGATGCCGAAGGGGGCGCAAGCTCCGGGGAAAGTGTGGCCCATCCCCTCCGTGCCAATGAACGGATTGACAAACGTGACTTTTTCGGTAGTCTGCTCTGCGCCTGCCGTCAGGACGGACAGGACGACGAGCGATGTGAAAAGAATGTTTTTTTTCATCGAGATTTTCATTGTTTTTCTCATTTCAGCAGGTTTGAGAGGATGGCGTCGAGGTCGGGGTGTGAGTCGCGGACAAGGATTTCGCCCGTCGTGCCGTCAATCAGGAGGACAGTCGGGATGAACTCAACGTTATAGCCAGCAAAATCCTTCCTTCCCGACACCATCACATTGACCCAGTTCATGCCGTTTTTCGCCACGAATTGTTTCCAGGCGTCGGCTTTGGTGTCCAAGGAGACGCTGAAGATTTCCACGCCCTTGCCGTGATACTTGGCATATATGTCCCTGAGCGTCGGGATGGATTGCACGCAAGGCCCGCACCACGTGGCCCAGAAATCGAGAATGACATAGCGGTTGGCGGGATTGTCAACCACGGAACTCAGGCTGACCTTCTTGCCTGCAGGATTGGGGCACTCGATGTCGATAAAGTGCTGATGTACAAGAGAACCCTTTGGCATAGCCTGCACGGTGTCCCGACGGCTTTCGCCGGCATTGAGGGTTTCCTGTAAAGCAGGCTTCACACCTGCGTCGGCGCCTTTGACGGCACGGTGTCCGGACATGCTGCCGAAACCTAATGACAGCAATAGTGTCACGCATAATAATACTTTTGTTTTCATCCTTTTAAAACAATATTACGTTATTACCTTAAAAACGAAGTTCACTACCTTATTTAAATAAGGCAGCTATCTGCTCGAGATAGCGGGCATCGACGTCGTCGAAGGTGGCGAGATGCTCGCTGTCGATGTCAAGCACGGCTTTGACGTTTCCAGACTTGTCAAAGACGGGCACGACAATCTCGCTGCGCGAGGCGGAGCTGCAGGCGATGTGGCCGGGGAACAGCTCGACGTCGGGCACGACAACGGTTTCGCGCCGCTGGCGTGCGGCTCCGCAGACGCCGCGGCCCGCCGCGATGCGGGTACAGGCTATCGGCCCCTGGAAGGGTCCGAGCACGAGGTCGTCGCCGACGACGCGGTAAAAGCCTGTCCACCAGAAGTGGAACGTCTCGTGTATGAGTGCCGCCACGTTGGCCATGTTGGCCACTTCGTCAGGCTCACTCCCGACAAGGGCCTGTGCCTGCTGAACAAGCAGGGCATAGGTGGATTCTTTCGTTGTGTTCATCCTTTACGCTGGCTGGGACGGTTGGCTCGGCGGCGACGGATGTCGGCCTTCTTCTTGGCTGCGCCGCTGAAGTGCTGTCCGGTGATGTACTCTTTTTTCTTGGCTTTCGTCTTCACTTTTTTCTCCTGACCCTCGCGGGGAACGGATGAGCCGGAGAAGCTTATACCATGCTCAAGTATTTTCTCTATGTCGTTCATTCAGAACCTATTTGTTAATTGTTATCCTCGAACTCGTACTCGAAGTCTTCCAGCTCCTCTATGTCTTCGTAGTCCTCGTCGTCGGGCATAGCGGGGATGTCGAGCGGGGAAGCGGCGTTGATCTCCTCCAGTTCCTGCTCGGTCTTGGAGCGATGCACCAGCTCCTGGCTGCTGCGGGTGGTGAGCAGCGACGAGGCGTTGAGTGCCTTCCAGAGCACATCCTTGAGTAGCGTGATGCCCATGCCGGTGACGGAGGAGATGAAGACGTGGGGGATGCCGGCGGGAAGTCCTTCGTCCTCAAGCATGCCGATGAGCTCCTCGTCGAGCAGGTCGCTCTTGGTGATGGCAAGGACGCGCTGCTTGTCAAGCATCTCGGGGTTGAACTGCGCCAGCTCGCTCAGCAGGATGTCATATTCGTGACGTATGTCGTCCGTGTCGCCTGGTATCATGAAGAGCAGCACGCTGTTACGCTCGATATGTCGCAGGAAGCGCAGGCCGAGGCCACGTCCTTCGGATGCTCCCTCGATGATGCCGGGGATGTCGGCCATGACAAACGATTTGCCGTCGCGGTAGCTGACGATGCCGAGGTTGGGCTCGAGGGTGGTAAAGGGATAGTTGGCAATCTTGGGCTTGGCAGCGCTGGTAGCCGCCAGCAGGGTTGACTTGCCGGCGTTGGGAAAACCCACCAGGCCTACGTCGGCCAGGAGCTTCAGCTCGAGGATGACGACGAGCTCCTGCATGGGTTCGCCGGGCTGGGCAAAGCGCGGCGCCTGACGGGTGGGGGTGCAGAAATTGAAGTTGCCCAATCCGCCGCGTCCGCCACGCAGCAGGATGACCTCCTGCCCGTGGTCGGTGATGTCGCAGAGATACTCGCCCGTCTCGGCGTTGTAAGCCACTGTGCCGCAGGGGACGTCGATGATCTTGTCCTCGCCGTCGGCACCCGTGGACTTGTTGCGCGAGCCGTTGCCGCCGTTGCCGGCAAAGACGTGGCGTTCGTAGCGCAGGTGGAGCAGCGTCCAATAGTTGCGGTTACCACGCAGGATAACGTGGCCTCCGCGTCCGCCGTTGCCCCCGTCAGGGCCTCCGTTGGGGTTGTATTTGACGCGGCGCATATGTGTGGAGCCTCTGCCGCCCTTGCCTGAGCGGCAGTAGATCTTCACATAGTCAACAAAGTTGGTCTCGGGCATTTACAGGGTCTTGATGTACTCGGTGATGTTCTTGATCATGCCTTCGGGGCCGATCTCGTCGGTATAGGTGAACTCTTTCAGCAGTCCCTGGCTGCGGAAGAAGTCGGCAAGGGGCTTGGTCTGGTTGTAATAGACGGCAAAGCGCTTGCGTATGGTCTCCTCGTTGTCGTCGGCACGGCCCTCGATGGTGGCGCGGCGGAGCAGACGGAACATGAGGATATCCTCGCTGACTTCGAGTGATACGACACAGGCAAGCTTCTCGCCGCGCTCGGTCAGCATGGCCTGAAGGGCTTCTGCCTGGGCAATGGTGCGGGGGAAGCCGTCGAGGATGACGCCCTTGGAGCCGGCGGGCAGGTGGTCATAGACGTTGGCCAGGATGCCAATCATCAGCTCGTCGGGAATCAGCTGACCGTTGTCGATGTAACCCTTGGCCGTCTTGCCCAGTTCGGTTCCGTTCTTGATTTCAGCACGGAGGACATCGCCGGTGGAGATGTGCTCGAGTTGGAATGTCTCTTTGATGCGGGCGCTGTAGGTGCCTTTGCCGGAGCCCGGAGCCCCGAAAATAACGATGTTAAGCATAATGAATGAATTCGAATATGGTTTAATGAATATGTTTTAAGAGTGTATTTTTCAATCGTCTACAACAGTATAAATATCGCGCGTGTTACGTCCCCAGCCATCGTAGTCGAGGCCGTAACCGACAATGAAGTCGTTGGGAATCTGAAGGGCGACATACTCAACGTCAAGATCGACTTGCAGGTTGTCGGGCTTGAGAAGCAGCGAGCAGATGTGAATCTCAGCCGGTTCGCGCGTGCCGAGGTTCTCGAGCAGCTTTTGCATGGTGAGGCCGCTGTCGATGATGTCTTCTACAATGACGATGCACCGGCCGGCTATGCTCTCCGAAAGGCCGATGACCTCCTTGATGACACCGGTCGAGGCGGTTCCTTCGTACGACGCCAGTTTCACAAACGAAATCTGTGCCGGAATGGTGATGTCGCGGAACAGGTCGGCGGCAAACATGAAGCTGCCGTTCAGCACTCCCAGGAACAGCGGGTTCTTACCCTCCAGATCGTGGCTGATGCGCGCTGCCAATTTCTTCACTTCTCCCAAAATGTACGATTCTGGGATGGATACTGCAAACTTTTTGTCATTGATTGTAATTTCCTTCATACCGCAATAGAAAAGATTTTTCGGCCAAAATTAATGTTTTTTTGCCAATGTAGAGCATTGTTTTGTCAATTATTTTTAAAGAGGAGAGAAAAATTCAGAAAAAAGACCTATTTTTGCACCGTGATAAATAACGAATGAAATGAAAAAGTCTATCTGCATATATGCTTTCATCCTCCCGCTGGCCCTGTGCCTGATGGCCGTTCTGCCGTCCCGAAGCCAGACGATAGTCAAGGATTATGAGCCTGGCGTCAGCAAGGACGGCATCGTCTATTTCCTGCCCAAAACAGCCATCGACATAACGCTGACAACCGAAAAAGTGACTTATACCCCAGGCGAACTTTGCCAGTATGCCGACCGCTACATGCGGCTGACGGATATATCCAACAAGGAGGAGACACACTACGAACTGCTCTCGGCAAGTGTGGCCTACAGGGCTTTGGCCGACGAGACAAAGTGCTACCACATCGCCTTCAACGCCAACTCCATCGCTCCCCAGGTGACGCTGAGCGACGAGGGCACGCTGCTCTCCATCTGTGCCGGCGAGCTGTTTGCCATGGCCTCGACGGATGTCAGCGCACCCACCACAGAGGCGATGTGGGAGGTTAAGGATGCCCGTTCGTACATGACGGAAGAGATGCTGATGGCTACCTCAAAGGCCAAACTGGCTGAGCTGGTGGCTCGCGAAATCTATGAGATTCGCGACAGCAAAAACAGCCTCATGAGGGGCGAAAGCGACTACATGCCTTCCGACGGAGAGGGATTAAAACTGATGGTGGATAACCTTCAGAAACAGGAGGATGCGCTGATGAAACTGTTCACTGGCGTAACGACACGCGAAATCTCGTCCGCAACTTTCGAGGTGGTGCCGGACAGAAATCTGACGAAATATGTGGCAGCTCGTTTCTCGCGTAAGCTGGGTGTGCTCGATGCCGACAACATGGCTGGTTCTCCTGTTTATCTGGATGTCAAGAACCTCAACCCTAACGCCGATCCTGTGTCGGGCCAGCTGCCAGCTCCGCAGCCTAAGAAATCCGTATTTTCACTCAAGAAGACGACCAAGTCTGCCGCAACCACCGAGACGGGACAGGGCGAGCAGCATGACACTCCGGCAGAGAAGGTGAACAACTATAACGGCATTGTCTATAACCTGCCGGCTAAGTCGAGCATACGCGTCTATACGTCAACACAAGTCTATGTGGATGAGGTCGTCCCGATGCCGCAGTTTGGGAAAACGGAAACCCTTTCGTCGAAACTGTTTGGCAAGAAAGCCACAACTAAGGTGCAGCTGAACCCCATCACCGGCGCTCTCCTCAGAATAGAAGAGTAACCGATTTTTGGTTTCGTGATTCGTGATTCATGTTTCATGATTCAGGGTTAGGGTTCTTTGTTCATGGTTCGTGGTTACTCTCTTAGCTCTTGTTCTTCCTTATGCCAAAGATGACAGGGTGTTAAACGCAAACGTTAGCCTTTATGGTTCCCCTTTGCGCTCTACGAAAGTCTCATAGGTGCCATCGTTGTAGAAAATCTTTAGTTCGACGATTTTCCGCGCAGGATTCTTTGGCGTCTGAATAGACAGATTTCCAACCTCTTTAGAGGTGAAAAAAGGGCTATTTACCCCGTTCTCCTTCAAAAAATCAGCGGTTCCCGTATCCTTGGTCGAATTTTTTGAATTCTCAGCTGTCATTTGAGCGTTTCCAGCTGCGGTTTGCGTAATCCCTGCGTGGCTTGCCGCTGGCTCTTTACGATTACTGACTTCCTTGTCAATGTTGCCGGATATTTCGTCCTCTCCGAACAAATCGCCCATCCCGCTGTGTGACGATGACATCGACGGGACTGCCGCTTCAGGTGGAGTAGAGACAGACGTCACATCTGGATTCCAATAGTCGCCTTCACGATCAATGAGCCACTCCAGGCGAATGTGGGGGAAAGCGTGGTGGATTTTCTTCACCACGTCAAGGCTGACTCTGTTTCGGTTGCTCTGCAGGTGCGAGATTTGCGCCCGTTGCATGTTCAGTCGTTCGGCAAGCTGCGAGGCATTAAGCCCTTCGTTCTGCAGGATGATGTCGATTTGTTCGTTTTCCATCGTTTTTTTGGGTTTTTTTGCGATTGCAAAAGTAAACATTATTTTTTACAAAAGCAAACACTTTTTAAAAAGAATTTTGTAAACAATAGCCTCCTCACTTGTTTCCATTTTGACTACATCCTTTTACAAGCAATAGATATCACCATGTTTTTTTAATTAGAAAATACTTTTTAATTCTTAATTAAAAATCTGAAATATTGTGAAATGTTTATTGAAATGCAGAGCATGGTTAAGCTATTCCTTGAAATATACGCTTAAAATAAATTTATCTAAAATCAAGTCGATTTAATATTGTTTAATTATGCTGAAAATTAGTTAACTAGCTTATATTTCTTAAAATGAATATAGATTGCAAAACGGTTGTCTATTACACGTGATATTTGTTGCCAAATGATAGATGATTAGGCGTATGGGTCATTTTGCAGGATAGTTTAGTGGTACTTTGTTTCAATGGGTCAAATTGCAGGATAAGAAAGCTCGGCTGTTGTTTGGCCATTTACTGACGAATATGTACCTTTGCTCCAGAGTCTGAAGCATAGTGGA
>JAILEU010000166.1 GCA_024697785.1 Bacteroidaceae bacterium | reverse complement strand
TCCACTATGCTTCAGACTCTGGAGCAAAGGTACATATTCGTCAGTAAATGGCCAAACAACAGCCGAGCTTTCTTATCCTGCAATTTGACCCATTGAAACAAAGTACCACTAAACTATCCTGCAAAATGACCCATACGCCTATATTTTCTTATGAAGACCTTAAGAAGTTGAGTTTCGCTCTACCACAGCCACGGCTCGACAGAGTGCTAGCAAGTTTGGCACCACTCCCGCTGCTCCGTCCGTTGACCTTTTAAACCTTAGGGTATTATAGCGGATAACCATAATACAAATTACGCCCTTCCATTCAAAAAGCACAATGAACGAGCTACTTGCGGCAGACGACAAAGCGCGGCTTGCCATAGAGGTCATGCTCCGTGCGGACGTCCTCGTACCCATAGAAAGTGAACAGCACGGCAGTCTCATAGGCAAACGTGGCGTTCACCTCCACCGCCATCCATCCGCCTTCGGCCAGCACGGGCGTCCGGCCTAACCGCGCCAGGGCACGATAGAACAGCAGAGGGTCGTGGTCGGGCACGAAGAGGGCAAGCGACGGCTCCCAGTCGGTCACGCGGCGTTCCATCAGCACGCGCTCCATCAGGGGGATATAGGGAGGATTGGAGACGATGCAGGTGAAGCTGCGCGGCAGGGCGGCGGCTGCGCTGGTGACGTCGAGCACGTCGGCCTGGATGAAACGGACATCGGCGCCTGCCGTCAGGGCATTGGCGCGTGCGACAGCCAGGGCATCGGCCGACACATCGCACGCCACGACGGCCAGCGCGGGACATGCTTTCGCCACGCTGATGGCTATGCAGCCGCTGCCGGTGCCCACGTCGAGGACGGCGGCCTGCTGCGGCAGGCGGGCCACCAGCCGGACAAGCTCGGCCGTCTCGGGACGGGGTATCAGCACACGGCTGTCCACATGCATCGCAAGACCGCCGAAAGGGGCTGTGCCCAGTACGTACTGCAGGGGTTCGCCTGCCTGCAGACGCCGCAGGGCTTGGTCGAGCCACGACAGCTGACCGCCGGAGAGCGTCACGTGCGTACGCAGATAGTAGTCGCTGTCGCTGATGCCGAGGCCTTCGCAGCACAGGGCCTTCGCAACAGTACGCAACTCGTCGGCGTCATAGTGGTCTTCCAAGGCCGTCCGGATTTCTGTCAGCAAATGGGTCATGAGGAGAACGTTCGTAGTCTGAAAAAAAATAGAATTGTGAACTGCCGGAAAGGCAATTCACAATTTCTTATTTGCTGTCCGTGGTCATTAGTTGAACCAGCGGACGTAGCAGAAGTCCTGACGATGGGCAAGGTCGGGGTGCTTGGGATAGAGACGATAGGCGGTCTTGAACGTCCCGGCATTGTTCATCTCGTGGATGGCTTCGAAGGTGAAGATGTTGTTCTCCCTGCGGACGAGGTTGAGCGGCTCGACCTTATAGATGTGGTCGGCTCCCTCGGCGTCGGTGGTGACGGTGACAAGCTCCACGCCTACGGCATCGTCGAGGCCTTTTTCGTCGAGCACCACGCGGATGACGTGGCCCTTACCGTTGTGGATGCCTTCTTCCATCTCGTCGATGTGGGTGCAGCTGATGACCTCGATGCTGTCCCAGCGCTGAGCGACGACTTCCTTCCATGCGGCGAGCTCGCGGGCCTTGGCTCCGTCGGCGGCGCTCAGGTAGTGGAAGCGGTTGGACAGGGGGGCGTAGAAGCGGCTGTAGTAGTCGTCGAGCTGGCGCTTCATGGTGTAGTGGGGAGCGATGCGGGCAATGCTGCTCTTCATCACCTTCACCCAGCCTTCGCTGAAGCCTTTCTCGTTACGGGCATAGTAGAGGGGCAGGATTTCGTTCTCGAGCATGCTGTAGATGGTGGCGGCGTCGAGCTGGTCCTGATAGTCCTGGTTGGCATACGTGCGGCGTTCGGTCAGCGCCCAGCCGGCACCCTCGCGATAGCCTTCGTACCACCAGCCGTCCTTGACGGAGAAGTTGACGACGCCGTTCATCAGCGCTTTCTCGCCGCTGGTGCCGGAGGCTTCCTGCGGACGGGTGGGCGTGTTGAGCCAGATGTCGACACCGCTGACGAGGCGGCGGGCCAGGTTCATGTCGTAGTTCTCGAGGAAGATGATCTTGCCGAGGAACTCGGGACGACGGCTGATGTCGATGATGCGCTTGATAAGCCCCTGCCCTGCCCCGTCGTGCGGGTGGGCCTTGCCGGTGTAGATGAACTGCACGGGATAGTCGGGGTTGTTGACGATGCGTGCCAGACGGTCGAGGTCGGTGAAGAGCAGGTGGGCGCGCTTGTAGGTGGCGAAGCGGCGGCCGAAGCCGATGAGCAGGGCGTTAGGATTGATCTTGTTCATCAGGCTGACGACGCGGCTGGGGTCGCCCTGGTTGCGGAGCCACGTGGCGCGGAACTCTTCGCGGATGAAGTCGACGAGCTTGCGCTTCAGGCCCATGTGGGTGTTCCAGATCTCCTCGTCGGAGACGTTGTAGATGGCTTCCCAGATGGCGGCGTTGGACTGGTCGTGCATGAACGTCTTGTCGAAGTACTTCTTATAGAGGGTGCGCCACTCGGTGGCCACCCACGTGGGGAAGTGTACGCCGTTGGTGACGTAGCCGACATGGCTCTCCTCGGGGAAATAGCCTTTCCAGATGCCGTTGAACATCTTCTTGCTGACGTCGCCGTGGAGGAGGCTGACGCCGTTGACCTCGCCGCAGGTGTTGCAGGCGAAGGTGCTCATGCAGAAACGCTCGCCGCCGTCACCGGGGTTGGTGCGGCCCATGTCCATCAGCTCGGGCCACGAGATGCCGAGCTGCTCGGCGTAGCCGCTCATGTACTTGCCGAAGAGGCCTTCGTCGAAGTAGTCGTGTCCGGCGGGCACGGGGGTGTGGACGGTGTAGAGGCCGCTGGCGCGGACCAGTTCCATGGCTTCGTTGAACGAGTAGCCCTGACGGCGATACTCGCAGAGGCGGTAGAGGTTGCAGAGGGCGGCATGGCCTTCGTTGCAATGGTAGATGTCCTTCGTGATGCCGAGCTGGCGCAGGGCAATCATACCGCCGATGCCGAGCAGGATCTCCTGCTTCAGACGGTTTTCCCAGTCGCCGCCGTAGAGCTGCCACGTGATGGGACGGTCGTACTCGCTGTTGAGGTCGTTGTCGGTATCAAGCAGGTAGAGGGGCACGCGGCCGACCTGTGCCTTCCAGAGGTAGGCATAGACGTGGTAGTTGATGTAGGGAACATCAATCACCATGGGCTGGCCGTTGGCATCAAGCACGCGCTCGACGGGTATCTGGGCGAAGTTCGAGGGCTCGTATGTGGCAATCTGCTGGCCATCCATCGACAGGCTCTGGGTGAAGTAGCCGAGACGGTAGAGGAAGCCGACGGCACACATATCGACGTTGCTGTCGGAGGCTTCCTTCAGGTAGTCGCCGGCAAGGACGCCCAGGCCGCCGGAATAGATGTGGAGGCAGGCGTTCAGACCGTACTCCATGCAGAAGTAGGCCACGCTGGGGCGCTTGGTGTCGGGCTTGACGGCCATATATTTCGTGAATTTGTCGCGTACGCTGACCATGCGGCCGATGACCTCGTCGTCGTCGGCAAGCTGCACCATGCGTTCGTAGCTGAGACGTTCGAGCATCAGGACGGGGTTCTTGCCACAGCTCTTCCAGAGCTCGGGGTCGAGGCTCTTGAAGAGGTCGCGGGCTTCGGGGTTCCACGCCCACCAAAGGTTATGAGATAGTTCGTTGAGGAACTGCAGTTTTTCGGGCAGACGGCTTTTCACCGTGATTTCCTTCCAGTTGGGGGTGTTGGAGTTGCTTGACTGTAATTTCATTGTTTAATTAATGGGGATGATGATTTGACGGTGTTACTATCCTCTAATGTCACATTTCTGTTGCGGAAAGACGGGGATTCGAACCCCGGAAACCCTTTAGGGGTTTACACGCTTTCCAGGCGTGCCTCTTCAGCCACTCGAGCATCTTTCCTTGTTGGGGCAGGCAGGACTTCTTTGATTAGGAATCAGGATTTTTCCATTATCCGTTTTTCAGCTGCGCGAAGCGCGAAGTCGTACGCATCGCGATAGTAGGTGGCAAACACGGACCACAGGGCCTTCTTCGACAGGGCAGCGGCGCTGGCGCGCATGTTCTTAATTCTCTCGGGCGAGCTGGTGGCGAAGGTGCTGATGTAGCGGGCTATCTGCTCGGCAGCCTCGTCGAAATTGCTGTCGGTACGATGGACCACCTCGACGCCGAAATCCTCGTCGGCCATCAGCTTCGGGCTGGCCTCTCGCTCGGACTGCACCCAGAGGCCGAAGCCGGCCAGGTCGGTGGTGATGGTTGGCACGTGGAAGGCGATGCTCTCGAGCGGCGTGTAGCCCCAAGGCTCGTAGTACGAGGGATAGATGCCGATGTCGTTGCCGATGAGCAGGTCGTAGTAGTTGAGGTTGAACAGCCCGTCCTTGCCGTCGAGATAGCAGGGCACGAAGATGATGTTCACCTTGTCCATCACCTCGGGCCACGCGTGCCAATGGGGGACGTTGATGAAGGCTATCACCTCGCGGCCGACGGCTCCGCGCTCACCCAGGCGGCGCAGCGACTCGAGCAGCAGGTCGAAGCCTTTGTTGCGGAACTCAAAGCGTCCGCCGGTGCCGATGATGAGGGCATCGTCGGCGAACGTCTTGCCCAGCAGGCGGCTGGCCTTGTCGAGCATGCAGCGGCGGGCCTGACGGCGACGGGCGGTGAACGCTGTGCCCTTCGGCACAAAGTCGTCCTCAAAACCGTTCATCAGCACCACGTCGGCCGGCTTCTCCAAGAGCTGGGTGCACTCGCGGTTCGTAATCTCGCTCACGGTGGTGAAGCAGTCGGCCCGGTGGGCAGCCTGTTTCTCGACGCTGTGTTTCGACTCCATGTTAAGCTCCTGCGCCATCTGGTCGCCAAAGTAGCCCGGCAGATAGTCGTAGAGCGGTTTGTTGTTGCCTGCAATGCTGCGCCCGATGCTGGTGGCATGGGTGGTGAACACCGTGGCGATCGAGGGAAGCCAATGCTTCAGGAACATCATGCCCAGCGCCGTCATCCACTCGTGGGCCTGATAGACCACGCGGGGCGAGGAGCCGTCGGGACGCTTGCAGCCTGCGATGACGTAGCCATAGAAGCTCTCCACCACCTTGGCGGCAGCATAGGAGAACATGTTGGCCTCGTCATAGTCGCCGTAGCCGTGGAGCGAGTCCACGCCGAACAGTTCCCACGCCTGAGCGTAGATGTCGTTCTTCTGCGCATAGAAAGGGGTGAAATCCACGAGCAGCGCCACAGGCTGACCGGGAATGTTCCACCGTCCGGCACGTACGCGCAGGCCCTCGCCTGCAGCGGCCTTCAGCCAGTCGGCATAGAGCGAGCGGTCCTCGGTGAACAGCGGATTCTGGGTGAGAGGGTTCGAGGGAATCTTCTCGAAATCAGGGCCGATAAAAAACAGGTTCTGACAAATCGTCTCTTGTAAGGTCTTGGCGTGCGTCGAGAGTACCGTATAGATTCCCCCTACTTTGTTGCAAACTTCCCAGCTGGCCTCAAAGACGTAATCGGGTGTCTTTTTTTCTGCTTTCATCAGTCCTTTTTTCATTTCAGGCTGCAAAGGTACGAGTAAGTGAGCGAAAAAGCAAATTTATTTGCATTTTTCCGAACGTGAGTACACAAAAAGATGCAGCAAATTGAGTGAAAAAGCAAATAGCAACAGGGGGCGTCAGATGTTTCTGATGCCCCCTGCGGGTTTGATGGGGATGAGGGGTTACGCGGCAGCCTGGCCCATGAGGAAGACGCCGGCGAGGGCTACGATGGCGTAGAGCTCGGGGAACACGGCGAGGATGAGGGTCTTACTGAAGACGTCGTGACCCTGTGCGATGCCGGCAATACCGTTGGCGCACACCTGACCCTGACGGATGGCCGAGAAGAGGCCGACAAGACCGAGGGCAAGTCCGCCACCCAGCACGGTTGCTGCCTGGAACGTGGTGATGTCGGGGCTGAGCAGACCCGTCATGTTGGCAAAAATGAAGTAACCGGCAAAGCCATACAGTCCCTGCGTGCCGGGAAGGGCGGTGAGGACGATGAAGTTACCGAACTTGTTGACTTTCTTCAGGGCGCCGACAGCGGCGTTGCCCGTGATGGTGACGCCAAAGGCGCTGCCAATTCCCGAAAGACCAATCATCAGGGCTACGCCCAGATAAGCTAATACTAAGTTGAGTGTCATAGTGGTAATGTATTTAAATGTTTATATTATTTACTATTTAACTATTTACATTTTACGATTTGTTTTCGATTTGATTGTTTGGCGATTATCTAACTCCTCGTTAAACATTAAACGTTAATCGTTAAACCAATTCCTAATTATCCATTGTCAATTATCCATTGTCAATTGCCCGAAGGGCTTGTACTCTTCGCCTCCGCCTGTGTAGCCGGCATTCTTGAAGAACTCCACGAAGGTGAGTCGCATGGGATGTACGACGGCACCAAGGATGTTCATGAAGATGTTGAGAGCATGGCCAATGCAGAAGATGAGGGCCGTGACGAGGAAGCCGACAACGGGTGTCTTGGGGCTCATGCCGACGGCCATGCTGTTGAACACGTTGGCCAGGATGCCGCCCGAGAGACCGAGGGCAAAGAGACGGACGTACGACAGGACGTCGCCCAGCAGACCGGTGGCCATGTTGTAGGCATCCCACAGCGCCATTCCGACATTCAGGAAAATGTTCTTGCCAGGACTCTGGAAGAACAGGATGCCGACGGCTGCCAGGCCGAGAAGGGCGATGACAACGGGGTTGCTGAAGGGCGTCTTGGTCAGCACAGCCACGCCAATGGTGACCAGCAGCAGGAACCAGCCGATAGTGCTCAAGGCATACTTGAAGCCGAGCTGGATGGTGAGGTTCACAGCTTTCAGCACCATGCCGAACAGAATCTGCACCACGCCGATGGCGAGCGAGACGGTGAACATCGTGGAATTATCGACAAAGAGGAACTCTTTCATGCGCTGCACGAAGGGGATGTCGAGGTTGTAGAGGCTGAAGCCGAAGAACGAGCCGGAGAGCAAGCCGCAGAGCATCGTGCTGGCGCCGAACAGCACCACCAGCCACTTCGAGAAGTCGGGGTTGATGAGCTTGAAGAGCTTGGTGAAGACGGGCAGCGCCACAATCATCAGCAGACCGTAACCGATGTCGCCCAGACAGAGGCCGAAGAACAGCATGAAGAACGGGGCGAAGAAAAGGGTAAGGTCGAGCTCCTGATACTGGGGCAGCATGTAGAGCTTCGTGAGCGGCTCGAAGAGCTTGGCAAACTTGTTGTTCGAGAGCTGGATGGGTATCTCGTCCTCGGCTGTGGGGTCGGAAACTTCGTAGAACTGTCCGCTCTCGTCGAGGCTGGCGCGGATGGCATCGATGGCTTTGGCGGGTGCCCAGCCCTGCAGCAGGATGAGCTTGTCGGCTGCGACGGGTTCGCCGGTGAGGCGCACGCGGGCAAAGTCGATGTGGTCGTCGAGCTGCTGGCGGCCGTCGCGAAGCGTGGGGACGTTGGCAGCAGCGAAGGCTGCGATGCGCTCGTCGAAGGTGGCAAGGGCTGCCTCCTGGGCAGCGATACGCTCGCGGAGGGACGAGAGAGAGGTGTCGGGCAGGTGGCAGAGCTCGGCATCGACGTCGGGCGTCACGCCGTCGGGGGTGACGGTGACGAAGTAGGTGCGTTGCTTGCCCGTGTTGATGACGATGGCGCGGTAGGTCTGCTCCCACTCTTCGTTGTAGCTCCTGGTTGGGCACGAGAAGAAGGTCATCACGTAGCCGGCCTGTGCCAGACGGCGCACGCTGGCCGGGTCGAAGTCGCCCCAGGGGGCGAGCAGGGCCTCTTCCTTGCGGAGGACAGCCAGCGTCTGCTCCGTAGCGGCTTTGTCGGCCAGCAGGGCATCGTAGGCGTCGAGGACAGCGGGAAGGGTGACACCGTCTGCCGGATGCTGTTCAGAAGGGCTGACGGCAGAAGTCAGGCCTGCCGACGGCTGCGCGGCAACCGGACTGGCAGCCGGACTGGCAGCTGAACCGGCGGCTGACGACTTGCGTCCGGAAGCCGGCTTTTTCGGCTGGACGACCAGCGGCTCGAGAGCCGTCAGGGCAGCGTTGCAGCGGCTGAGCAGACGGACGTCGTCGGCCAGCTGAGGATTGGAGATCTGTCCCTGCTCGCGCTGCTGGACGTGGATGACACCCAGGTCGTGCAGACGCTCGAGGAACGCCTCGTAGTCTTTATAGAACACCAAGAAGGTGAGCTTTTTCATTTTCGTGATCATGACGCTTCCTCCTCTTCTTCTCTGGTTGCTATGATGTCCTTCAGTATCTTCTGCGACGACTTGGAGAGGTTCTCCTCGTCCTCCATGAAGCGCTTGATCTTGCGTATGGCATCGGCATAGCCGGGTATCTGGACCTTCTCGAAGAGGTTGACCTTCTGGGTGGTCTTTTTACGGGCGTGTTCGAGCAGTCCCAGCTTAGCCTCGGAGAACTCGCACTCGATGGCGTTCTGGGCCAGTCCCTGCAGGAGGGCGATGCCGTCGTAGTACCACTTCGGGCTGTTGAACAGGCTGAAGGGCTTGACGTCGAAGTCCACATCACCCAATACGGGCACGCGTACACCGGCAATCTTCTTCACATCGAGGTGGACATCCTGCACGCTGACAAGCGAGGCGTCGAACTCGTTCCACAGGGCGAACATGTACTCGTAGCCCTGTATCTGGGCCTCGAGAGCCTGCTGCAGCTGCTGTAGCTCGGACTTGCAACGCTTCACCTCCATACGCAGGGCGCTCTCCTTGTTCTTGATGATGGGGAGTGTGCGCTGGCGCACCTTGAGCTGCTTCTCAAGCTGCTGAAGTGACGTTTTGTTGTATTGATATTTTATCGCCATTTCTAAAAAGCCTGACGGTTAATTCTTCGGCCAATAGGTATCGACGAGTTCTTTCTTGATGTTGACCTCTTCGGGCTTGAAATACTTGCCGAAGAGCCCCCAGGTGACGTCGAGCATCTCGGTGGTATCGACGTTGACGTCGATGGCGAGGAGCTGGTCGGAGTAGGCTTTGGCAAAGGCGAGTGTGCGCTCGTCGTAGTCGGTGAGGTCGAAGCCGTTCTCGAGCTTGGTCTTGGCGTTGGCGGCGTCGGCATAGAGGCGGACGGCGGCGTTCATGACCTGCGGATGGTCGCGGCGCGTCTTCTTGCCGCTGACGAGCTGCTTCAGACGCGAGAGCGAACGGAACGGGTCGACGATGACCTTGCCGATGTCGCTGTCGCGGCGCAGGAAGAGCTGTCCCTCGGTAATGTAACCCGTGTTGTCGGGCACGGCGTGGGTGATGTCGCCGCCCGAGAGGGTGGTGACGGCGATGATGGTGATGGAGCCTCCGGCAGGGAACTGCACGGCCTTCTCGTAGATCTTGGCCAGGTCGCTATAGAGCGAGCCGGGCATGGAGTCCTTCGAGGGAATCTGGTCCATACGGTTGCTGACGATGGAGAGGGCGTCGGCATAGCTGGTCATGTCGGTGAGGAGGACGAGCACTTTCTCGTTCTTCTCGACGGCAAAGTACTCGGCGGCGGTCAGTGCCATGTCGGGCACGAGCAGACGCTCGACGGCAGGGTCCTCGGTGGTGTTGACGAAGCTGATGATGCGGTCGAGGGCACCGGCGTTCGAGAAGACGTTCTTGAAATAGAGGTAGTCGTCGTTGGTCATACCCATGCCGCCGAGGATGATCTTATCGGTCTGTGCGCGGAGGGCGACGTTGGCCATCACCTGGTTGAAGGGCTGGTCAGGGTCGGCGAAGAAGGGAATCTTCTGACCGGAGACGAGGGTGTTGTTGAGGTCGATGCCGGCGATGCCGGTGGCGATGAGCTCGGAGGGCTGCTTGCGGCGTACGGGGTTGACGGAGGGACCGCCAATCTCCACCTCCTTGCCTTCGATCTGTGGACCGCCGTCGATGGGGTTGCCGTAGGCGTTGAAGAAGCGTCCGGCCAGCTGGTCGCTGACCTTCAGCGACGGGGCCTTGCCCAGGAAGACGACCTCGGCGTTCGTCGGGATGCCGTTTGTGCCTTCGAAGACCTGAAGCGTCACGTTGTCGCCCGCAATCTTCACCACCTGGGCCAGCTTGCCGTCGATGGTGGCCAGTTCGTCGTAGCCCACGTCGGTGGCCTTCAGCGTGCAGGTGGCCTTCGTTATCTGACTGATTTTCGTGTATATCTTTTGAAATGCAGTAGTTGCCATGTTTACTTACAATTTGACAATTTACGGTTTATCGGTGTGCATGGGGATGAGCGACGGAGGCTTACTTCCGCTTCGTAGCCAGGAATACGTCGAGCTCCTTGCGGTAGCGGTAGTAGTCGTCGGACTTGTACTCGCTGTAGTTGACCTGCTTGCAGATGTTGATGACCTTCTTGAAGAAGTCCATGACCTCGAGGAAGGTGTCGAACTCAAAGTCGGCGTGGCAGATGTCGATGACCATATCGACGATCTCTTCCTGACGCTCGAGGGGGGTGATGGCGTCGATCTCGTCGAAGGCATCCTGCTGGAGGACGACGTAGTCGATGAGCTCGGACTTCCAGAAGACGACGTGGTAGTCAACGGGCACGCCGTCGTCGCCGAGGATGTTGATCTGCTCGGCTATCTCCTTACCGCGCAGCATGCGGGTCTTCATCTCGTTGACCTTGCTGGTCCACTCGCCGTTGATGCGCTCGGTGATATAGGCCTCGAACTCAGGATATTCGAGGTATTTCGAGTACGAGTCGATGGGGTTGACGGCGGGATAGCGCTTCTTGTCGGCACGCTCCTGTTCGAGGGCGTAGAAGCAGCGGGCCACCTTCTTGGTGTTCTCGGTGACGGGCTCCTTGAGGTTACCGCCTGCGGGCGACACGGTGCCGATGAAGGTGATGGAGCCCTTCTGGCCATTGTTCAGGATGACCATGCCGGCACGTCCGTAGAAGTTGGCGATGATGGATGAGATGTCCATTGGGAAGGCGTCGGGGCCGGGGAGCTCCTCCATGCGGTTTGACATCTCGCGGAGTGCCTGTGCCCAGCGGCTGGTGGAGTCGGCCATCAGCATGACGCGCAGGCCCATAGCGCGATAGTACTCGGCCATCGTCATGGCGGTATAGACGGAGGCCTCGCGGGCAGCGACGGGCATGTTGGAGGTGTTGGCGATGATGATGGTGCGCTCCATGAGCTTGCGGCCCGTGTGGGGGTCGTTCAGCTCGGGATATTCGGTGAAGATTTCCACCACCTCGTTGGCGCGCTCGCCGCAGGCTGCCATGATGACGATGTCGGCTGCTGCCTGCTTTGAGATGGCGTGCTGGAGCACGGTCTTGCCCGTGCCGAAGGGACCGGGAATGAAGCCGGTGCCGCCCTCGACGATGGGGTTGAAGGTGTCGATGGTGCGGACGCCTGTCTCAAGCAGCTTGTAGGGGCGCAGCTTTTCGGCGTAGGCCGTCAGGGCGAGCTTGACGGGCCAGCGCTGGACCATATCGACCTCCACGTCGTTGCCCTGCTCATCGGTGAGCACGGCGATGATGTGCTTGATGGTATAGTCGCCTTCGTCGGCAATCTTCTTCACGGTGCTGACGCCCTTCTGGCGGAAGGGGGCCATCATCTTCAGGGGCTGGTAGTTCTCTTCCACCTCGCCCAGCCAGTCGCCTGCGCGCACCTTGTCGCCCACCTTGACGATGGGTTTGAAGTGCCAGAGGCGCTCGTCGTCGAGAGGGCTGGTGTACTGTCCGCGGCGCAGGAACACGCCGTCCATCTTGTCGAGGTCGTTCTGCAGACCGTCGTAGTTTTTCGACAGCATGCCGGGGCCCAGCTGGACCTCCAGCATGTGGCCCGTGAACTCGGCTTCGGCGCCGACCTTCAGGCCGCGCGTGCTCTCGAACACCTGCACATAGACGTTGTTACCCGTCACCTTGATGACCTCGGCCATCAGGCGGACTCCGTTCAGCAGGATGTAGCAGATCTCATTCTGCGCCACGGGGCCATCGACGGACAGCGTCACCATGTTGGCAATAATGCCACTAACTTTTCCTTTAGTCATTCTGATTATATGGATTTTTTCTTTATTTCACCTTAAACTCTGCCGGCACGTTCACTTCCTTCATGCGGGCTATCATGGAGCGCAGCACTTCGCCCCCGGCCTCCTTGTTGAGCTTGGCCCAGCGTTCGACGATGCGGTTCTTGACCACGAAGCCGAACAGTTTTTCGATGCCGAAATAGTCGAAGAAGGACTCGTCGTCGAGCCAGTCCCAGCGTGCTGCGTCGATGCGATGCTCGCGCTCCACGAGGTTGTCCGTCTCGTGGATCTGCTGGATGCGCTCGAAGCGCTCGAAGCTGCCTCCCAGCCCGAAGTCGCGGCTGCCGCTGGTGCGCAGGGCTTCGGCAACCTCGCCCTCGCCGATCACCACCGAGGCGACCGCCAGGCGATGCTTGCGCGCCGTCAGGGCCGAGAGGATGTTGTTCATGTCGAGGTTGAACGAGAACCAGCGGCTCACGAACGTGTTGTCGGCCTCCGTGCAGTACTTATAATAATAAGAGGAGAGGAGGTCAACCGGAAGGATGCTCTCTGCGTTCTCATCATCGTATGCCTTGATGAAATCGCGGAAATAGACGGGGAAGCGGCTATTCCACTTCTCGTCCTCGCGCGTCATGCGAATGACCTCGCGCAGCTCGTCGGCCGTGAACAGGCCCTCCGTCTCCGGCTCAGCATCCTTATTGGTCAGCAGGCTGAGGAGGTTGCGGTTGTCCTGCTCCAGCCAGATGAGGTCCACGAGAGCGCGGTCGTCGGGCGTCAGCTCGGGACGGTACTCCGTGCGGAACACCTCCGTCGGGCAGGCCGGCTTCGTGTCGTCCATGCTGATGTCGGGCAGGCCGGCTATCAGGTAATAGTAGTTTTTGCCCATTGGTTAGAACAGCATCTCCACCAGCTGGGGGCGAAGGAACGACTTGAAGAAGTTCTCAAATTCCTCTTCGCCGAAGTTCATCTTGTACGAGCCGTCGGCGGGCGCGATGGTGAACAGCGTCTTCTGGCCGTTCACCTCGTTGATGGTCACGCCCTTGTCGAGCAGCGTCTTGGCGTGCTTGGCGAAGTAGGCTTTCAGGGCATCGGCGTCGGCCGTACCGATGACGGCACCCTTCTCGCCGAACTGCTCGGCCATAGCCACGATGAAGCGGCCCATCACCTCCTTGTCGTCCACGGCGCTCTTCACGGCCTCCTTGACCACGCCGTCGGTGATGAGCGTGGCCACCTCGGACTTCAGGGCGTTCACCGCCTGACCCGCAAACAGCCTAAGCTCGGACTGCGTGTGGCTGTTCAGCTCTTCGGCGGCCTTCTTGGCAGCCAGTTTGGACGTCTCGGCCTCCTTGCGGGCCTCCATCACAATCGACTCAGCCTGACGACGAGCCTCCTCAACAATGCGCTGAGCCTCTTGCTGGCCCTTCTCAACACCGTCGCGGAACATCTTGTCGGTAAGCTCTTGAATATTCTTTTCCATTGAACTATAGTTTTTTAGTTTATTTTCGGACAAAATTCGCCGCGAAGTTACACATTTTTCCGCAAAAAGAAAACAAAAACCGACAAAAAAGCGCGTATGCCCCATTTTCCTCAAAAAACCTAGCCCCTAACCCCTAACCCCTAACCAAATTATTGCTATCTTTGCGCCAAATAACAGAAAACCTATGAAGAACGTACTCCTTATTTATACGGGCGGCACCATCGGCATGATACAGAATCCGCTGACCGGTGCCCTCGAGAGCTTCGACTTCGACCAGCTGCTCCACCACGTGCCTGAGCTCCGTCAGCTGCCCGTCAGCATAGCCACGCGGACCTTCGACCCGCCCATCGACTCAAGCGACATGGACCCGTCGGGCTGGGCAAAGCTGGTGCGCATCATCGCCGACAACTACGACGCCTTCGACGGCTTCGTCATCCTTCACGGCACAGACACAATGGCCTTTACGGCCTCGGCCCTCAGCTTCATGCTCGAAGGGCTGGCCAAGCCCGTCATCCTCACGGGCAGCCAGCTGCCCATCGGCATGCTGCGCACCGATGGCAAGGAAAACCTCATCACCTCCATCGAGATTGCCGCTGCCACCCGTCCCGACGGCACACCCCGCGTGCCTGAGGTCTGCGTATTCTTCCACGAGAAGCTGATGCGCGGCAACCGCGTCACCAAGTCGAGCGCCGACGAGTTCGACGCCTTCGAGTCGTTCAACTACCCCCACCTTGCCACAGCAGGCGTCGAAATCACCTACAACGACGATGCCATCCTAACCCATAGCCCCTCACCCCTAACCCCTAACCACTCACCCAAATTAACCCCACATTACGCGCTCGACACCAACCTCATCATCTTCTCCCTGTTCCCGGGAATCCGTGCCGACATCGTCCGCGAGGTGCTCTCCTCGCCCACCCTCAAGGGCGTCATCTTCCGCACCTTCGGCGCCGGCAACGCCCCCCAGAAGCCCTGGCTCGTCGAGCAGCTGGCCGAGGCCACACGCGCCGGAAAGGTCATCGTCAACATCACCCAATGCACAGGCGGCAGCGTCGCCATGCGCCGCTACGAGACGGGCCTTCAGCTGCTGCAGGCAGGCGTCGTCAGCGGGCGCGACAGCACGGTCGAGGCCGCCCTCACCAAGCTGATGTTCCTCTTCGGCCAAGGCCTGCCCTCCGACGAAGTGCGCCGCCAGATGTCCCTCTCCCTCGCCGGCGAAATCACCCTGAGCTGATGCCCCCCTTTTCTCCCTATGCACGTCGTTTTATCTGGCTGATTTTTCAGTTTTAACCCCCTGTTTCATAAAAAACAACACCTTTTTTGCGCTGCATTTCACAAAAAAAATCATTTGTTACTCACCGTTTATTATTTTTTTGTATCTTTGCAGCAGACAAAAGCCATACGACGAATGAGTACACAGGACATGACAAAAACCATCGCCGATTATTTCAAGACGCAACCCGTCGTGAAGGCATGGCTTTTTGGTTCATTTGCCCGAGGTGAAGAGACCCCCGAAAGCGATGTCGACCTGCTGGTCGTTTATGATGAAAACGTTCGTGTAAGCCTTTTGACACATGCAGGCATGATTGTCGATTTGGAGGATATTCTCCAACGCCCAGTCGACATTGCAGAAGAGGGCTCCCTGCTACCATTTGCCGCACGAACCGCCAATCGCGAAAAAAAACTGATTTATGAGAGAGCAAATTAAAGATCAAGGCCGACTCGAGCACATGCTGGAGGCCATTGACCGAATACTGCGTTACTCTACTGGGCTGACGATAGAGAACCTGCGCAGTAACGAAATCATTTACTACGGTCTCGTGAAAAACATTGAGATAATCGGCGAAGCTGCCTATAAACTTACGGAATCTTTCCGCTCACAACATCAGGAAACAGCCTGGCGGAAAATCATTAGTATGCGGCATGTGCTTGTCCACGGATATTATCAGATAAAGGAACATGAAGTACTCTATGTCATTGAGGACGATCTACCAACACTTCGAAACCAGATAGCCAAATACCTTTCAGAAACCGATTGGGAAAAGTGGGAAAAAGAAGCCACTGAATAGTACATTTTTCAGATTCAGCAAGTAATAAAACGTTATAACACAAGAAATCTTTATTATCCTACAGCGCAGGCGAATAAATCCGTAGAGTAAGCGAATAAATCCGTAGCGCAGGCGAATAAATCCGCAGAGTAAGCAAATAAATCCGCAGAGAAAGCAAATAAAATTGCAGCGCAGCCGGAACGTGCAAATCCGCCTCTCACCCCGTCGAAAAGCAACGAGAGGGGTCTGTGGAAGCGCATCGCGTAACATTTGTGACAATTGTGACAAATGACAGCGCATTTTGCGCACGCTTCGGGCGGCTCGGCGGGCTGATGGGGAAAATTCTGCGAGGGCTTTCGCGGGCAGATCCGTCGGCAAAACTCAAAGCTTTTGCATAAAAACGAAAAGGAAAAGGGTATTTCGGGGGGTAGAAATAGGGTAAATGTATATGATAATAGATATATAATAATAATTTAATTTATTCATTTTCTTTTATTTATCTATCTTCCTCCCTGCTTCCGAGCCTCCGGACTGTGCAGAAAATGCACTGTCATTTGTCACAATTGTCACAACGTTGGTTTCCACGAGGTTAAAAACAGGAAAAAAAGCGCTTCGTCTTGCAGATTTTCGCGTTTTTTCCGTATCTTTGCAGAGAAAATGGAAAAGTTCAGAGTCGATATCGTTGGTTTACACCACCATGATGTCCGCAGCCACGACAGGGAGTATGCCGCCTCGGCTGTGGGCCTTCAGCTGGTGCTGCAGCCACAACCCGAGAACGTGAAAGACCCGTATGCCGTCCGTGCCCGCGAAGGCCGCAAGCATGTGGGCTATGTGGCTGTGCCCGACCTCGATGTGGTCTATCAGGCGCTGGCAGGTTCGGGGCTGCAGCGGCTGCGCGGCGTGGTGGTGGAAAGCAATGCCAACCCGCCCGTGCTGACCGTCGAGGCCGACGTGGAGCGGATTGACTGGACGTACGAGCCCTTCGACGACAGCGTCTATGCCGGCTGGCACTACGACGGGCTGCCCCTGATGCCGCGCAGGATGGAGGCGCTGGGCGACCTGACGGCCGACCTGACGGATGCGCTCGCTGCCCCACCCTCACCCGCCGGCGCACAGGGCTGCGACGACGACACCCTGCGCATCATGACGGAGAGCCTGCTCAGCGAACACCTCTACGACCTCAGCCGCGAGATGACGCGCGCCCGCTACCGGCTGGAACGTCTGCTTGCCGCCCGCAGCGAACCCTTCCTGCAGGATGCCGCGCACCAGCTGCGCCAGCAGAAGGGCATGCTCATGCGCCACGAGAACCGCGACCATGTGGCCCGCTACCTCTTCATCGAACTCCCCACCCAGCTCCGCCAAGGGGGGCTCGAGGAGAGCCACTACACCTACGACAACCGCCTCGACGAGCTGGAGCAGCAGCTGCGCGCATTCCCCTGGCAGATGTACGACAAGTTCCTCGCCGACCCCGTTGACTTCCTGCGCGAGGTGTACTACAAGCACGTGCCGCGCCGCCATCTGTTCCCCCTGCTGTCGGGCATCATCCTGATGATTCTGAAGGGGCGCGTCAGCATCGGGCGCTGGGGACGCGAGGGCGACACAGAGCCCATCGAGCAGATACGGAGCCTCACGCCGCCCCTGAGCCCCTCGGCCCGCGAGGGGGCCATGAAAGCCGCCATCCGCGAGCTGCTGGCCAAGAGGGACGCCCTCGGCGACCTCGTCATCGCCCAGAAGAACCAGTGGGCAGGCATCATCTGCATCCTCCGCTTCGACTACGGCGTGGAGGCCGACGACCTGCGCGCCTTCTGCCGCATGATGGCCGACTGGGGCTTCGGGCGGGAGAGCGGCCACGCCTGCTACTGCGACTACGAGAGCGTCAGCAAGTCGTCCGACTACGCCACCACCCCCTTCAACAAATGGCGCGGCAGCGGCACAGCCCACCAGCGCCAAGTCCGCGCCGCCACCGAACTGCGCACCATCCTCCGCCCGAAAATCGGATACAGATAGCGAAAAAGTCGCCGTAAATGCAGCCATAAGACACGCCTTCAGGGCAGAGTTTCCAACGAAAACATTCCTATATGTGTCAGGACGTTCCGACAGACGTTCCGACGGGGTTTTTCATGTGTACAACCTGCGAAAAGAGGTGTTAACTTTGCATCGTCTTTGGCCAAGGACGTATGTCTTACCCTTAAAAAAACAAATTTATAACATGAGTTTTTCTTTTTGTAACTCCATTATGAACCCCGCTCGGATGCAGCCCTGCACCCCTGAGCTCCTGAACGCTGCGCTCGACAGCCAGCAAGTCAACGACACCTGCCAGGAGATTGCCCGCCGACTGGCAGAAGTAAAAGAAGGAACGCGTACACGCGAGGCCTTCGAGGCGGAGAAATCACGGCTGAAGGCCGACAACCTGCCTGTAGTGTGCTTCCACGCCTCGTTCTCCGACGGCTACCGCCACAACCAGTCGGCTGTGCCCAGCGGCCTCTCCATCTACGATGTGGACCATCTCGACGTGGACCCTCGCGCGTACTATCTTAATAAGGTAGCGGGCCGCGAGGCCGAGCTGGGCATCAGCCTGGCTCACATCTCACCCAGCGGCGAGGGCATCCGCCTCGTGTTCGTGATGCCCGCAGGCATGACGCTGGCCGAGGCACAGCGCTGGATGGCCGACCAGCTGGGCGACGATACCTACGACGGCTCCGTCAAGGACCTGGCACGCTGCTCGTTCGTCGTCTGCCGCGACTATGTGCTCTACTACGACGAGGAGGAGCTGTTTGCCGAGCGCGACGACAGCGAGCCTGTGACAATTGTGACAAATGACAGCCCATTTTGCGCGCCCATCCTGCCTCCTGCTGCCGACGACGATGCCGACGCCCAGGCCTTCGACGCCACCTTCGACGGCATCCCCTACCCGCAGATTGTCCGTGCCCTCGAGGAACAGCTGGGCGGCGTCCCCGCACAGGGAGCACGCAACAACTTCATCTTCAGCATGGCCTGTCATCTGCGCTACGTCTGCAACGACAACCCCCAATGGATTGCCCACGTGCTGCCCCGCTATGGCGAGGAAGAGCCGAAGTTCCTCTCGACGGTGCGCTCGGCCTGCAACCGCCCGCAGACCAAGTCCGTCCCCGCGCTGGTCACCCGCGCCCTGAACCTTGCCCGTCAGCAGCAACAGGTGGGCGAGATGCTGCAAGCCAGCGGCCTGCATGCCTCCGAGCCTCCCAAGATGCCCGAGCGGCTGCCGAAGTTCATGCGCCTCATCACCAAGAACGTGCCCGAGCATCTGCGCCCTGCGGTGGCGATGGGCGTGTTTCCTTCGCTGGGCGCCCACTGCAAGGACGTGTGGTTCCGCTACATCGACAACGCCCGCGTCGAGCCCTCGTTCATGAACGTGCTGGTGGCCGAGATGTCGAGCGGCAAGTCGTGCGTCAACGAGCCCATCAACGCCATCATGGCCGACATCAAGGAGCGCGACACACGGAACCGGCGCCTCATGCAGGAGTACAAGGAGCAGTACGACGCCTGCCCCTCGGACCAGCAGAAGCCCGAGCGCCCCAAGGGCCTGGCCGTGCAATGGGTGAAGGCCGACATGACGCCCGCAGCCTTCGTGCAGCTCATGGCCGACGCCGGAGGACGATTCCTCTACACCCGCATGGACGAGATAGGCATGCTCAACCAGCTGCGCACCAACGGCAGGGGCAACAACGTCACCGAGATCCTGCGCCTGGCCTACGACTGCGGCGACTACGGACAAGAGCGCGTGGGCACGAAGTCGGTGTCCGAGTGCGTCGAGGTGCGCTGGAACTGGAACGCCTCGACCACCCCGGGCAAGTGCCGCAGGTTCTTCGCCGACGCCATGCTCGACGGCACCCTCTCGCGCATATCCTTCTGCACCATCCGCACCGACGACGACCGCATGCCCGTCTATGGCATCTACAACGACAAGTTCCAGCACGAGGTGCAGCAGCAGGTGAAGAGCCTCACCGAGGCCAAGGGGCTCATCACGTGCAAGAAAGCCCACGAGCTGGCAGCCAGGATGGTCGAGGAGAACCGCCTCTACTCAGCCCTTGCCGACGACGACACCTACCGCGAGCTCTCCTACCGCGCCACCCTCTCGGCCTTCAAGCGCGGCATGATGCTCTACCTGCTCGGCGGGCAGAAGTGGACGCGCGAGATGGAGGACTTCGTGCGCTGGTCGTTCCACTACGACATGTGGTGCAAGATGTGGATTTTCGGCGAGAAGATGCGCCACGCGATGGACCTCGACAGGGCTGTGGTGCTGCCCGGACGCCGCAACCTGATGGAGTTCCTGCAGGACACTTTCACCCTCGACGACCTCAACACCGTCCGTCGTGCCCGAGGCATGAAGGGCGACGGCACGCCCCTGCTGCGCAAGTGGCTGAGCCGAGGCTACTGCACCTACGACCCTGTCGCCCAGCGATATGCCAAGAGCCCGCAGTTCATCGAAA
>JAILEU010000156.1 GCA_024697785.1 Bacteroidaceae bacterium | reverse complement strand
TTTTTTCCCCATAATTGCTTTCATTTCATTAATAATTGTATTTTTGCACCAGATGAAGGCATTTGCCTGATGCTTGTTTTTGGTTTCGTTGAACCTGAGAAACTCAATATGTGCATATCAAAAACAACGCAGCTGCAGATGCCCACGTATAAAAGCGTGGGTATCAGCCTGCTTGTTTTGTGCACAGGTTGCTCAGGACCTACGAAACAACGAGCAAGATTCGATACCCCGCTTTTCTTTGCCCTATAGTGGAGGAAAAAAGGAAAATGTTACATGTCCGAACTGCCTTTTTTTCTACCTTTGCCGCACAAAATCTATATGCCATGAATTGGTTTGTTAACCTTCTGACCGGTACGGGCGTCGGCCCTACCATCCTTTATCTTTCTGTTGCCATCTTCGCCGGCCTCCTCCTCGGCAAAATCAAAGTCAAAGGGGTGTCCCTGGGCATCACCTGGGTGCTCTTCGTGGGTATCCTCGTCAGCGCCCTGGGCGTGTCCCTGAACCACGACATGCTCCACGTCGTCAAGGAGCTGGGCCTGATCTTCTTCGTCACCGGCGTCGGCATCCAGGTGGGTCCCGGCTTCTTCAAAGCCTTCAAGAAAGGCGGACTCAAGCTGAACCTCTTGGCAGTCGCCATCGTCGTCCTAGGCGTGCTGACGACCATCGTCATCAGCAAGGCGACGGGCGAGTCGCTGGCCGTCATGGCTGGCGTCTACACCGGCGCCATCACCAACACCCCGGGCATGTCGGCAGCACAGCAGACGGTCACGGAGCTGGGCATCGGCACCCCCGACACCATCGCCACGGGCTATGCCATGGCGTATCCTCTGGCTGTCGTGGGACTCATCCTCACCTGCATCCTGGTGCGTCCGATATGCCGTGTCAAACTCGACGAAGAGCCTACCGCCATCGCCTCGGACCACGGAGCTTCCGACGCCGCCGGGACCCAATCCCAGGAAGTCAAACCCAAAGCCAAGCTTCGTATCATCCCGATCTTCGTCATCATCGCCTTGGGCATCCTCGTAGGCTCGATACCGATCCCCGTGGGCATGGCCGCCCCGGTGAAGCTGGGTCTCGCCGGAGGTCCTCTGGTCGTCGCCCTGCTGGTGAGCTGGCTCGGAGTCAGAAAACAATGGTTCGGCGCCGAGTTCACCGAGAGCCAGGGAGTCAACATGCTTCGTGAAGTGGGCATCGCGCTGTTCCTCGCCGCAGTGGGGTTGGGCGCAGGCGGCAGCTTCGTGAGCACGCTCTCCGAGGGTGGCTATCTCTGGGTCCTCTATGGCTTCATCATCACCATGGTGCCGGAGCTGACGGTCGCCATCATCGCACGACTGGTCTTCAAGGTCAACTACTATACGCTCATAGGCATGATCGGCGGCGCCACCACCGACCCGCCGGTATTGGCCTTTGCCAACAACGTGGCTCCGGAAGGATGCAAACTGCCCGACTTGGGCTATGCCACGGTCTATCCGCTGACGATGTTCCTCCGTATCTTCTCGGCACAGCTGCTGGTGCTGCTGGCCGTCTGAGGATAACGGAAAGTGTAAAACGGAAAGTGGAAAGTTTCCTGAACTCAAGAAACTCTCCACTTTCCGTTTTCAACTAGTCTTTACTCCGGTCTCCGGAACTGGTCGCCGGTCTGCTCGATGACCGCTTTCTTCCAGCTGTCGGGATAGCCGGGCTGTTTCGGTCTGGCGGGGTAGCCATGGCCGTTACGCTTGAACTCGCCGTTCTCTTCTTGCTTGACGTTGCTGTCGAGATATTTCACCAACAGGTAACGGTCCAGCTCTTTCCAGCGTTCCACGGTGTTGTGTCCCGCTTTGCATGAGAAGTCGGTGAGGTAGGCAATCGCCTTGGCGGGATCTTGCGTATAGAGGTTCAAGGCCTCGTTGTCGGCATACTTCACTTGTTCCTGATAGGTGTTCTCCAGGGCGTTTTGCACGTTCTGGATGTCGTCGATGACCCTGTTGTAGAACAGATATTTGAAATGCGCCAGCCTGTTGAAGACCCAGAAGGCGGCGTTGTCGCTGTAAGTCAGCATGTCGCCATTGCCCACGCGGTATTCGACGGGCACTTCGCTGATGGAGCAGTAGAAGGGGGTGTAAACGGTGGAGTTGGTGTCGTCGACGCCGAACCAGATGATGCCGCCGATGGGGTTGGGCAGCCATGAACGGCACTGCGCGATGAAGGAGAAGCCGGTCTGCACCACCTCGATGCTGCGTTCGTTGAGGTAGGGCTTGCCTTCGTATTCCCAATAGAGGGGGTTGAAGCGGAACGGCGACCCGAAAGGTCCTCCGCCCACGTCCTTGGTCTTGTCTAACTCGGTACCCTGGAAATGGTCGCGCTGAAAGGCCATCATGTCGCTCACGCTGATCTTGCGGTTGGGCTTGACATACAGGGGCATGCGGTGTGTCAGGTCCTTGCCGGTGACATAGTCCCAGTATTCGTCCATGCCGTCGCACACCTTGTTGAACATCATCCACACCCTCAGGTCGCACACCCTCGCTGCGCTGAAGTCGACGGGAGCATAGGCGGCGCTGAAGTCGAAGTCCTTGTCCTTGCCGCTGAAATAGCCTTTCCTCCTGGCGAAGTCGATGATGTCGTGCTTGTAGATGACTTCCACTTCTTCTTTATAAAGCTTCTTCCAGTCTTTGTCGGTGATAGAGGTCTTGCCGTTGCGAAGCGGGAAGGTGGTGATCCTGGCGGCGTTGGCGTGACCGCTGACATAGCCGTCGGGGATGCGTATGGCGACCCACACGGCGCCACGGTCGGCGTTGATGGTGTCACCTACCTTGTTCACCGTCGGGGTGTAGCCCTTGGGCATGATCTCCATATACCATACCTCGTTGGCATCGCTGATGCTGAACGACTCGCCGTCAGAGCCATAGCCGTACTCTTCCACGATGTCGGCCATGATCTTGATGGCCTCGCGGGCCGAGGTGCTGCGCTCCAGGGCGATGAACATGAGGCTGCCGTAGTCGACGATGCCGGTGGGGTCCATCAGCTCTTCGCGACCTCCGAAGGTGGTCTCGCCGAGAGCTACCTGGTTTTCATTTATATAACCCACGACCTGGAATGTGTGTGCCGGCTGAGGCACGCTGCCTCTCGGGGCGTTGGTGCCACGGTCGTAGCAGATGCGCATGCTGCCTTCCGGCCAGTCGGCGGCAGGGGTGAAGTAAAGCTCGCCGTAGCGGATGTGAGAGTCGGCGCAATAGCTGATCATGGTGGAGCCGTCAACGCTGGCGCCTTTGGTGATCAGGAAGTTGGTGCAAGCCATGACAGGGAGTCCGGCAAAAAGTAGAAGAGTGATAAATAATGTTCTAAAGTGTTTCATATCTGTGCTTTATTATTCTTTCTTTTCGGACAAAGATAAGGATTCTTTCCTTTCAGAGAAACAAATCATCCCGATAATGATGAAATAGGCGCTTCCTACCGCGGCCATGACGGGGAAATAGGGTAGGACGGCGTCGGGAAGCAGCAGGGGCACCAGGCTGATGGCCAGGGCAGGGGCGAAGGGCTTGAACCAGCGGAAAAGCAACAGCATGAGTGCTGTGGAGATCATGGTGCCTAAGGCTGGGATTCCCATGTGACGATGGAACAGCAGCTCCATACTCGTCCCGATGATGGCAGCTGCCACGATGAGTCCCCAGATGGTCCAGGGGCGCTGACGGAAGCCGCTCTTTCTGCTGGCGAATTCGATCATGGTGACCACCAGCGGGGGTACCAGGCTGAAACGGATGCTGGTACTCCAAGGCTCGGGGAGGTATCTCTTGACCATCCATGTCGCGAACAACACAAAGACCAGAGCTATGGTCAGCCACAGCCAGTGAAACACGGTGTCGGAACGGTATCCTGGCCGGTCGGTTTGATGAAACCAGAGACGTCCTAAGGATAGAAGCGATGAGAGCACCAGGACAGCTGCGGGATAGACCCACGAGTCGGAGCCGATCAGCACGGGCAACATCGCGGCGGAGACCACAGGATACATGTTGCAGCGCATCAGCCGAAGCATGGCCACGACAGCAATAAAGGCGATGACGAACTTGGCCTCGAAGCCCCAGGGAACCAGTGCGTTGACGAAGAGTCCGATCAGGGCGGCTCCCGTCAGCAGCAGAGGGATCTGCCGGATACGTGCGTTCCACACGGCCTTGGGCATCAGCCATAGACCCACACAGAGCGCGCCGACTTCGGGGAAGACGATCTCCCTTTGCTGTAGCAAGGCGGCAGCCAGGGCCATCGCCCCGATGAAAACTACGATGGCGATGTTACGTATCAGTGGGGTATCGGAACGCATCAATGAGGTGTTTTTATAAGGTTTGCAAAACTACAAAAGATAGTTGAATTGTGGCAAAAATAGTATATTTGCAGAAAAATAGCAGTGACGATGAAATCGACCATCCCCTTAGCGGAACGCCTGCGCCCCACGTCGCTTGACGACTATATCGGGCAGAAACATATCATCGGCGAGAATGCCGTGTTGCGCCGCGCCATCGAGAGCGGCAGGGTGCCTTCCATGATCTTCTGGGGACCTCCTGGCGTGGGCAAGACCACGCTGGCCTACATCATCTCCAAGCAGGTGAAACGCCAGTTCTTCCAGCTGAGCGCCGTCAGCAGCGGCGTCAAAGAGGTGCG
>JAILEU010000125.1 GCA_024697785.1 Bacteroidaceae bacterium | reverse complement strand
GGCGGTTCTTACCGCGACGTCTAACGACAACCGTAATGTGACGGCGACGCTGACGGTGAAGTCGGTGACGAAGGTCATCCCGGTGACGGCTGTGACGCTGACCGAGCAGACGCTGTCGCTGACGAAGGGTGAGAGCACCGTTCTGGACGGCTACGTGAAGATAACGCCGGAGAATGCGACGAACAAGGCCGTGACGTGGAAGACGTCCGACGAGGCCGTAGCCACTGTGACAAATGCGAACGGCGTGTGGACGGTGAAGGCCGTGGGCGGCGGTGAAGCCGAACTGACGGTAGTCTCGGCCGACAATGCCCAGGCCTCGGCCAAGATGACGCTGAAGGTGACCGTGCCGTTGACCGGCCTCGCCTTCGCGAAACCCGTACAGGAGCTCTGGGCCGGTGAAACGGTTGACATCACCTGGACGCCGACACCTCAGGACGCTAATTCATATAAGGTAGTGATTGAGGGATACGACCAGAACGTCTTTGAATACGCTTCAGGCAATGCCCCCTCCATGAAGGTCAGGGCGAATGCACCTGCCGGAGAATATACCGTGAAGGCTGTTGCCTACAGCGCTGACGGAAAGGCGCTGAACGTATCTGCTGAGATGAAGGTTACGGTCAAAGTTCATGTCTCAGCCCTTTCCATTTCCGATGAATATGCCCAGAAGCCTCTGACGCTGCTCAAGGGAACGTCTGTCTCCTTAGACGGTTTCGTGACCGTTACCCCGTCAACCGCATACGACAAGAAGCTCACGTGGACATCCTCGGACGAGCACATTGCTGTGGTTACCGAAAAAGAAGGCACCTGGTCCGTGACGGGTATCTCGGCTGGCGAAACGACGCTCAAGGTAACCTCCGTTGATAACCCCGCACTCTCGGCCGAATTGAAGGTGACCGTCACCGTGGCCGTCAGCGGTATAACCATCAAGAGTGAATACGCCAAGCAGACGCTCTGGCTTGGAACAGAGCCCCTTGCACTGACGAAGGCGATGTACACCATCACTCCCTCCGATGCTACGAATGCTGCCGTTGCTTGGTCAAGTTCCGACGAATCGGTAGTTGCCGTAAGCCAGAACGCCACCACCGGCGCCTGGGTGGCCACGCCGAAGAAGGTCGGCAGCGCCACGCTTACGGTGAAGACGCTCGAAGGTGGCTTCACGGCGACGATGGCCGTCGAGGTGAAGGCTCATGTGACGAGCTTCAAGCTTACGACCCAGACGCTGACGCTGGATAAGGGCGCTGCTGCAACGCTCGATGATTATGTGGGCGAAGTGCTCCCTGCCGATGCCTCCGACAAGAGCATCTCCTGGCGCACAGCCGATGGCGAGAAGGGCGTTTCCGTGGCCCAGCATGACGGCAAGTGGATTGTCACGGCCAATGCCGTTGGCGAGTACACGCTCACGGCCTACTCGGTTGACAATCCTCAGCTGACGCAGACGTTGAAGGTTGTCGTCAGCGCCGTTGCCGGTGGCATCAGCGTCACCAGCCCCATACAGTCCGTCTATCCCGGTGGTGCCCTTGACTTGAGCTACACCATCGATACCGACGATCCCTCGTCGTTCAGCGTGACATGGACCAGCAGCAACACCGATGTGGTGAGCGTCACGAAGGGTAACGACGGCCAGTGGACAGCCACTGCCCTGAAGAGCGGCACGGCCACGCTGACCGTTAAGACCACGCCCGGCGACAAGACGGCCACAATCCGTGTGACGGTATGGTCGCACGTCGATGCCCTGTCCCTGACCGAACAGACACTCGCCCTAACGAAGGGTCAGAGTGCTGTGCTTGATAAGATGGTGACGATTACTCCCGCCGATGCTCATGACAAGACCGTGACGTGGACCTCTTCCAACCCGTCCGTCGCCGCGGTAGCTTACGCCGACGGCTCATGGTCCGTGAAAGCGCTTGCCGGTGGCGAGGCTGTGCTGACGGTTGCCTCTGAGGATAATCCGAAGGCCGTAGCCCAGCTGGCTGTGACGGTAACCGTCCCGTTGGAGGGCATCACAGCTGTCAACCCCCGCCAGACGGTCGAGGTGAACGCTGCCGTTGACCTCACCCTCACGTTCAGTCCCTCCGATGCCAGCCGTCAGACGGTCACGTGGACATCGTCCGAACCGACGGTCGTTGCCGTTTCTAAGAGCGCTGAAGGCGTCTGGACGGCCGTGGCCAAGGCTTCCGGCTCGGCTCTGCTGACGGCTAAGTCCGACGATGGCGGACATACGGCTACCGTCATGGTGACCGTTCCCTATCACGTGACGCGCATTCTCCTGTCTGCCCAGCAGATTGTCCGTAACCCCGGTGCCGTCTTCAATCCCGATGACTTTGTCCATGCTGTCGAGCCTAAGGAGGTGGTGGATAAGAGCCTGACGTGGACATCGTCCAATCCCTCCGTTGTTAAGATTGAAGGTAAGCCCGGCGCTTACACAGCAACCACCCTTGCTGTGGGTACGGCTACGCTGACGGCCGCGTCGGTCGATAATCCCGCTGTGAAGGCTACGCTCACCGTGACGGTCGAGGCTGCCGTAGGCGGTATCAGCGTGAAGAATCCCGTGCAGTCGCTCTATCCGGGTGGCCTGATTGACCTGAGCTATACCATCAACTCTGCCGATGCCGGCTCTGTCGCCGTCGAGTGGACGAGCGACAATTCCTCCGTTGTTGAGGTTAAGAAGTCGTCGAACGGCACGTGGACGGCCAACGCTCTGAAGAGCGGTAAGGCCGTGCTGACCGTGACCACAACGCCTGGTCATAAGACAGCTACCATCGCTGTGACGGTGTGGGCTCATGTCGATGCCCTGTCGTTGACGCAGCAGACGCTGTCGCTGATGAAGGGAGCCTCTGCAGCCCTCGATGGCTATGTGAAGATTACGCCTGCCGACGCCCACGACAAGGCCGTCCGCTGGACATCTTCCGACCCGTCCATTGCTTCTGCTTCCGAAGCCGGTGGTACGTGGACCGTCATTGCCCATGCCGGTGGCGACGCTGTGCTGACGGCGACTTCGGCCGACAACCCGAAGGCTACGGCTAAGATGACGGTGAAGGTGGCTGTACCTCTTGAAGGTCTTGCCTTCGTCAATCCCGTGCAGACCGTCTTCGCCGGCGAACTGGTCGATGTTGCCTGGACGCCTACGCCCGCCGATGCCCTCTCCTATGAGGTCAAGCTCGAATACGACCCGAATGTGTTTACGCTGTCAACAACCGTGCAGCACTCGCTGGCGGTCAACATGCAGGCTCCGGCTGGCGACTATGTGGTCAAGGCCGTTGCTTACAGCAAGGATGGCACTCCTCTGGGTATAGCAGCCGAATTGAAGGTAACGGTCAAGAGGCATGTTGAAAAGATTGAGGTGTCGCTGGCCGGTGTGCTGACGCTGGCCATCGGCGATGTGGTCACTCTGGATGATTACATCAAGGTTTTGCCCGCCGACGCTGCCGACAAGGGCTATACGGTCCAGTCCGCCAACCCCGCCGTGGTGTCCGTTTCCAAGGATGCCAATGGCCTCTACCGTCTGGCGGCCCTTTCTGCTGGCGAGACGTCGGTGGAGATTGTTTCTACCGACAATCCCAGCATCAAGGCCACTGTTTCGATAAAGGTAGCGGCAGAGGTCATCAAGCTCGAAGGCCTCTCCTTCAACACTCCTGTACAGACGGTCTATGCCGGCGAACAGATCGATGGCACGTGGACAGCCACTCCCGCCAATGCAGCCAACTACATCGTCAATCTGGAGTTCAACCAGGATGTCTTCACTATTCTCCCCTCCGCTCAGGGCAAGCTGCAGGTTGCTGCTGATGCTCCTGCCGGCGATTATACGATTACGGCCCGCGCATTTGGGCTCGATGGTAAGGAGCTGGGCATCACCGCCACGCTGAAGGTGACGATCAAGAAACATGTCTCGTCCATCACGCTCACCGAGCAGACCCTGACCTTGAAGAAGGGCCAGACGACGAAGATGGATGGTTTCGTGAAGTTCACGCCCGAAGATGCGGCCGACCGACGTCTCCAGTGGACATCGTCCGATGCCTCCGTCGTTGCTCTCCGTGAAGAGGGTGGCTCGTGGACGGCCAGCGCCCTTGCCGGTGGCACAGCGACGCTGACGGTCACCTCCCTCGACAATCCCGAGGCGAAGGCCGTGATGACTGTCGTGGTCATCGTCCCGCTCGAGGGCGTCGTTGCCGATCATCCGCAGCAGACCGTCGAGGTGGGCAGCAGCGTCGATCTCAGCTGCACCTTCACGCCCGCCGACGCTACCGACACCCAGATTCGCTGGAGCAGCTCCGACGAGTCCGTTGTAGCTGTGACCGAAACCGCCGAAGGCGGCTGGGCTGCCATGGCTAAAGGCTCCGGCAATGCCGTACTGACTGGCCGGACGCACGAGGGTGGCTACGTGGCGACCATCACCGTCACCGTTCCTTATCATGTGACCGCCATTACGCTCACCACCTCCACGCTTGCGCTTAAGCCTGGCGATACGTTCAACCCCGATACCTATGTGAAGGCCGTTGTTCCTGAGCAGGCTGCAGACAAGAGTCTGACGTGGACGAGTTCCGATGAGTCTGTGGTCAAGATCGAGGGTACCCCCGGTGCATACACAGCTACAGCCGTAGGCGTTGGCGAGGTAACGCTGACGGTTCGTTCCAACGACCGTCCCGAGGTTACGGCCACGCTGCAGATCACGGTTGCCGAGGAGGTCATCCCGCTGACAGGCCTGGCCTTCGCCGCACCGTCCCAGACCGTGTTTGCCGGCGAAGAGGTCAACGTCACTTGGACGCCCACTCCCGCCAATGCTAATTTCTATAGCGTGAAGCTGACGTACGACGAGGCTGTGTTCGAACTCATGTCGGGCGTCATGAAGGTTCGTCCCTCTGTGGCCGCAGGCGACTATCAGATTGTTGCTCAGGCCTACGATGCTGATGGCGAGGCGATGGCTGTCCGCGCCGTGCTGACCGTGACCGTCCGTACCCACGTGTCCGGCATCGTCCTGTCCGACGAGCTGGGCGATGAGCCGCTGTCGGTGACGAAGGACGAGACGGTTGTGCTTGATGGCTATGTGACGGTTACACCTGCTGACGCTTATAATCAGCGTGTGGTCTGGACATCCTCCAACACTTCAGTGGCAACAGTTGCTGAAAAGGACGGTGTCTGGTCGGTGACCGGCATCAGCCTCGGCGAGGCAACGCTCACCGTGACGTCCGCCGACAATCCCGACGTCTCGGCTCGCGTCAGCGTCGTCGTTGTGGCAGGCATCATCCCCGTCACCGGTTTCGATATGGCTGACGCCGTTTCCATGACGAAGGATAGCGGCGCAGAGGTTATCAAGTTGACGCCCATCCCCGCCGATGCAACGGTCGATGTGTCGAAGTTCTCCGTGGCCGTGAGCGACATCTACGGTCAGGGAAAAGACTGGCGTTACCTTGATGTCAACGTTCGCGAGCAGGATGGCCAGTACGAAGCGGTCATCAATGCTGCCTACGTGTGGGGCATCAACGCCTTCGACGTTCTCTACGACGGAAAGAAGATGGGAAGTGTCAGTGTCAATGTCGGTGCGGATTTCTCCTTCGCGAAGGGATGGAACTGGATCAGTACCCCGTATGCCGACTATGCCGCGGCGGGTCTCGCCAAGGTTGAGCTGGATGACATGGGCAAGACGTTCGGCGATGCGCTGCAGGAAGTCCGCAGCTCCGATGCCCTGCTCTACAAAGATCCCGACATGGGCTACTTTGGCGACTTCTCCGGACTCACGTCGGCCAAGATGTACCAGTTCCACTTCAATGCTGATCCTACGAACAACCTCGTCCTATATAATATAAATAGGTATGATGGCGGGTCGGCTTCCATCAACGCTGGTTGGACATGGCTGGCCTATCCCTACGAATATGCCTACACACCTGCTGAGCTTGCCAAGGCTGGCGTCTTTGACGCTGCCGTTGAGGGCGACCGGATTGTTGCACAGGACGGCTTCGCCGAGTTCAGCGATGGCAAGTGGAGCGGCACCCTCACCCGCCTGCAGCCCACAGCCGGACTGATGTACTTCCGCAATGCCGAAGGCCGCAGCGCTGTGGCATGGAAGGGCTATGACGCCCTTGGCCAGAAGCTGCCCGCACAGGATGGCGGGCAGGCGGGCGCCAACGGCCGTCGCGACGGCCGCCGCGTCTGGGACTACGATGCCCGTGCCTTTGCCGACAACATGACCGTTGTGGCCGCCTTCGACGGCATCGACTTCCCCGAGAACTGCACGGTCGGCGCCTTCGTCGATGGCGAGTGCCGCGGTCAGGGCCAGTATGCCGACGGCCGCTACTTCATCACCGTCCATGGCGCCGCAGGCGAGTCCGTCTCGTTCGTTCTCTACGACGAGCAGTCGGGCGACTACTGGACGGTGCAGGGCAGCCTCTCGTTCAGCGACAAGGCCGGCAGCATCAAGACTCCGCTCCGCCTGAAGGTGGGCGAGCGCACCACGGCTATCCCCAACCTGCAGATGGCCGACGGCGATGCCTCAGAGCGCACCATCCACGACCTGCAAGGCCGCCGTGTGCTGAATCCTGAAAAGGGCGTGTACATTATCCAAGGAGAAAAGAAAATCATTAAGTAAACCATAAACGATTGTCCCTATGAAGAGGTATATCACTAAAAAGGTTTGGACGCTGTGGCTGCTGACTGCCGGTCTGGGCGCAGCAGTTACAACAGCCCGTGCGCAGGACATTGCTCAGATCGCAAAGAGCGACCCTCTCATCATCACCGGTGCCGTGGGAACGAACAACACGTTCTACCACTCGTCGATGGGTAGCAGCTATGCTACACCGTTCAGCAGTACGTTCTACGCGAGCATGAACATCAGTGTTTATGGCTTTTCGATGCCATTCTCGGTCTATTATGCGACGAATGGCAACTTCTCGTTCAGCTATCCTCACTTTTCGTTCAATGCCAGCCCGACGTACAAGAACTGGACGCTCCACCTGGGACAGCGTTCCATGTCGTTTTCGAACTACGTCATGGCGATGCCCTTCAATGGCGTCGGCATTGAGTACAACAGCCAGCACTTACGCGCGGGAGGCTTCTACGGCATCCTACGTAAGGCGGTGAACGACGACCCCGAGAACCCCAATGCCCGCACCCCGCAGTATCAGCGTACCGGCTGGGGCGGCAAGGTGGGCGTCGGCTCGTCGAGCAACTACATCGACCTCTACTTCCTGCGTGCCGAGGATAAGCTGTCGTCGCTCTACGATGCCTGGCGGCTGACAACCCCCGCCGCCGAGGACCTCGTGGTCGGAGCCAAGGGCCGTCTGTCGTTAGGCAGCTGGATGTCGTTGCAGGCTAATGTGGCGGGGTCCGTCTTCTCAGACGATGTCACGGCCGACACCCTCAAGGTCGAGCAGCTGATGCGTTGGGACAAGATCTTCGCTGCCCGCTACAGCTCGCTGGCCCGTTTTGCCGGCGACGTCAGCCTCAACCTCAACGTGCTGGGCGTCAATGCCGCTCTGACGTACAAGATGATTCAGCCGCAGTATAAGTCACTGGGTGTTTCGTACCTCTCCAACAATCTCCATTCGCTTGGTGTCTCGCTCAGCACCATGCTGTTCAAGTTCCTCTCCCTCTCGGGCAGTTTCAGCGGCCAGGCCGACAACCTCAGCAAGCAACAGGAATATACCACATCGGGTTATGTCTATAACGGCAACATGGGCTTCAGCCTCGGCCAGCATTTCTCGCTCAACACGGGCTATAGCGGCTACCGCCAGATGCAGTCCGACGGCACAGCGCATGTGCTGGACAGCACACGTGTCAACCGCATCATGCACAACCTGTTCCTCTCGCCCGCCATCTCCTTCGGCGGCGAAGCCCTGACGCACAATCTCTCGCCCAGTTTCAGCTATACGCTCAACAAAGACCTCAATCCCTTCACCAACAAGGGCAAAGATGGCATCAGCACCGACGTCATGACGCTGGCTGCCGGTTTGGGCTATAGCTTAGGCATCTCCAGCTGGGGCCTCAACCTGGCGTCGAACTACAGTCACCAGCAGAGCGTAGGCTACGGCATGAAGTACAGCACCGATGCCGTATCGCTTGGCACCAGCCGCTCGTTCCTCGAGGACGATGCCCTGCAGGCCAGCCTCAACTTCTCGTTCGCCCTGAACAACATCATCGGCCAAGGACGCAACATGTCCTACGGTGCCGACCTCAGCCTCGGCTATACCCTTAAGGAGGTGCATGTCTTCTCCTTTACGGCAGGCTACAACCGCTTCAACAACCTCAACATCGTGAATGCTGAAGAGGTGGCCGAGTATGAGCGCTACAAAGGCTACGACCTCTCTTGCAGCCTCAACTACAACTACACCTTCAGCCTCCTTGAGATTAAGCACAAGGAAAAAGAAGAAGCCACCCAGCAGAACGCCCAAAAGTACAATCTGAAATAGTTTGACGGTATGTGTTTTCGTAACTTTTGAAAGTTGAAAGTGAACTTTTGGAAATAGAGTTTTGAACGTTTGGAATTTTTGAATAAAAAGAGAATCGCGATATGAAATCCAAGTCCTTCTTGTTAAAGAGAGCCGCTGCGGTTGCAGCCTTCTTCGTTTCAATGGTCCACGTGTCCGTTGCCCAGGACGTGCAGGTGTTGCTCCGTCCGAAGATGGATCCCATGCCTCCGCAGGTGATGAACTACATCGGCAATCCCGGCAACTACTTCGAGGTCTCGCTGACCAACACGTCCAGCGAGGTGCAGAACGTTTTCCTGACCATGGAGGTCTCGAAGCAGGCGGGCGGTGAGCTCAGCGTGACAACACCCTATTATATCCAGCCCAACAAGGCCATCACCCTTGTCCCCGGCCGTCTCACCACCATCGACCAGGTGACGATGCTCGGTCAGTTCCGGCAGCTGCTGCCGAAGGACATCACCCTCAAGGGTGCCGAGGTGAGCGACTTCTACGACAACGGCGTCATCGGCCTCCTGCCCGAAGGCACCTATCAGGCTCACGTGAAGGTCTATCAGTGGGACCCCGCTGTCAAATACCCCCAGCTGGTCAGCGACCCCCTGCAGGGCAAGTGCACGTTCAGCGTCTGCTACAACGCCTCGGCGCCTGAAATCCTTGTCCCGTTGTACAACTCTCTCGAGCTGAGCCAGAACGCGGTCGGCACGCCCAAGCCCGAGACGCCCGGCGTGGTGTCCGATGCCAACGATGCCAAGTGGCATCCCGCCATCCTCGACCCCACCAAGGCACAGTTCGTCTGGTCGGCGCCCGTCATCAACTGTGGCGGCAAGGTACGTTCCTACAAATATCAGCTTGATATCTTCCCCATCGGAACGGCTCAGACCACTGCCGAGGAGGCCGTGGCAACCGGTACCATTGCCAAGACCGTCAAGAACCTCGTTGCCCCGCAATGCATTATTTCCGAGGCCGAGGTTACCCAGATGAAGAAGTTCTCGCCCACGGGCTACTTCGTGGCCCGCGTCACCGCCACCCCCACCGTAACGGACAAGGCCAACGCCGACTACAGCACCATCGAGAACAACGGCCGTAGCCAGCTGCTCGTCTTCCGCCTCAAGCAGGATGCCTACGATAAGGGAGGCAGCGTGCCCGTGGTTGTTCCCGACGAGGAGGAGAGCGAGGAAGAGGAAATCAAGGAAGAAAAGAAGGAAGAAGACAAGAAGGTCGAGGTTGACCCGGGCTACAAGGAGCCCGAGAAGAACGACGACAAGAAGTACGTCTATTATCCTCCCAAACTCACGGCTCCGGCGCCGTTCAAGGGCAATGTCATCAAGGCCGACGGCGACATCAAGCTCGCCTGGGAAAAGCCTGTGAAGAAGTCCGGCGGCGACGAGACGATGAACTTCACCTATACCGTCCAGCTGTTTAAGAAGCGTGCCTCGCAGAGCATCGACTCGATGCTGGTCAGCAAGCCCCTGTTTGAGGAGAAGTCACTCTCAGCAACCAACTACACCCTCCGTTGGAGCGACATCAAGGATAAGGTGAAGCTTAACGACAACCTTGTCGTGGCTGTCGTCCCCGTCTGCCTGAACGAAAGCTCCATCGGCTATGACAATGAGGACGAGCGCAACCTCTATCGCGGATCGTACGTGACGGGCGAGACGGGCAAGCTCATCGACTGCGACCCCGATGCAGGCAAGAGCATTACCAACCGCACGCTGGCCAACTTTACCGAGAAGGAGCTCCGCGACCTGGAAGTCATGGTCGGGCAGTTCCCCTTGACCATCGAGAACGCTAACCTCGTCGATGGCGACCACTACGAGGGACGCGGCTACATCACCTGGAAACCCATGGGCGACCTGCCTTTCAAGATCAACGTCTCGTTCGACAAACTCTATATCAACAGTGACAAAATAGTTTATGACGGCGAGGTGGTCTCGGCCAAGGAGGAAGAGAGCAGCATCTCTGACTACATCCCCTACGACATGTTCGACGACCTCTTCCTGGCCGACCTCATCGGGGCCGGCACGGCAGAGGCCTACGGCGACAAGCTGTTCGACTATATCGAGAACAATCAGGACATGGCCAAATATTGCGAGTATGCCCGTGAGGTGGCGCCCATCATCGACGACATCATCAAGGGGCAGGTGACGGTGAACCTCCCCGTCAGCCTGACGAAGCTCATCCCCTCCTGTCCGGTCGATATCCAAATTATGTCCGGCCGCTGGAGTCCCACCAATGCCTCCGTCAGCATCATCGGCATGTTCTCCCTGCCCGAAAGCAGCTACACGGACAGCCAGGTGGCCGTCTTCGGCCTGCCGCGACTCTGCATCGAGCCCGACTCGTTCGTGCCCACGGGAGCTACGATGGCCTTGCTGTCTGATGTCTATATCAAGGATCCCAGCACCCAGTTCGTCTTCACCCTCAAAGCGCCGAGCGACCTGCAGAAGATGGACGACGGCTGCTCCATCTCGTTTACCAACAAGGGATTCCAGGAATTGAACTTCGAGGCCGACATGGAAATCCCCGGACTCATCAAGGCCGACGAGAAGGGCGAGCGCCTCAGAGGACAGCGTCCTCACATCGACATCAAGGCTAAGATCAAGGACTGGGACAACTGGATTGGCCAGCTCAAGATGGACAACTTCGAGGTCGAGGAAGCCCCGGGCTTCACCTTCTGCCCCTCGGGCGATGGCCTCATCTACGATCACTCGATGACCGATAACGGCAAGGGCTTCAAGTTCCCCGAACCCATCATACCGCAGGGCGGCATCGACAAGAACCTCACCCCCAAGACCTACGATAAGACAAAGGTCGGCATCACCTCCGATAAGGAGAATGTCAAGTGGCAGGGTCTTTATCTTGATAAGATTGGTGTCTGGCTGCCCCCCATCTTCAAGCAGGGCGACGGCAACAACCGCATCGAGGTGGCTATGAAGCAGTTCCTGTGGGACGACAGCGGAGCCTCACTCACCATCTCAGCAGCGGGCACCAATGGCGGCGACCTCGTCGGCGTCGAGACAGGTAAGCTCGGCGGCTGGGGCATATCGCTCCACGAGGTGGGCGTTTCCGTCATTCAGAATGACTTCGGCTGTGCCTACTTCACCGGCATGGTGAAAGCCCCGCTCATCGGCGGCAAGTGGAACTACTCCACTTCGTTCGATAAGATTGACAAGGGTGCGGGTGGCAGCGACTTGCGTATCCTCTTCCACATGCAACCCGACGGCGACCCGGAGTTCGACTTCTTGCTCGCGAAGGTGAGTTTGGATGAGAAATACACTCACCTTGATGTGCAATACACCAATGCCGACAAGGAGACAAAGGTCGAGTTGGAGATGGCTGGTCACATCACCATAGCCGGTACGGAAGAGATAACGAAGAGTCTTGATATCGACATATCAGGCGTTGCCTTCACCGGTATGCGTGTGGCTAACTTCGAAAAGCCCAAGGACTCCAACAACAAGTCCGATGCACAGGCTATGAAGTTCTCCCATACGTTCGATCCCATTTGCGAAGGTCCGAAGTGTTGGTTCGACATGGGTACGTGGGGCTTGGCCTCACCTTCGAAGAAGTTAGGCCCGTTCGAGTTCTCGTTGGATAACTTCGGTGTGGATAAGAAGGACGACCTGGTCGGTGTCAACATTGTAGGTACCGTAGGCTTGGTTGGCGATGTCTTCTCCGCAACGGCTGGTGTCACCATCTGGGCAAAGGTCGATTTGAACAAGATGGACATCGATTACGAGAAGACCACGCTCGACAAGATTGGCCTCAGCACCGAATTCGGTGGCTGTAAGGTCGCCGGTATGCTTGAGTTCGTCGATAAGGAAGAAGGAGGCCAGAAGGTTAAGGGCTATGCCGGAACGCTGGAGTTCAATCTGCCTGGTGGCCTTTTCAATATGAAGGCGGCCGGTGGTTTCTTCACTGCCAGTGACAAGGATCATGGTAAATTCACATCAGCCTACTTCCTCGCTGAGGTGGGCGGTGCGCAAGGTATCCCCATGGGTCCCGTCCAGCTTAACAATATCTGTGGTGGATTCTTCTTCCATACTTCGCTCGATATGGCATCAGTAGAGGCCAATGAAACGGATCCCTCAAAGTGGAAAACTAAGGTTCAATACGGCACTCATGGTGGAATGTTTGGACTGGGCATCTCCACCGTTGGTTCCGACCGCGGTATTAATGCCAAGGTCAAAATGACTGTCCTCTACGATGCTCAACGCAACAAGTTGTCCACCTTCCGTATGACAGGCGATATCCATGCACTATGCGTCGCGCCTCAGTCTGATGACGGTATGATTAATGGCAAATGCTGTATTGTCTATCAGAACATGCCTCAGAACGAAGGTGGCAAGTACTTCCAACTCAATATTACGGTTGATGCCGGTGGCGATATGGATAAGCTCTACGAACAGTTCACAGGGCAGAAACTTCAGTTGCCTGAGTGTCTTGGCGACTTGCAGGAGATGGGTGATCAGGGCAATAAGAAGAGTGATCTTCAGGACAGCAAGCCTAAGGTTTCTTGTGGCGTGAATATCTCTCTTGACTTCAAGATTACATTGAAGCCTGATGATTGTACAGATCCGAAATATAAAACGAAGTGGCATCTTTATGTTGGTCAGCCGGGTGACGGTACGCCCTCAAGCATGATGAAGGACCGTTGCTCCATCACCTTCATCGATTTTATGGTCGGTAGCAAGACGGGCAAGGTGGGTGCTTGGTGCAAGCAGTGGGCGAATGCCTATCTTTGCATCGGTAACGAATTGCCCAATAATGGCAAACTGCCTCCTATTCCGGAGGAAGTTCAGCAATTCCTCTATGGTAAACCGAAGGATAGCCACATTACAGAAACAGGAACAAATGCAGCTGCTGTGAAAGAAAAACAAGACGCTGAGAAACAGAAATTCGAGAGCAAAGGTATGAAATCCGGTGTCATGTTCGGTGCTCAGGTGGGTGGCGAATGGGGTGTCCGTGCCGTAATCTGTTACGCTCAGGCTACGTTGATAGCGGGCTTCGATGTAGTGCTTGGCCAACTTGAGGATCGCCAATGCAACGGCAAGCCTGCCGGTGGTAAGGGCGGTTTCTATGGCCAGGGACAGATTTATGCTATGGCCAAGGGCGAAATGGGTCTGATTATCGATCTCTGGATTTACAAGGGCGACTGGTCGCTCATTGATGTCGGTGTCGGTGCTATCCTGAAAGGCGGCTTCCCCAACCCGTCGTGGCTCTATGGTAAGGTCAAGGCTACATGTAAGCTCTTTGGTGGCCTTATCAAATTCAACGGCTCGCTGACCTTCGAGCTGGGTGATGTCTGTATCCCTGATGCGGGTAATCCCCTGGACGATATCAAGATATTTGAGGATATGACTCCAGGACAGGAATATAAGGGTAAAAACGAGAAACAGGCTCCAGGATGGAATGACGAAGCTATCTCCTGTTTTGCTACCTCAGGCTTCACCACCAACATGAAGATTGGAACCCGTCTCGACCTTGTTGACGAGAATACAGCTAATCGTATGGCGGGTAAGGATGGCGACCCTGCAAGTTATGCCGCCAACGCCATGCGCTCCTACAAGTTCTACTTGAGGCCTACGGGTACCTTCGAGTCGTGGCCCAATACAAACATGAATAATAGTGAAAAGAGGACCGATTACTTCAACTACAGATCTTCTAATCAGGAAGCTTATACGTATGTCATTGCTGGAGGCATGCTGGAGCAGAACCGTTACTATCGTGTAACGCAGATGGGCTACTGCAAGGAAATCCGCAATGGAAAAGAAGTGGATCCAGTTTATAATGACGAATCAACTAATTATAAGAATGTTAGCAGGCCTTGGAATGACACGATTGTCCGTTACTTCCATACGGGGGCATTACCCAACAACCTGATGGAGGGAGATCAAATTGCTATGACCCTTCCTCAGCAGGCGGGTGGAAGACGATTCTACAGGAATGAGCTGGAGAATCCACAAATTCACATGAAGGTTGACCGTACCAAAGCGGGAGACGATATATTTAACACCTCGAAATACAAACTCATGGCTCGTTTTGAGAAAAAGGTGAATGGTAATTGGGTGCCTGTAGATGCTGTGGTACGTGTAGATACTTACAAGTCGGGTAAGGACTACTACTATGTCGATGAAAATGGCAAGGTTGATTATACTATCAAGGTGAATAGTCTAGGTCAAGTGATAGAAACACAGGTTGACCCATTTGTGCAGCACGATAATCAGGGTGATTATTATACCTATCAAAATAAGACCTTCAGGTATTATGGCGTCAACCGCGAGCGCGTCCAGCGCTTCACGGCGATACTCAGCAATGCCATGACTTCCGCTGCCCAGATCGTGGGAGCAAGTAAAGCAGCGAACTACTTCCCGTTGAAGTGGATACCTACAGGTTTCAATAGCCTTGAGAAAGCCATCGAGTACTATCAAGCCATGATTAATTCCGAATCTTCCAGTCTGAAGAGCAAACTTTCATCGGTGACATCCTCACTCACCTCCCTTAAGAGTGACCTGACGGATGCCATGAAGAATTATTACTATCCTTCACCAAAGGATGCGGATATCCGATATGTCTATCAAGGCGCGTCGAACATTCCTAACAATAGTAAGCAGATTCAGAACAAAGCAAAGGAGAATAAAGAATCCATGCAGAATACGTTTGAGGCCATGCAGCGCTGCCTTAACGATGGCGAGATACGTCAGGGTAATAAAAAAATATATGATAATCGACACCAAATGCCTTTGTATCATTATGAACAATACATAGATACGTATGATAAAAAGATGAATGAGGCATGGTCGAGTCTGCATAGTGGTTTCACTTCGTTCCCAACAACAGTAGAATTAAATGAACTAAAGGCCCTATACCTTCAGTTGAAAGATCCATATAGTAAGATCAAGGCTGACTATGAAAGTGCAAAAACAATATCTACGGTTCGCGACAACGCGAAGAAATCTTTCGACAATGCGAAGAATAACTATTGTAAGGATATCCGAAATCCCAAAAATAGTTTGACTCTTAAGAAAAGTCGGTTGAATTCAATGAACGGGTTCCTTAAGGGGCAGTTCGATTCCTATCGTAAGCAGGTTGGCATTTATCCGGAGTATTACATGTCAAAGGAGGTGATTCAACTTTGCGATGACTATGCCGACTCTTTGAAAGCAATGACCAATTTTGTCGCACACGTTGAAAACACTCAGAAGGTGAATATTGTGGCAACGCGACTGGAAAACTTGTTGAAGGCTGTTAATAGCTATATGGATAAAACACCCGAGGTATCGCGGAGCTACAGCTACGTGAAGTCGAATTACTACAACCCTGCCATTTCTGCCTTTGCCGAAGCAGAAAAGGCTACGAACAACGGTAGTGAGTTCGAACGTGCCAAGAAGGCCTACAACGCCATCGAATCCGCAATCTTTGCCAGTGAGAAGTTGACGCTCGAATATGCCAAGGAAAAGAAAAACGCCTCTAGCGTGGCATTTACCGTTGCCCGCACGGCAGCTTCGGATGCCATGAAAGCGGCCAGTGCAACCGCCACAGAAATGGGCAAGACTTCATCGACGAATGACAATGCAGCTAAGGTACAGGATCTCCGTGTAAAGGAGGAGAATGCCTATGCCTTTGCCTACAATAAGGCCAATGACGTGGCCGACATTGCTGCTGATGTACAACGTTACACTGCACGTCATACGGGCGAGATGAACAAGACGGCCGGTGCCGACCAGATGCGCCAGATTGTGAAGGACTGCCGCACCAATGCCGATGCGGCGATGGAAAACTACCGCAACGCCGTCAATAGCGCTGTTGGATATAGAGTTAAGGCTTTTGCCCTCAAAGCCATGAGTTCTTTCACCAGCATGCGTAATAGAATAACCGGGATGATGTCTAGAGGCTCTTCTGTCCAGCTTGAAACCGATTACGATGTCGTGAAGAAATATTCTACGGAAATTGATCAAGCCCTTGCTTCTGCTAACGAAATCAAGAGCGACCATATCTACACCTATATGATTCGTGATATCAAGAAATTGGTAGACAGCCACTTTAAGAATGCAGCCTATTATTTACGTCATCCTAACAATAGTACAGAGGCAAGCTATGTGGCCAATTACTTGAACGGTGCTGCTAGCACGGCTAGGTCTTTTGCCGCCTCTTCCGATGCTTCTTTGCAGGATGAGACTTATGCCAATTTAATGGCTTCTTATGCTGAGGCAGCCAGCAATATGCTGAAGGATTATGCTGATAAGCGTTCAGCCTCATACAAAAAGAATTTGGATAAGCTGGCAACAAACCGTAGCACGGTCTCCAATAAATTCTACAACATGCGCTATTATACAGGGCTGATGTTGACGGAGAACAACCAAAATTCGTTAGACAGTCGTTTCAATCAGGTAAAGAGTCTGTACGAAGATATCAAGAAACTTGCCGAAGAAAGCAAGGGCATTGCCGACAGCCACCTCAATTATGTGCAGATACAGGATGAGAAGGTCTTGGCTGGTCACTATTACAATGCGGCAAATAATCTCAGGTATAGGAAAAGCTCGCATGGCAGTTATATGGTCAACGTGGCTACCTACTTATGTAATGTGGCAGAAAATGCAAGGAAAAATGCTTCTGCCACTGCAAGCAACGTGCAAGACTACGACTACGCTTCGCGCATGGCTACCATTGCTGAGGATGCCAACAAACACATCAAGGGGTACACCTATAATGCTAAATTGACTTCTGCTCAGCGCAGTTCGATTAACGGCGACAAGTCGCGTACAAATACGGCTGCATCGAGCGCTCGTACTGCAGCCAATAACAAGAAGGGAAAGAGGTACCAGGCTCCATCGACCAGTATGTATGAAGACAAGGTGAAGAGTGCAGCCGATCATGCCAAGAAAGCCCGTGAGGCGGCTAACGGCAAGAAGGGCAAGCATCTGACGATGACGACCCTGCCTACGATGCTGAACGGTGCAGAAGAGGTGGCTCCTGTCTATGCCGCAGCCACCTTCCGCAGCACGGTGCCTGGTGTGGCCGAGGCATTCGAGCTGATGGCTTCGGAAAATCCGAGTGCCCTAAGTACTCCAAGTACTCCGGAGACTCCCAAGAAGCCTGAGACCCCCGACGGTCCTGCAGGTGCAGCTGTAGTGGCGAAGGTAGCCGGCATGATGAATGCTTCCATGCCTAAACCCAAGCCCAAACCGACGATTCCCGCAGGGAGTGTCATTAACAGTGCTTCTGCTATGCTGAATGGAGGGACATACCCCTCCTTCAGCACGGCAGGCGAGGCGTCCGTGACTCCCGAACCTCCAGCAACACCCGCAGTCAGCAGTGTACCGGCTAATGATCCATACTCGGCAGCCAACAACATCCTTTCTAACGCTTATTTTAAGGCAGGCAAAACGACGAACGTTTCTTCTGGAACATCTGGTGCCACTATGCACGTGGATACGAAATCACTAGAAAATAGTAAACTGGCAACCATTCCTGTTGCATTCAAGAAGAGTGGGGACTATCATTGGCTGGAACTTTCTCTCGACATTTATAAGTCTGCTTATGAAGGGAAGCCAAATGATTTTAAAACGTATCCCCATCGTGTGATTATTATGCAGGTGGATCAGAAAAAGTTTGATAATGCCATGCTGGAGGCCCAAAAAGAGGTAGAGACATCAACGGAAGAAGCCGAGCTTAAAGGAAAGGCTGAGGAATACCTGACGGCAACTGGCAAAGATGGCACGGAGGGCAATGGTGATACGTATAGCCTTCAAGCTTTCATGGCCAACTTCTATAAGGAGATGGAGCAGAAGGGCTTGATGGAGAACGAAGGGGAAGCCGAAAAGATGAAACTCAAGAAACAGAATATAAACCTCACGACTTTTGCCAGCGAGATTTATACTTGGAATTTGGATTTCAGTACTTATTTGATACAGAGGGATTTCAACGAATGGGCAAAAAACCGTATGAAAGCAGATGGAACTTCCTCTTCTGGTTCATATGACATCTTAGATAGTAAACTTGAGGGTATGCGTCCGACGAAGTTCACCTACAATAATACGAGTTACGATCCCAAAACTTTAGCGACTAAGACTGACATTGATTTATTGAATAATACTGCTTATTATCTCTATGATCCTTATGTATGGTTGGCTTACATGGGGGGATATGCATTATTTAACGGTCGTGAGGTTTCCAGCAAGAGTGGGTACTGGGATAAAGGCTTTAGTAGTCCAGCTTCACTGAAAATTTCTTTCCCTGAACGGTCTGGCTGGTATCGTGGCCGTGCGAACGGATCCAATATCGTAGAACATACCATAGGTTATACGAACAGGGGAAAATATGCCAATGTTACTTATCAGAGTGGTTCTGCTAAATATAATTACAGGTATGAAATGTATAAGGGTGATGATGGCAAATACTATTATTCTGAACCTAAATCGTTGGCGAAATACAGAACAAGTGCAGTGTCTTATAGCTACAATGAGGCCTCGAACTTCATTAAGGCTGTGGCTGTAGGATACAACACTCCTTCATACAACGACTGTCTGTATAAGAATATTGGCAAAAGCAGTTCGTATCAGTCAATATACACTTCCATTGATGCCATCAAGGAAATGTTGACTGATATGCACACGCTGGAGAATGATATACGTAAGTTCTATTATCTCCTCTGGGATAAGAGTAAGAGTACCATCAAGACAACGTTCAACGATTGGAAGACCTGTAACACTCAATTGGGTGGTACTTATATCAAATGCCCTGCCATTCAGGTTGGATTTCTCTATCAGGCTGAGTGGATGGTGGATAGAGGTAAGGGTGACTGGGATGACTATTTCCCTGGCTATCCTTCTAATTCGCGTTTCTTTTATGGCCCCGATCAGGTCGCTTTGGGTATAACCAGCTATTCGAAGGGCGGGTGGAGTAACATGAACTTTCGCTTTAAATATGATTGGTACTGCAATAATCTCAAGTCTGTGACCCATGAATATTATCGTTGCAATGGGTATAATATCAAGACTCGAGAATATACGGTACGAACAAATCCCAGCAAGTACACATATACAACAGTATGGGAAACCCCCCTAAAAAACTATACATCTAGTTGGACTTGGTATCTGGGTAACAGCTTCCCCGTAAATTGGAAATAAAAACGAAAAATGAAAATGTCAACGAATATGAAAAGAATGTTTTTAATGCGTATTGGTTTTCTGTCAGCTATCCTGCTGGGTTTGTCCAGCGTCGTTCCCACTTTTGGACAGGTTGTGACAACTAAGGGCGAGGACAAGGGTGAACCAGGTGGGTCACAGACACCAGTCATTTTCAACGAAAACGCTATCGACACCCTCAATGTGCCGTTAGATACGTTGTACAATCTCTATCAGCAGATTCATGCCATGGAGGACAGCATTGCTGGCGAGACAGAGGAGATACGATTCCGTCTTCAGGTGTTGGCCCGTGCCTATGGCGATAGCATTGTCATTCGTTGGGCACCTGACGAGTATGTTCCATGGAAATTTCTTAACGGTACTGGAGTCTATTTAGTTCGTAGTGACATCACCAACGAGGTGATGAACGATACCATTGCCCTGCTGAAACCGATGAACAAGTATGAGTTTGCCAAACTCTTCTCGGATACGGATACGATGGCCTTTGCTGCCATGCAGACCATCTTCGGTGAAGGGACAAAAATGGGGAATACCCGGTCGGCTCCTGGATCTGCTGGTTCCATTATGGAGGTCTATGAGGAGCAACAGAATATTTTCGGCATGGCTATGGTGATTGCCGAACGGCGTCGCGACATTGCGGCGGCGATGGGTCTGCGTTATGTGGATAAGGATGTTAAACGCGATGTGGAATACGGCTATTATCTTACCCCCAACCTTTCGCCAGATGTGCTTCAGGTGACTCCCGCTTTAATTTATGTGGAGAACAAACCTTACGAACCCAAGCCTTGTACCTTGGAATTGACTGACTCCATAGCCTCTGCTGATGTCGTCATGCTCACCTGGCCTTATACGGACGAGTATAGTGCTTTCGACATTGAACGACGCAAGAAGGGACAGAAAGACTGGGTGGTGCTGAACGAAAAACCTTACATGTCTATGACCATGGATATGTTTGAGGGTGACTATCCTCCCAGTCTCTTTGCCGATACGAACATGGAGCCAGGAACCTACATGTACCGCCTGCGTGGTTATGACTCTTTTGGCGACAAGTCTGCTCCTGGCCCCGAGCATGAAGTGGTGATGCCCGACCTGATTCCTCCTGTACCGCCCCGCATCAAGCTCATCACCATCAATCGTGGCGATACTACCATCACTGCCCGTATCGACTGGGCAAAGGAGAGTCTTGAACCCGACCTACTCGGCTATATCCCCTTCTACCAGTACGGCGCTCCTGATGATATGGAAAGTCTTGGCGAGGAAGACCGCGTGAACACGGCCGACTCTGCCCTTTACGGCGGACGTTGGGTGCCGTTGATAAAGGATCGTGTGCTGGCTCCGACCGACAGCAGCGTCGTGGTGGATGTACGCGGATTGAACACGGGTATGGTGACCATTGCGGCGGTTGACTCGGCCATGAACATGACCTATGCCATGCCGATGCCCATGCGTATCGAAGATCTGGAGCCGCCCGTTCCGCCCACCAATCTTCGTGGCATTGTCTCTGCCGAAGGTGTTGTTACCTTGGGCTGGGCACCTTCGCGTTCTCCGGATACATACTATTACGAGGTGTTTACGGCTAACGACACCACGCATACCTTCGTGCTTGTGCCGAACCAGCAGCAGCATCAGGACACATTGTTCAAGGATACGCTTTCGCTGGAAGTAAACCACCCCTTCAAATACTATAAGGTACGCACCATCGACTGGGCGGGTAACAACTCGGAGTTCACCGAGCCGCTGCGTGTGGTACGCCCGAACTTCAATGCTCCGTCGGAGTGCTTCATCGACACGTCGTGGGTGACGCAGGACAGCATCTATATGCGTTGGGTCATCTCGCCCGAGAAGGATCTGGACAAGGTGCGCGTGTTCCGCCGCCTGAGCAACGAAGCACAATGGACGATGATACAAACCTACTATCAAGATGAGGTGAATGGCAAGTCAACCATTGAAGTGGTGGATAGGCCGGAACCGAATCAGACGCAGCGGTACTACTACGCCATTGAAGCCATCAACATGACGGGTGTCAGCACGGGCCTTTCCATGCAGACGTGCTACCTTTTCCAAGGTCAACGCATGTTTGATGTCCCCATCAAGCTCGACGGAGGATGGCGAGAAGATAAGAAACGGGTTGTGCTGGCATGGGACGCTCCTGAGGAACTGCCCATCGTGGCACCCTATCACTACGTGCTCTCGCGCCAGTTAGAGGGCGAGGACTTCTTCCGTCCCTATCGTTCCATCAAGAGCGATCAGAGGAGCTTTGAGGACCGCCGCATGAAACCAGGCGAAAGCACGGTCTATCGTCTTGAAATCCTCTTCGAGGACGGACGTCGCACAACCCCGTCGAACGAAGTGAAGGTGACCGTGCCGAAAGAGAAAGAGTGAGCGCAGAAAACATAATATGTGTAGTTTTTCCTGAGTTTGTGGTTTTCGTTAAATAAAACTATTATCTTTGCACTATGATACGAATGAAGAAAATGCTCAACACCATAGCGTGTTTATGTGTGACGGCTCTGATAGCCTCCTGTGGCGAGATGTTCCAGCAGGAGTGGCCGGAAGAGTTTGACCCCGACAAGCTGCCCGATGTGTCTGATCTGGGCAAAATCTCTTTGGGTGACGAGGAGGATGGCTTTTACATCCTCTATGTGGGCGACGAGAAGAAACTCGACCCGATGGTTGGCGACGTGGCGTTAAGCCAGTTGCCGGAAAGCACCCAAGAGATAGCCTTGTCGCGCTTCCATGCAAAGACGGGCTGGGGCGACTCGATTGTCCGCGTGCGCCAGACCTCCATCACGGCTATGAGCGTAGGTACGGACGTCATCACCTTCTCTGATAGTGAGGGCGACTGGAGCGCCGACTGCTCGGTGGCCGTGCTGCCCGTGTGGACGAAGGAACGCGTGGTGACCCGCCGCTACGAGACCATCGTCTATGCCGCGGTGACGGTGAACGGCGCAGCACCTGCCCGCAACATTATGTTCGCGGCGTTGGCTGAGAACGGCGAACTGCGCGCACGCGGCGTCAGCCGCACGTCGAAGGGCATCACCTACATGGTGTTCCGCATCGGCAGCAACGTGGCGTCCGGCGAGACTATCCACTTCGAGGGCTACGACCCCACGAACCGCTGTCTGGTCACCTTTGCCACAACGCTCACCCTGGACGCCGCCACCCACGGCACCCTCTCCGACTTGTTTGAACTGAACGGCAAAAGGTGAACCATATTCGAACTACGAATTACGCGAATTATACGAATTACATGATGCTTTAGCGTAAGGTGAAATAATTCACGTAATGTTTGGCTCTTACCTGTTTTCCACGTACATTTGCCCAGATAAAAAGAATAATTCAAAAAAGCGAACCAATATGAAAAAGTTGCAAAAAGCGAATCGCACAATGCTCCACTTGTGCTACGCCCTGTTGGCAGTATCCCTTGTCGGACTTGTCTCGTGTAAGAAACCCCCGATTGAGGATGAAGATAAAGGACCGACAAAGTATGATGTCCATACGGAGGAAACCGAAGGCCAGGTCGTCGTCAGCGAGAAGTATGTGCCCGTTGATTGGGAAAAAGGCACCAACGAAGTCTTGAAAGCCGATGCTGAGAAGGGCGAGTTTACGATGAACTTGACGAAAGACGACTCAAAGGATATCAAGAAAGGTTCTATCATGACCATTGACGTGGACTCGACCATCTATCTGGTAAAGGTTAAGGACTATAAAATCAATGGTGAAAACGTTGAACTTGAAACCGAGCAAGCCAGCTTTGCAGAAGTGTTTGCCGGGAGTTCCTTCGAGCTTACGTTGGGCGATTTTGACATCGATGCGATTGATAAAGCTACCGATGCTTTTGAGGAACCCGACCTCGCCGAGTATTATGAAGATGACTATGAACTTTCCACGCGTAGCGATATAAGCCTGCAAACGGAAGGAGAAAGCGAAGGCGTGATTCGTCATTCAACGATGAAAATCTATCCTTCGGAAATTCGATTCAGAGGCGACGACGGCAATATGGTACAGTTGCCTTATGAGTCCCTCACGCGCGCCATGTTGCCTCCTATGAATCTTCACTGGGAAAAAGATTTCCCTCTGTCTAAAGATGGTAATCCCAAACAAGGTTTTAGCTTTGCAAGTGGTTTTAAGATTGATGCGAACATTACCATTTCTTTCGGAATGCAGATGTTTACAGATATCCCTGCTGAAGTTGCTGATGATATTAATAGGGAGGACATCGGTGGTGACGATGATGAGTTGGAAAGTTCTTCTACGTTCCAGCCGAAATTTATGGTTGACCCTTCCTTCGATGCCTCGGTGACGTTTTATTCTACCATTAAGTATGCATTCAAGCCGTATGACATCCCCCTTGATGATGTGACCATAGCCTCATTTAAGTTCTTTGTCGGCATCGTACCCGTATGGATTGATCTGGTGTTGTCAACCTATATCCGCCTCGAAGCTGAGGTGTCGGGCGGCCTTAATGTATCCTGGGGTTTTCGTGGTTCGTCGAATTCGCCCTTCTATGTGGGTTTGGACTTCAATGGCAAAGAAGGAGTTCACATGATAAAAGGCGGTGGACCCTTTAAAGTTGTAACGAGTTGGCCGACCGCAGAACTGGGCGTTGGAGCGCAAATGAAAGTTAGGCCTTCCTTGGGCTTGTCCATGCTCCTCTATAGTTTGGCGGGTCCGAAAGCAGATATTGGTCCTGTATTCCTTAATCATGTTAACGCCGGAGTAGGCGTTGTTGCCGATATTCAGGACGGACCTGAAGGCATGATTTTCTGGGATGCCGGAATCGACCTTGGGGCTGAATACCAGGTAGGCATCAAGCTTGGGACGGGCAAGATCAAGAAATTCTTGAAGGGAATCATTGATCACGACATTGAATTTGATCCACAGCCATTGCCTCTTTTCAAGGGCCTCGATAAGCTGGCGAAGAAGACGGGTTCCAAGTCGTCCGGCGAATTGCAGATTATGACTGCTCCTGTAGCCATTTCCTGCACAAACGAAAAAAGTATTCAATATGGAAAAGACAATAAAGTCGATTTCCAAATTCAATGGCAACTGTTTGGCGAGAACAAGAATATGGATATTCCAGTCTTTGTCTATTTCCAGACGGACGATGCCGAAACCAATGAGCTATACAGGTTAGACCGCGACGACTACGACTTTACGATGGAAAAAGGGCTCGCTATCTGTTCAGATAAAAATGGAAAGGTAAGTGTCGGATGGATGCCTCAGAGTCCTTCGAGTTCACTTGAAGCCATTGTCTATGATGGTAGTGGCAAAATACGTTGCACCTATACCGTAAAGTCGGATAATGCACCGGATGGCATCAAGGCCGTTGACCTCGGGTGTAGCGTGCTATGGGCTAACATGAATGTCGGAGCAAAAACCGAAGGAGAGACCGGCGACCTTGTGGGATGGGGCGACAAGACTGGAAAAAACATCCAGCAATGGATAAACAAGGAGTGCGGCAGTTACGTTGAAGATATTCCTACATCGATGGGCATGTATGGCGGCGCAGAATTCGACCGCTCGGGCATCGCACATACCAAACGTGACTATGCTACAGCCAAGTGGGGAGGACAATGGCGCATGCCAACCCGAGCACAATGGGAAGAACTCATCAAGAAGTGCAAGTGGGAATGGGACGACGAAAAGTATGCCTTCAAGGTTTCTGGTAACGGCAACTATATCTACCTCCCTGCTGCTGGTTACCGCATAGGAAACCGAAGGTTTAATCAGGGACAGTCAACTGAAATGGCAGACGAGCATCCTTCATGCGAATACTGGTCGGCTTCATGCGACTTAAAGACAAAGGAGGATCTGGTGGCAAGCTATCCTTGGATGGACAAAGACCGTACCTATGTCAATCCGAATGCTTTCTACATGTACTACGACCCGAAGGGGAAGCAGAAGAAAGCGGCGACAGGTTCTACGGCAAAGTGTTACGGCCAGTCAGTTCGTCCCGTGTTCCCCAACCCGAACTATTCAGGCAAGTAACTGAGACGTTATGTAAGGACATACGCCGTTTAGGGCAAGGGATGAAGCGGATGGAAGAATGTTGATGACTGTTCTTTAAGTCAGCCCGTTGAAGCCTTTAGCCTGACAAGTAGGGGCGGGAACCGCGAGGTTTCCGCCCCTTTCCTGTCAATCCCCCCCTCCCCTGTTGCCACGACGAGAAGCGTGGCGGCAGAAGCAACCCAAAACTACTTTTCAAAATGGGTTGACATTCTTTTGTGGGAAGAAGTCAGAGGTATGAAGTCAGAAGTATAAAGGAAGAGGGAAGAAGTATGATGTATGAGGTAAGAAGTATGAGGTATGATGTATGAGGGAAGATGTAAGAGGTAAGATGTGTTTGCGGACGCTCCAAACTACTTTCAGAAATGGGTTGACAGTCGTCTTCCTCCTCCTCGCAAGGCATAGCTCAAACAAGTTTGGCTCTGCTCTTGTTTCGTTCGTCAGTTGGCTCTGCTAATACTTCGTTGTCGGTTGACAGTTGTCAGGATATATTATTCTGTGTTTAGCTAAAAGCTTCTTTTGCTCTGAATCTCTGCTCACGGCGTGTTATTCAGGTACGCTAACGTAGTGCGTCGTGACGCTAACGTTTAACGTTACAGCGACGGCGTTAAACGTTACGACGACGGCGTTTGATGCTATTTCCCCCTTGTAGGAATCAGCTGCCGTCATGCAGAAAAGGCCTAATCAGATGCAGAAGAGGCCTTTTGGGGGTTAGGGGTTAAGGGTTAGAGGTTAGAGGTGAAGGGATAGAGTTTTTTGCTGCGCCAGCTTTAACCCTAACCCCTAACCTCTAACCCCTAACCCAATCATATGTCGTTTTCCTATTGTTTGAGTATATTTATAAACAGCGCCCCTGTTTATATAAACACGGCCCCTGTTTATATAAACGCGGCCCGTGTTTATAAACCGCCTCCTACTCGCGGAAAAAAATGACAAGGCTATAAGATACCGCTTCGCGGGAAATATAACAAAATTCATCTCAAAATCATACAAAATTATTCGTATCTTTATCTCAGAAAACTTCTTAAAAAATTTGTATCAAATTTTGTTTAATTTGACTTTGTCTTCTCTTGTCGCGACTCGGCCAATCAAATTAGTTTGTTGGCGCTCGCTGCTCCAAGATTTCTGCCTCGAAGAGGCACTCTCATAAACTTCCGGAACTTGCTTTTTCTCTACTACGTTTTATGTTTTTCCCTACATCCCTGCATTTTTTGCCCTTACGTTCAGAAATAAAGGCATTTAAGGCATGTAGGGAGCATGATTCCCTACATTTCCCTACATGTTCCCTACATGATTTCGGCCTTTTCTTGCTCTTAGCGTGGAGAATGTAATAGGAAAAAATGTAGGGATGGTGTAGATTGTGTAGAGGCCTGACGGCTGTCAACCCATTTCTGAAAGTATGTTGGGGAATGTGGGCGAGAGATGTATTTGATAGAAAAAAGAGGGATTTTCTTTGATGTTTTGTTTTTTCCTTGTATATTTGCAACAAATAAGAAAAATCTCATGTCGTGACTTATGAAAAACCGATTGTTTCGATGGGGGGCATATGTGCTCCTGATGGGCCTGAGCGTTGAGGCTTGGGCGAGCGGCGTGGCTTCGGGCACGTCGTGGAGTGACTTGCAGGATGCCATCTCCAGCGCAGAGGCGCTGGGGACGGTGTCGGGTAACGATGCGTTCGGCAAATACTACCGTGTGGCGGATGCCAACGCGTTCAACGAGGCGCTTGCGGCGGCCAAGGCCGTCAAGAGCACGGACGATGAGGCGGACATGGACGATGCCCGTGTGGCGCTGGAGACGGCCTACAACAATCTGTCGTGGAACGTGGCGGACGTGCTGTTCACGATGGCTACGGCCGATGGCGGCTATGCCTATGCCACGGACGCCGATGAGCTCCTTTGGGACTCGTCCACGCCGACAGACCTGAAATATGCCTGGACGCTTGAGCGGACGGACGAACGTAACAAGTTCTATATGAAGAACTACAAGACAGGCAGCTATGTATATGAGGTGAACTACGGAAACCACGTGTTATTAGATTATGAGAAGGCCAAAGTGGCGGTCGTCATTTTGGAGAGCGGGAAGTTCACCTTTACCTCCGAGAACGGTGTCTTCCCTGGCTACACCTCGCTGAGTGCCGACGCGTCGGGTTATGTGATGGCCGGGCAAGATAGCGACAGCGAGTCGCAATGGACGGTGAGCGTCGTGGAGGCTCCTACGGCTGTGCTGTCTGTGACGGCTGTCAAGTATGGCACCTTCGTGGCTCCGTTTGACGTGACGTTGCCTTCGGGGGTGACGGCCTCGCGCATCACGGGCGTGAACGGCGAGAACGTGCTGACGGAGGTGGCTGTCGCGTCTGTCATCCCGGCGGGCACGCCTGTGGTGGTGAAGAGCGAGACGCCTGTGAGCCGCACGTTCAGCCAGCTCATGCCTCTAGGTGGTGCTTCAACGGCAACCAGCGGACTGCTGACGGGTGTCTATGCCAACACGAAGGCTCCGGCCGGCAGCTACGTGCTGATGAACCATGACGACGAGGCTATCTTCGGCCATGTCGTGGCAGACGCTGAACCGACCGTGGGCGCCAATCGCTGCTATCTGACGGTGGGCGGTTCGCCGGCTCCGTTGTTCCGTCTCGGCGGCACGACAAACATCCGCCAGGCCGCAGACGATGGCGAGGCGACGCCCGCTGTGATCTATGACCTGCTGGGACGTCGGGTGGAGGTCCCGGCCCGGGGCATCTACATCGTGAATGGGAAAAAGGTGGTTTTTGAATAATGAAAAAAAAGGAGATACAGCTATGAAAAGATATATAAAGCCAAGCATTGAGCAGACGGAGATTTGCGGGTCTGCTGCGGTTATGCTCTCTATGAGCGATGGCCTTAAGGCTGGGTCGGACACGAAGGTGTTGTCGCCCGGGTTCCGTTTTGGCGACCCGTTCGGCGGCGGATTCGGAATGGGGCTTGACGGGGAGTAGAAAGCTGGGGTTTTCCCCTCCTGAGTCTTTGGCGAGGCGAATGCCTCGCCTTTTTTGTTGGGGGTTTTTTTATAGGAACTATAGGAACTATAGGGACTATAGGGGACTATAGGGGGGGCTGGGGAGGGCGGATAGGATGGTGGATAGGGCGTCGGGGGTTAGCTGCTGGGCGGCGTCGCTCCAGGCGGCGTCGGGGTTGCAATGGGACTCTATCATCAGCCCGTCGAAGCCGTAGTCGATGGCTTGTAGGCAGACGCCTTCGATGAGGTCGCGGCGGCCGCAGATGTGCGAGGGGTCGCAGATGAACGGCAGCTCGGGCCTGCGGCGGCGGAGCTCAAGGGCTATGTCCCATAACGGGGGGTTGCGGTAGATGCTCTTCTCGTAGCAGGAGAATCCGCGCAGGACGGCGGCCATGCGGGTGATGCCTTGCCGTTCAAAGCGTTCGAGCGTGCCGAGCCAGAGCTCGGGGTCGGGGTTGATGGGGTTCTTGACAAGGACGGGGATGTCGGTGCCTCGGAGCGCTTCGGCCACGGCTTGTACGGCAAAGGGGTTGGCGCTGGTGCGGGCACCTATCCACACCATGTCGATGCCGGCGCGAAGGGCCTCTTCGACGTGGTGGGGCGTGCCGACCTCGATGATGACCTTCATGCCAAGCTCGCGTTGTACGCGCTGAAGCCAGGGGAGGCCGTCGATGCCGACGCCTTCGAAGTTGCCGGGGCGGGTGCGGGGTTTCCAGATGCCTGCACGGAAGATGGTGATGCCGTGGCGGGCGAGGGACGTGGCGGTGGTCATGACCTGAGCTTCGCTCTCGGCGCTGCACGGGCCGGCTATGAGGATTTTGGGAAAGGTTTTTTTCATATTGGGGATGATGGATTATCTGGATGGGCTGGATTATCTGGATGGGCTGGATTATCTGGATTATCTGGAAATGCTGGATTTTCTGGAATTTCTGGGTTTTACGGATTGGCTGGGGTGGGGGGATTGCTTAGGCGGATGGCGGTGGGGGAGCGGAGGATGATTTCTTCGCTGAGGAGGTTGGTGAGGACGGCGTCAAGCTGATCGGTGGGGAAGGGGAGCGTGTCGAGCTCTTCGAGCGGATGGAGCTGTCCGTCGGCAAGGAGGTGGGTTATCTGTTGGGCTATCACTTCGGATTCGGCCATCCGGAGCCCGTTGGCAAGGCGGCGACGGCAATTGTCACAACGTCCGCAGGGGACGGACTGCTGCTCGCCGAAATAGCTTAGCAGCAGGCGGCTGCGGCAGATGTTGTGGCTGAGCGCATAGCGCTTCATGGCCTTGATGCGTCCTTCGTAGCTGATTTTCCGCTCTTCGTAGATGCTGGGAGGAAAGACCAGTTGGTCGCTGTCCACCCGTTCGCGAAGCCAGGTGACGGAGGGCGTCCGGCGGGCAGGGATATAGCTGACGATGCGTGCACGGCTGAGGCCGATGAGCACTTCGAACAGGCGGGCGTCGTCGAAACCACATTTGCGTGCCAGGTATTTCTCGTCGATGAAGACGTAGTCGGTGAAGATGCCGGTGTAGAGCCGCAGGAGGGTACGGATGACCACTTCCTGGTCGGCCGACTCGGAGTAGTTGCGGTAGAGCTCGTCGCGGCGGACGGTGAACGTGAGGCGTGAGGCATACTCCACCTCTTCTTCGTACAGAAGGTAGCCCGCCTGTGTGAGGAGACGCAGGGCGCTCTCCGTCTGAATCATGGGCAGGTGGTAGTTGTGGCAGAACTCCTCCAGATGGAAGTCGTAGCGGCAGCCTTCGCCGTCGCCGAGGGCCATCTCGTAGTGGTAGCTGAGTTTGTCATAGACTTTCCGGATGAACTCCTTTGGCGGGTAGTTCTCGCTGACGCGACGTGCGAGTCTCGTCTGGTCGTTGGGATGATAGAGGAGTACGGCGTAGGCCGGGGCTCCGTCGCGTCCGCCGCGTCCGGTCTCCTGAAAGTACGACTCGGGGGCGTCGGGCATCTCGTAGTGGATGACCAGACGGACGTCGGCTTTGTCGATGCCCATGCCAAAGGCGTTGGTGGCCACCATGACGCGGATGTCGCCTCGTGTCCACGCCTGCTGGCGCTCGTCCTTCTCGATGGCTTTCAGGCCGGCGTGATAGAAGGTGGAGCTGATGTTGTGCGAAGAGAGCAGTTTGGCAATCTCTTTCGACTTGTCGCGGCTGCGGACATAGACGATGGCTGTGCCGGACACGCTGTTGAGGATGTGGATGAGCTCGGCTTCCTTGTTGTTGGTTTCGCGGACGACGTAGATGAGGTTGGGCCGCGCGAAGCTCATGCGGAAGACGTTCTCCTCGCGGAAGCGCAGCTGACGTTGAATGTCGCTGACGACGTCGGGCGTAGCTGTAGCGGTAAGGGCCAGCACGGGCACGTCGGGCAGCAGGTCGCGGATCTGCGCTATGCTGAGGTAAGAGGGGCGGAAGTCGTAGCCCCATTGCGAGATACAATGGCTCTCGTCGACGGCGATGAAGCTGACCTTCATCTTCACGACCTTCGTGCGGAAAAGCTCGGAACCGAGCCGTTCGGGGGAGATGTAGAGAAACTTATAGTTGCCGAAGATGCAGTTCTCGAGGGTGGTGAGTATGGCGTCGTGCGACATGCCGCTGACGATGGAGCAGGCCTTGATGCCACGGTCTTTCAGCGCCGCCACCTGGTCTTTCATCAGGGCGATGAGGGGCGAGATGACGATGCAGATACCCGGCATGGCCAGCGCCGGCACCTGGAACGTGATGCTCTTGCCTCCGCCCGTTGGCATGAGGCCCAGCGTGTCGCGGCCACTACCGATGCTTTCGATGATGGGTTCCTGGATGCCCCGAAAGTCGTCGAAGCCGAAGTACTGATGAAGAATCTCTCTGTAGGTCACTCTGGTTCCGACGGTCTGATGCTTTCGATCTGCAGTTGGATTTCGTTATGTTTGTGGGTGTTCTCCTCGAGCGTGTAGCAGATGTCGAAGGGGTGCTTTGACTTGATGAAGCGTGCCTGTTCGCTCTGTCCGAAGGCGATGCCGTTCATGACGCGGAGAGAGTCGTTGTCGACCATCTCCAGCTTGATGTGGTCCTGATTGCGCCCGACCACCTTGCTGGTGCCGTAGTCATAGACCTTGCGGGTGCAGAAGATGGGCTTGGGGTTGTCGGGGCCGAAGGGTTCGAAGCGGCGCAGGTCGCGGTAGAGCTTCATGCTGACATGGCGGAAGGGCAGCTCGGCGTCGATGTTGAGGATGGGCTTTGTCTGGCGGGGCAGGATGTTCTCGGAGACATAGTCCTCGAAGCGGCGGATGAACTCCGGCACGTTCTCCTCCTTCATGGAGAGCCCCGCGGCGTAGGGGTGTCCGCCGAAGTTCTCCAGCAGGTCGCGGCAGCTCTCGATAGCCTTATAGACGTCGAAGTCCGCCACACTACGCGCAGAGCCCGAAGCCAGTCCGTTGGTCTTGGAGAGCACCACCGACGGGCGGAAGAACACCTCGGTGAGGCGGCTGGCGACGATGCCGATGACGCCGCGATGCCACTCTTCGTTATAGAGGACTATGGAGTGCTTGTCGGCCAGGTTTTCCAACTTGTCAACGATGATGTTAGCCTCTTCGGTGGTGGCCTTGTCGAGGTCCTTGCGGGTGTCGTTGAACGAGTCGATTTGCCGCGCGAGTGTCAGGGCCTGGTGGTAGTCGGTCTGCGTGAGCAGGTCGACCGCCATCTTACCCGTCTGGATGCGTCCCGAGGCGTTGATGCGCGGACCGATCTTGAAGATGAGGTCGTTGATGGAGAGCTCCTTTCCCGACAGTCCGCACACCTCGATGATGGCCTTGAGCCCGACGCTGGGGTTGTGGTTCACCTGCTTCAGGCCGTGATAGGCCAGGATGCGGTTTTCGCCCGTGATGGGCACGATGTCGGAGGCTATGCTGAGGGCGACGAGGTCGAGCAGGGGGATGAGCTGGCTGAATTCGATGCCGTTGTTGAGGGCGAAGGCCTGCATCAGCTTGAAGCCCACGCCGCAGCCCGAGAGGTGGGGACAGGGGTAGTGCGAATTGTTGAGCTTGGGGTTGAGGATGGCGACGGCGGGCGGGAGCTCGTCGTCCTGCACATGATGGTCGCAGACGATGAAGTCAATGCCCAGCGTCTTGGCGTAGGCAATCTCCTGGATGGCCTTGACGCCGCAGTCGAGGATGATGACCAGCTTGACGTTCGTCTCTACGGCATACTGCATGGCCGGTTCCGTCACGCCGTACCCCTCCTCCTCGCGGTTGGGGATATAGTAGTCGATGTTTGAGGTAAAGCGGCCTAAGAACTTATAGACCAGGGTGACGGCCGACGTGCCATCGACATCATAGTCGCCATACACCAAAATCCGTTCCTTTCTTCCCAGCGCCTGGTTGATGCGGTTCACGGCATCCTTCATGCCATCCAGCAGGAACGGGTCGTGAAGTTGTGTCAGGCTTGGGCGGAAGAAATGGCGAGCGTCCTCAACGCTGTGGATGCCACGTTCGACCAGCAATCGACACAGCACTGAGTGGATGCCCAGCTCGTGGGACATCTGCTCCGCCTCCTCGAGCACAGCGGGCGTGGGAGGCTGATAAATCCATTCGTAGTTCATTATGTATGTTTTTTTTGTTTGTTTGCATAATTAAAGTGTGCGGTCGCCGGACCGCGATTTTGGGTTAAACATTTGTTCTCTTTGCCGTTAACCCATGTATAGGGCTAGATGCGGCGGTTTGAACGTGTAAAGATAGCGAAAACTATTCGCAAAAACTATATTTCTGCGATATTTTTTAAATAATTTAGTAATAAATTTAAAAAAACAGGCGGACGTGTATCTGCTGGGAGTTGTCCATGACGCCCTCCGTGAAATGGAAGGAGGCTGTGACGCGGCAGTCGACGTGGCTGTTTCGGAGCAGGATGGCCGAGACGTCGGCGCGGTCGTAGTGGGGACTGCGGTAGTAGGGGTCGCCGCGATGGAGCAGGGTGCCGTAGAGCTCGTAGTCGCTCATCAGCGGGTCGCCGTGGTAGCCGCGGTAGCGCAGCTCGATGACGGCCGACGAGCGGGCGAAGGGGATGCCAAACGTGGCGTCGCAGAGCATGCCGTAGGGCGATTTCCACACCTTGTCCGTGCGGTCGCGGTTAAGAGAAGTCATGAGCCCCATCGTCAGCCTGTAGTAACATCGCGAGGAGGCTCCACCGCTGTAGGTCAGGTGGGGGTTGAGCATCAGCTTGTCGTACACCTTGTCGGGGGTGATGCCCTTGCGGACGGAGAAGTGGGTGAGGCGGGCGTTGTAGCCGAGACGGACCGCGCTGGAAACCAGCCATTCGCCGTCGGAGACAATCTCGAAAATCTCCCTTTCGGTGGGGCTCTGTCGGCTCAGCCAGTCGCAATAGAGCTCTATGGAGGCGCGTCGCGACTGATACTGGATGAGTGCGCCGCCGAGGTTGGGGGTGTAGTAGCGCAGGGCCTCATCGACAAAGACGTCGGGCAGCTCGCGAAGCAGCAGACGGCGGGGGAATGAGCCGAACGCCCCCGAGAAGCGTGAACCCTGATAGCGGTAGTAGAGCGTCCAGTCGCTGGCGGAGATGCCCCGCTGGCCGAAGTCCTTGACGACATAGCCGCCGGCTGCGATGGTGCTGCCTGCAAGCTGCAGCCCCCAGTCTGCGCTGAGGCGTGTGCCGAAGTAGGTACCCGAGAACTGGTAGGGGCTCTGCACCTCGCGGTTGTCAAAGAAACCGAAACTCTCCACATGACGGACATACCGGCTGCCTGGCGCCCCGTCGCCGGCGGCTGTGCCCATGGGGAAGAGCAGGAGGAGGGGTATCAGAAAACGTATTTTTTGCATAATGTGACCGATGTTTTTGCAAAGGTAATACGATTTTGGCAATTCATTGTCGGGAACGGGGAAATTATTTTTGTTTTTTCACTCACTTACCCGTATCTTTGTCCCCGAAAAACCCCTTCGCAAGATGAAAGGAGAGAACGACGTCCACCATGACCACCAATAACCACTTTTCAATATGATTTCAGAACGTTTGGCTGCGTTGCGCCTGATCATGCAACGCGAGGGATGGGATGCTGTCATCGTCCCCGGTAGCGACCCTCACAGTAGCGAATATCTTCCCGCCCGCTGGCAGCAGCGGCAGTTTATCTCGGGCTTTACGGGCTCTTATGGCACGGTGGTCATCACCCCGTCCCACGCCGGACTCTGGACGGATACCCGTTACTTCATCCAGTTTGACAAGGAGCTGGCGGGGACGGAGTTCGTGCTTCACAAGCTGCGTGTGCCCGATGCCGTGCAGCCGTGGGAATGGCTGGGACAGGAGTTCCCCGAGGGTGGCGTCGTCTGCATCGACGGCTCATGCATGAGCGTTGCCGAGGTGAATGACTATCGCCAGGCCATCGCTCCGCGAAACGGACGCCTCGTGAACCGGCCCGACTTCATCGACGAACTCTGGCCCGACCGTCCCGGCACGCCCGATGACCCCATCTGGGTGCTCGACGATCAGTACACGGGCCGTAGCGCAGCCGACAAGCTGGCGTGGCTGCGTCGGCAGCTGGCCGGCAGGGGCTGTGATGCCATGCTGGTGAACAGCCTGGACGAGGTGGCCTGGATGCTCAACATCCGCTCGGCCGACATCGACTTCACGCCTGTCGTCATCGCCTATCTGCTGGTGGAGAAGGAGAGAGCCATCCTCTTTACGAATCTGAAGAAGACCGCCTCTCCGGCCGTGGGCCGCCACCTCGCGGCGATTGGGTGCGAGGTCAGACCGTATGACGCCATCACGGATGCCATCGGCCGTCTGCCGGTTTCGACAAAGCTCTGGGTGGACGGCAACACGCTCAACGAAGCCCTTTACGAGTGTGCTAGGGAGCGGCTGCCCCAGACGCTTGTCAACGCTCCGTCGCCCATCCGCCTGGAGAAGGGCCTCAAGAACGACGTGGAGCTGAACGGCTTCCGCCGTGCCTATCTGAAGGACGGCATCGTCCAGACCAGGCTGTTCAAGTGGCTGGAGGAGTCGCTGGCCGCAGGCGTCCGTCTGACCGAGATGGACGTTGCCGACAAGCAGATAGAGCTGCGTCGCGCCCAGGGCGAGTATGTCGAAGAGAGTTTTGCCCCCATCTCCGCCTGGGGCGAGAACGCCGCGTTGCCCCACTACGAGCCAACCTACGAGGCCTGCAGCGAAGTACACGCCAAAGGCCTGTTCCTGCTCGACTCAGGCGGACACTACCTGCACGGCTCGACCGACATCACCCGTACCATCCCCCTCGGCCCGCTGACCGACCTTGAGCGTGAGGACTACACGCTGGTGCTGAAGGGCATGATAGGGCTGGCGACGGCCGTCTTCCCCCGCGGCACCCGCGGCGCCAACATCGACGTGCTGGCCCGCATCCCGCTCTGGAAGGCGTTGCGCAATTTCGGCCACGGTACGGGTCACGGCACAGGCCATGTGCTCTGTGTCCACGAGGGTCCGCAGGACCTGCGCCAGAACGTCTATGACCAGGCCATCCTGCCCGGCATGGTGACGAGCGACGAGCCCGGCCTCTACCGCGAGGGCATGCACGGCGTACGCCACGAGAACGTCATCCTCTGCCGCGAACTGGAGAAGAACGAGTTCGGCGACTGGCTGGGCTTCGAAACCCTCACCTGCACCTACATCGACCCCTCGCCCGTGGTGGTGGAACTGCTGACGCAGGAGGAACGCGACTGGCTCAACAGCTACAACGAGTACGTCTATATCCGTCTCCTTCCCAACTTGACCGACGACGAAAAACGCTGGCTGCGCAGGAAGACGCAGAAGGTATAGCCGGGCAACCGTCCGCCTAAGCGGTTGGCCATATAGGGAGAAGGCTGTAGATTAATCTACTGAGCCATTTATCCCCCTTCTTTCCCTGCGGATGGACGAACGGGGAGGGGGAAACCATTTAGAGGATTAAGCCCGATGGGGCTAATCCACGCCTGTCAAAAATGTAATGCTGGCTGACGAATCCTGAGCTTTTGGGGTCAGAATGCCTTTATCTTGTCGTAGATGGCATCGACAGCTTCGTTGAAGTCGGCATAGAATTTCTTGTAGAACGCCTTGGCGTTGCTCGGCTCGGTGTGGCTGCAACGAGCCAGAAACTCGTTCTGCACCCCCAGCACCTCGGCGAGGACCTCCTCGACCTTCTGGTCGTCGGTGTTCTTGATGGCCTGCTGCACCAGGCAGTCGGCAACGATTTCCTCAACGATAAAATTCACGGTTTTCTTCAGGTTTTTTCTGCTTGCCATAGTGATAAGTATTAAAAACAGCGTCAAAGATAGTGCAAGCCGAGAGGAAAAGCAAGAAAAATGACGAATTATTTGTTATTCTCGCCGAAAAAGGGGAAATTTGCAGCTTGAAATTTCAAGGTTTGCCCTTTGATAATACATCATTCATACTAAATAATAAGCGTTTCAAAATGAAGAAAAGTGCATTACAGATTGCCCGCGCAGCCTATCAGCCCAAGCTGCCGGCCGTATTGAAAGGTAACGTTACCACCGTGAACGGCGCAGCCACGGAGTCAGCTGCCGACCACGACGCCATCAAGGCCCTCTTCCCGAACACCTACGGCATGCCCGTCGTGACGTTTGCCGAAGGCGGCAAGCAGGACCATGCCCCCCTGAACGTGGGCGTCATCCTCAGCGGCGGTCAGGCCCCCGGCGGACACAACGTCATCAGCGGCATCTTCGACGGCATCAAGCGCCTCAACCCCGCCAGCCGCCTCTACGGCTTCCTGATGGGTCCCGACGGTCTTATCAACCACAAGTATATGGAGCTGACAGCCGACATCATCGACGAGTACCGCAACACCGGTGGCTTCGACATCATCGGCTCCGGACGCACCAAGCTTGAGAAGGAAGAGCAGTTCGACAAGGGGCTTGAAATCCTGCGTCAGCTCGGCATCAAGGCGCTCGTCATCATCGGCGGCGACGACAGCAACACCAACGCTTGCGTGCTGGCCGAGTACTACAAGCGCATCGGTGCCGGCGTGCAGGTCATCGGCTGCCCCAAGACCATCGACGGCGACCTCAAGAACGAGATGATTGAGACCAGCTTCGGCTTCGATACCGCCACCAAGACCTATAGCGAGGTCATCGGCAACATCGAACGCGACTGCAACTCAGCCCGCAAGTACTGGCACTTCATCAAACTGATGGGCCGTAGCGCCAGCCACGTCACCCTCGAGTGCGCCCTGCAGGTTCAGCCCAACATCACCCTCATCGGCGAGGAGGTCGAGGCCAAGAACCAGACGCTCGACGACATCGTCACCTACATCGCCGGCATCGTGGCCGACCGCGCCGCACGCGGCATGAACTTCGGTACCGTCCTCGTGCCCGAAGGACTCATCGAGTTCATCCCCGCCATCAAGAAGCTCATCGCCGAGCTCAACGACCTCATCGCCGCCAACCAGGCTGAGTTCGACACCATCGGCGCCGACGAGAAGATTGCCTTCATCAAGGCTCACCTCACGGCCGCCAACGCCGCCATCTTCAACAGCCTGCCCGCCGGCGTCAGCCGTCAGCTCGCCCTCGAGCGCGACCCGCACGGAAACGTCCAGGTCAGCCTCATCGAGACCGAGCAGCTGCTGGCCGAGATGGTCGCCACCAAGCTGGCCGCCTGGAAGAAGGAGGGCAAGTACGTGGGCAAGTTCAGCACCCAGCATCACTTCTTCGGCTACGAAGGCCGCTGCGCCGCTCCGTCGAACTTCGATGCCGACTACTGCTACAGCCTGGGCTACAACGCCGCCATGCTGATTGCCGACGGCAAGACCGGCTACATGAGCAGCGTGCGCAACACCACAGCCCCCGCCGCCGAGTGGGTGGCTGGTGGCATACCCATCACAGCTATGATGAATATGGAACGCCGTGCCGGCGAGATGAAGCCCGTCATCCGTAAGGCTCTCGTGGAGCTCGACGGCGCTCCCTTCAAGGCCTTTGCCGCTATGCGCGACGAGTGGGCGAAGGAGACGCTCTACGTCTATCCCGGCCCCATCCAGTACTTCGGCCCGAGCGAGGTCTGCGACCAGACCACCAAGACGCTGCAGTACGAGCAGGCTAAGTAACCGACGCCCTTTCCGTACGCCTTGAAAAAGACGACAACATCCACACGAGCGGCTTCTTCTTCGACCCCTTCAAAAGGGGCGACGAAGAAGCCCGCTTCTCGTTCGTCGTCAAAAAACAAGAGCCAAAGGGCACGGCAGTCAGGCCGTAAGAATGTCACCCGTCCCGCGTCCGCCTCGGCCCGCCGGCCTTCAAAAGCCAGAAGGCCGGCAGGCGGCAAGAGCCGCATGCTGCTGACGTTGCTGGCGGGTGCCGTGCTGCTGTTTGCCTTCTGGCATCTGTTCATCCGTCCTGAGCTGACGCGTCCCACCTATGGCTCCGAGGCCTATCATGTCCGCATCCCCGACGGATATGCCGTGCATGGCATCGACATCTCGCACCATCAGGGCGACATCGACTGGGACAGGTTGCAGCCCCTTCAGCAGGCCGCCGTCCCCATCCGCTTCGTCTTCGTCAAGGCTACCGAGGGCGGCGACCATGTGGACCGCCGTTTCGACGACAATTTTGCCGCTGCACGCGAACACGGGTTCCTCCGTGGCGCCTACCATTTCTACAACCCGGCTACCGACCCCATCGTGCAGGCCGATTTCTTCATCAGCCACGTGACGCTGGAGAAGGGCGATCTCCCGCCCGTCATCGATGTGGAGAAAGTCCCCTCGCGCATCGAGCAGCAGACATTCTATGCCCAGCTTTCGCAGTTCCTCTATCGGCTGGAGGCACACTATGGCGTCCGGCCCGTCATCTACACCTTTTTAAAATACAGGGAGCGCTACCTCGATTATCCGGAATTCAACCGCTATCCGATGTGGATTGCCCACTACCACGTGCCGCAGCCTGCCTACGAAGGCAAGTGGGTCTTCTGGCAGCATACCGACCGCGCCGTCCTGCCTGGAATAGAAGAAAAAACAGACCTCAACGTCTTTCAAGGCACGCTGAAAGACCTCCAGTCCATGACCATCCCCTAGCCCTATAGTTCCTATAATTCCTATAGTTCCTATAGTTTCTATAGTTCCTATAGTCCCTATAGCTCCTATAACTCCCAAACCTCCCATAAATCTCATCCAATCATGAAACCAAAAAACTCCCATTTCCTCCTATTCATCCTCCCCGCCCTGTTCCTGATATCCTGTCAGAAAGAGTACGGCTACTACGACGAAAGCCGCCTGAAAATCGTTGCCGACCTGGCGTCAGCCTTAGCCGGCTTTGAAGAGCAGAACGAAGGCGACTTCATCCTCGACGAGGACCATGCTGTCCGCGTCAATTACTTCGTCTATGATGCCGCTGGCAACCTCTGCGCCGATGCCGCAGAGTATGCCAGCGACTACTACCAGACAAAGGTGCACTATTTCGACGGCTTCCCTCTCGGCGACTATACGCTCATCGTCGCGACCGACGTCGTGAAACGCGTCGGGAAGAGCAAGAGCTACGCTTCTGCCTATTGGGATTTTGCAGGCGTGGACCGGCTCTCCTCGTTCGTCGTCAACGGCCTCGACGAGATGGACACCATGGGCGAGCGGTTGCTGACCCTCACCACCGAACGGTTCTCCATCAACGGACGCCGCAAGACCCAGCGCGTCAGCATCAACGTCGAACCCGTTACCGCCATGATCTGCACCACCTTCCTCGACATCTTCCATTGGGACAAGCATACGGTACCGGGCGAACACTCCAACCGCCTCTACAACTACTTCGACCTCAGCTATAAGCACGACTACAACATCGTCTCCTTCAACCCGTCACGCGACGGCTACCCCTGGCTGTTCGGCGAATCGACCACCGAGTTCGACTACTACCTCATCGACCGCATCTACCCCGACAACGTCGATTCCAAGTCCACCAAGAGCATCTATGGCTTCCACGCCGTTCTGCCGGGCAAGTACAATTTCACGGGCTACGGCGAATATACCTTCGGCGGCAACGAAACGACCTATTCCAGTCAGACGCGTACCTCGGGTACCGTGAATGTCGAGCCGGGCGTGATGTACTACGTCGATTTCGATATCGAGGACTGGGAGGTGGACTTCGAAGGCAGCGCCTACAGCCGTAGCGAGAGACCTGTAATGGACAATATGCAAGCAAACCGCCGAGATGAAATACACGGAAGTAACGTTCGTCATCGCCCGTAACGAGGCGGCAGGCGATGTCTCCATCGAGACGGCCGCCGACATCGTGGCCGCCCTGACGGCCGGCATCGGTTTCGACAGCTTTGTTCCCGCCCCCGACGGCGTCCTGGGGTACATCCCTACGGAGCAGTACGACGAGGATGCCCTTCGCGCCGTACTGGCCGACTTCCCCCTTCCGGGTACGACGGTCACCTTCGCGGCCGCACCCATGGAGGACAAGGACTGGAATGCCGAGTGGGAACGGAATTTCTTCCAGCCCATCGTGGTTGACGGACGTGCTGTCGTCCACAGCACCTTCCACGCCGACTATCCGCAGGCCGAGTACGACATCGTCATCAACCCGCAGATGGCCTTCGGCACAGGCCACCACCAGACCACCCGCCTTATGATGAGCTACATCCTCGATGCCGACTTCAGCGGCAAGGACATCCTCGACATGGGCTGCGGCACGGGCATCCTCGCCATCCTGGCCTGCATGCGCGGCGCCCGTCATGCCGACGCCATCGACATCGACCAATGGTGTGCCGACAACACCCGCGACAACATCGCCTTGCAAGACAAGGCGGAATGCCTCAATATCTCCGTCTTCTGCGGCGACGCCTCGTTGCTGACCGACCGCGGCCCCTACGACGTCATCATAGCCAACATCAACCGCAACATCCTTCTCGCCGACATGCCCCGCTACGCGGCCCGCCTCCGTCGCCATGTGGATGGCCAGTCAGCTCCGTCCCGCCTCTTCATTAGCGGCTTCTACCTCGCCGACCTCCCCCTCCTTCGCGACAAAGCCGCCTCTCTCGGCCTCCGCTACGTCAGCCATCGTACCGACAACGACTGGACTGCCGCCGAGTTTGTCCTTGAATAGAAAACCTTCGGGCAAACGCCCGAAGGTTTCTTGTCTGTGACAGACTTTGTGGAGCATAGGAGACTCGAACTCCCAACCTATAGATTGCGAACCTATCGCTCTGCCAGTTGAGCTAATGCCCCGTTTTAACGAGTGGAAAGAAAGCTCGCTTGCTTTCCCGAGTGTGAGGGGTATAGACGTCAGTCAATGCCCCGTTTTAACGAGAGGAAAGAAAGTGAGTTTTCTTTCCCGGAGTTGCGGGTGCAAAGATACGGCGTTTTTCTGAAACGGGTGCAAAAAGAGGTGAAAAAATGGGGGTAGGGGAGTAAAAAAGGGATATTGGAAAGGGGATAAAGGGTGAATGAAACAGGAAAAACTCAGTTTTAGGAAAATTCCCCTGAAAGGATAGGGTTTTTCCTGCATGGGGGTGAAAGTCCTGTTGTAATTTTGCAGCGAGAAAAAAGAGATAAACAGTAAAAACCGCGAGAGATAAACAAAACGAATTATTCACCTTATTAAAAATAACAGCTATGAAAAGAGTATTATTCCTTAGTCTTTTGATGACGGTCGTGCTGGGCACGGTGTCCGCACAGACGAACGATGACCTCTACTTCATCCCGAAGAAGAAGGCTGCTACCACCGAGGTTGACAAGTCTGCAACCGTGCAGACCGACAACCGTGCAAGTAACGTTGACAATGGGCGCAAGACCGTCAGCGTGACGGCCGTCGGCGTCCGTGAAAAGGACGACGACGAAGGGGCTACTATCTCCGTGGATGCCCCGCTGACAATAGACGACGACACGTATAACCGTCGCGGCAACGTGCGCAGCTACATCGACGACGAGGGCAACTACGTCCAGGAGGCCGAGGTCAGCGACATGGCCCTGCGCGTCCGTACGGCCGACGGCGACACGCTCTACTATCGCGTGGACTCGCTCATCGTCAACCAGGAGGACGACGGCTGGGTGTACGGCTTCAACGGCGACGCCGAGGACTACGAGATGGCCATGCGCATCGTCCGCTTCCGCAACCCGCGTTATGCCATCCCCGTCAGCAGCCCGCTCTACTGGGACATCGTCTATGGCGGCGGTCTCTGGCCCATGTGGGACTGGAACATCTACGACGACGGGCTCTATGCCTACATCTTCCCCTCATCGTATAACTGGCACTATTGGGACTGGCGCTTCAGCCCGTACAGCTGGGGCTGGGGCCATCGCTGGCACCATTGGGGTATGCACTATGGCTTGTACAACTCTTGGTATGAGCCTTGGTATGGCTACGGCTACGGCTGGTATGACCCGTGGTACTACGACTGGGGCTATGGCTACGGCTGGTACGGCGGCTACTATGGCAGCTGGTATGGCTACGGCGGCTTCGGCTACCACCATCATCCCTTCGGCAGATACTTTGCCTTTGAGAACTCCCGTCGCAACAACCGTCACGCCGGACTGGCCTCGACACGTACCGGCAGCGGCACGACGCGCGGAGGCAGCATGGCGATGAACGGGGCCGGAGGTTCGACGCGCAGCGGCGTCTCCACCCGTTCGGGCGACGGCCGTACCACCACCCGCAGCGGAGTCGTCACAGGCACCACCACCCGTAGCGGAGCTGTCACAGGCACCACCACTCGTAGCGGAGCCGTCACAGGCGCCACCACTCGTAGCGGAGCCTCCACAGGAAGCGCTACCCGCACAGGCGCAGGCCGCACCATCACCACCCGCAGCGGACAGTCGGCAGGCACAGCCTCACGCACAGGCTCAGTCGGCACGTCCTCCCGCACAGGCTCAGTCGGCACGGCCTCGCGCACAGGTTCCTCTTCCGTATCTCGTTCAGGCAGCGCCTCACGCTCAGGAGTGGGCACGTCCAGCTCGTCGAGCAACCGTAGCGGCTACACCCGTCAGAGCACCTCGCGCAGCAGCTCGTCGGCATCGTCCAGCGGTTACAACCGTCCCAGCAGCACGCGCTCGTCGGTCAGCTCCACGCCGCGCAGCTATAGCTCAAGCAGCAGCTCATACAGCAGCTCCAGCAGTTCGCGCAGCAGCATAGGCTCAAGCAGCAGCTCCTATAGCGGAAGCAGCAGCTCACGCAGCAGCAGTTCTTACAGCGGTAGCAGCTCCTATAGCGGCAGCAGTTCGCGCAGCTCATCCTCGTCCTACAGTGGCGGAGGCAGCTCGCGCAGCAGCGGAGGCTCCTTCTCCGGCGGTGGCGGCTCGCGTAGCGGCGGCTCGTCCGGCGGCGGAAGCAGAGGACGGTAAGAATGGGGAATTCTTAAATGGACAATTCACAATTGGCAATTGATAATTCACCCTATTAGCTGCGACATATATTTAATTGTAATTCTTAATTGTTAATTGCGCCGAAGGCGCTCTAAATACTACAGATATGAAAAAGATAGCATTATCCTTAGCAACAGCATTCCTGTGCGCATTCTCCCTGCAGGCACAGACAACATACGAGGCAGCCAATGTCCTGGGTAGCGACCTCGACGGCACGGCACGTTTCGTCGGCATGGGTGGCGCCATGAGCGCCCTCGGCGCAGACATCAGCACCATCCGCACCAACCCCGCCGGCATCGGCCTCTATCGCAGCTGCGACCTGATGGTCTCCTTTGGCGGCAGCGGCATCACGCAGAAGACAGACAACTTTACCAACTTCCATTCGCACGGCTCGTTCGACAACATCGGTCTGGTCATCGCCAGCAAGCATAGCAACGAGGGCATCCTCCGCTTCGTCAACTTTGGCTTCAACTACCAGAAGGTGAAAGACTTCAGCGGCAAGATGAACTGGTCGGGCAATCTGAACGGCCTCTCTCAGTCGGCCCAAATGGCATGGCAGGTCTTTCAGAATCAGGCCATCGGCGATGCCTTCTTCGACCAGAGCGACGAGGCATATGGCTTCACGCACCACAACTACTATGGTGACTCGAACTTCGGCTGGCTTAGCCTGCTCGGTACCGACGGACGCCTCATCGACGCCACGGCCTTCAACGACGGACAATTCTATCCCTCTCAAAAGGGCGAGTATTCCGGCGAGGAGAGCGGCCGCATCGGCGAGTACGACTTCAACCTCTCGTTCAACTTTGTCGATCAGGTCTATCTGGGCGCAACGCTGGGCTTGACGGATGTCTATTATGCCTATAACTCGAAGTATCAGGAGTTCTTCGAGGATGGCGACTACATTCTGAACAACTGGTACAAGACGAAAGGCTCGGGCGTGAACCTGAAGCTGGGTGCCATTATCCGCCCCATCGAGGAATCGTCGTTCCGCATCGGCGTGGCAGCCTCGACGCCTACCTATTATAAAAGGATGACGGACTACAACTCGGCTGTGGTATCCACCGTGCTCTATGGAGCTGGCGTCGATGACAATGGCAACACCACCGATGTCACCTACGAGATGGACACGATGTCTGAGGATGCCTTTGGCGGCGACTGCTATACGAAGTACACCAACGTCACTCCGGGTATGCTGAACGTCAGTATGGGCTATACGCTGGAGAGCGGCCTCGCCCTCGGCGCCGAATGGGAGTATGCCGACTACCGCAAGACGCGTCTTTTCGAGGACGACGGGCGTGAGAACACGGTTATCAACGACCACACTCGTGACAACCTGATGGGACAGCACACCTTCCGCGTCGGTCTGGAGAAGATGTTCCTGGGTAACGTCTATGCCCGTCTGGGCTACAACTACGCCACGGGCGGCTACAAGAGCGATGCTTGGAAGATGATTCCCATCAACTCCGTACAGACGAATACCGACTATAAGAACATCCTCAACACCAGCGCCTTCTCGGGCGGTCTCGGCTTCCGCGGCGATGTGTTCTATGCCGACTTGGCTGTCGTCTATAGCAGCTGCAAGGCCGACTTCTATCCCTTTGAGAACACCAACCTGAAGGCCTCTCCGCTGACGCGAAACACCCTCAAAGGTCTTGCCACGCTGGGCTTTAGGTTCTAAAAGTAGCAAGCCTCTTTAAAGGTAAGAATTAAGAGCTTTTATAGTTAAGAGTTAAGAATTAAGAGTTAAGAAAAATAGTCTCGCATATAGCGTGCTTCATCCTCATTTCTCAGGAGGACATCGCTTGGAGAACTGTCTTTCTTAACTCTTAATTCTTAACTCTTAACTCTTTTATGCCAAGTCCACGACGGTGATGCCGGCGCCGCCGAACTGTACGTGTTCGTCGCGAGCGGAGAGGACGGCGGGGTTGGTGCGGAGATATTCGCGGATGAGGTTGCGGAGTATGCCGCCGCCCGTGCCGTGAAGGATGCGCACACGATGGACGCCTAGCAGGATGGCGTCGTCGATGAAGAAGGTGACGGCCTGCACGGCCTCCACGCCCCGCATGCCGCGCACGTCGATGTCCTGATGGAAGTTGAGCTTCTTTTCCACGATGGCCTCTTGTGTCTCGCGGCTGATGTAGGTGTAGGTGCGGCTCTCGCTTTTCTGCTCGTTGGCCTCGTCACTCGTGGCGGGTTCCAGACGGTCGGTCTTCACGTTGGTGCGCAGGTTGCCCATCGCCACGACGGCGTTGCGTCCCTTCAGCTCCAGAATCTGGCCGACGGTTGTCTGTCCGCTCAGTCGGACAAAGTCGCCGACGGCGAACTCGTGAGCGGTAGCACGTGACGGCTGTTCTTCGTCGCCGACGACAGGACGCTTGATGCGCGGGTTGTTTTTCTTTTTCCCCTTGGGGTGGGCTGTTTTCATCTGCTCGGCCTCTTGCTGGCGGAGCTGCTCGTCCAGCTCGCTGCGGAAGGCGGCCAGCTCCTCGCGGGCTTGGCGCGTCTGCTCCTTGCCGGCCTGCGCCTCGCGAATGGTGCGGATGGTGTTTTCAATCTGCGCATTCGAGCTCTCCAAGAGCTGGTTGGCCTTCTCTTTTGCCTCGTGCAGGATGGCCTTGCGGCTGGCGCTCAGCTCGGTACGCTCGTTCTCATAGTGGGCGATGATTTCGTCCAGCTGTTTCTCTTTCTGGCGGATGCTCTGGCGCTTCTGTTCCCAGTAGCGCTTGTCGCGCACGATGTCCTGCAGGTATTTGTCGCTCTGGATGTAGTCGCTGCCCACGATGTCCGAAGCCTCGGCTATCACCTCCTCGGGCAGTCCGATTTTGCGGGCAATCTCTACGGCGAACGAGCTGCCGGGCTGCCCTATCTGCAGTTGGAAGAGCGGCTGCATCTGGGCGCGGTCGTAGAGCATGGCGCCGTTGGCCACGCCGTCGTGGTCCTCAGCGAACTGCTTGAGGTTGTGGTAGTGGGTGGTGATGACTCCGAAGGCGCCCCGTTCGTTGATGCGTCCCAGCACAGCCTCGGCGATGGCGCCGCCGATGAGCGGGTCGGTACCGCTGCCGAACTCGTCGATGAGCACCAGGCTCTGCGGGCCGCAGTTCTTGAGCACCATCTTCATGTTCATCAGGTGGCTGCTGTAGGTGCTCAGGTCGTCCTCGATGCTCTGCTCGTCGCCGATGTCGATGAAGATGTCGCGGAAGATGCCCATGCCCCCTGCCTCCTTCATGGGGACGAGCAGGCCACATTGCATCATGTACTGCAGCAGCCCTACCGTCTTCAGGCAGACCGACTTGCCGCCGGCGTTGGGGCCTGAGATGAGCAGGATGCGTTGCTTTTGGCTAAGCTCGATGGAGAGCGGCACCACTTTCCCTCCGTGGCGCGCCAACGACTGCTGCAGCAGCGGATGAACGGCATACACCCAGTCGAGCATGGGCCCGTCGGCGACATTCGGGCGGATGGCTTCCATGCTGATGGCCGTGAGGGCCTTGGCGCGGATGAAGTCGATGACGCCGAGGAAGTCCAGCGCCCCGAGGATGTCGGGAATGTGAGGCCGCATCTCGGCCGTGAATTCGTGGAGTATACGGATGATCTCGCGTTGTTCCTCGCCCTCCAGCTCGCGCACGCGGTTGTTGGCCTCGACCACCTCGGCAGGCTCGATGAAGACGGTCTTGCCTGTGGCCGACTCGTCGTGGACGATGCCTTTGATTTTCCGTTTCAGCGCCGGCGCCACGGGGATGACGAGACGTCCGTCGCGCATGGTGGGGTTGACGTCTTTCTCGACAACACCTTCGCTTTGAGCCGCATGGAGTATGCTCATCAGCTTGCGGCTGATGCTGCCTGCGGCTGAGGCCAGCTCGCGGCGGATGTCATGCAGCTCGGGCGAGGCTGAGTCCTTGATGCGTCCGTAGGCGTCGATGATGGTGTCGATGCGGCGCACCAGTCCCGGGAAGAATAGCGTGTCCTCGGCCAACGCCGCAAGATGGGGATAGCCCGTGGGGTTAGGGGAGGGGGTTGACGGCTCTGTCTCGCGGAAGAACCAGACGATGGTGTTCAGCGCGTCGAGCGAGCGGCGAAGGTCGAAGAGCTCGGCCTCGCTCAGGTGAAGGCCTGGCACGGATGCATGTCTCAACGCCTCGCGTACATCGAAGAACCCCTCTGCCGGCAGGGCATCGGGCTCCTCTTGCAACAGGCGCATCATCTCGGCCGTCTCGTCAAGCAGACGTTCCAGCAGCAAGTTGTCGGTGGTGAAGGTCATCGCCTCCACACGCTCCCGCCCCATGTTTGAGACGCAACGCCCGGCAACCTGCTCGCGCACAAGGTCAAAGCCGATTTTATGTTCAAAGTTCTGAGGATAGACCACAGCAATATACTCCTATTTTTTTATGGTTGTTTCTTTCTTGATACGTAAACAGCGCGCGAAGGTAGTACAAAAGAAGGGTTTTTGCAAATAAATTTGGTGTTTCGCTCGCTTACTTGTACCTTTAACCCCTTCGGGCTTTTAGGTACTCTCGCTCGGAAAAACACAATTTAATTTGGTGTTTCGCTCACTTACTCGTACCTTTAACACCTTCGGGCTTTTAGGTACTCTCGCTCGGAAAAACACAATTTAATTTGGTATTTCTCTCGCTTACTCGTACCTTTGCGGGCAAAAACAGAGCGAAAAATGAAGCAGAAAGTTATTCTTATCACCGGCGCCAGTAGCGGCATCGGTTACGATACGGCTGAGCGTCTGGCGAAGGCGGGACACAAGGTTTATGGCGCAGCCCGCAGGGTGGAACGGATGGAACCGCTGAAGGCCTTTGGCGTGGTGCCGTTGTCGATGGATGTTACGGACGAGACGTCGATGACGGCAGGTGTGGAGGCCGTCGTAGCTGCCGAGGGACGTATTGACGTCCTGGTCAATAACGCCGGCTATGGCTACTTCGGCGCCATCGAAAACGTGTCGCTTGCCGAGGCGCGTCGGCAGCTGGAGGTGAACGTGTTCGGCCTGGCGCGGCTGACGCAGCTGGTGCTGCCCCACATGCGCCGGCAGCACGAGGGGCTGATCGTCAACCTATCGTCCATCGCCGGACGTATGGTGTTCTACTTCGGCGGGTGGTACCACGTCTCGAAGTATGCCGTTGAGGCGCTCAGCGATGCCCTTCGTCAGGAGGTGAAGCCGTTCGGCATCCGCGTGGTGCTCATCGAGCCCGGCGCCATCAAGACCGACTGGGGCATCATCGCCGCCGACCATCTCAGGGAGTCGTCCGCCGGTACCGTCTATGAGGAGGCGGGCACCAACGAGGCCGAGACCATGCGGAAGGCCTATTCCGCCAGCTGGCTTTCCTCGCCTACGGTCATCTCGAAGGCCATCGTCCGGGCTGTACATGCGCGTCGTCCGCGGGCGCGCTATCATGCCGGCTTTGCTTCGCGCACGGCGCTCTTCCTCCACACCCTTTTGCCCACCAAATGGTGGGACGCCCTGATGCGCAAAGGGGGAAGAGAGATGAAGTTTTTAAAAGGATAGAGGAATAAGCGGGGGGAAAGGGCCTTCTGGCGTGTAGCGAAACGTTTCGTCAAGCAGAACGAAACGTTTCATCGCAGCCGACGAAACGTTTCAATGGATAGCAACGCCTCCGTTAATCCGGACATTCTTTCGGGCGAGTTTAAGAAAGGGACATTTTTGCGGATTCTCAGATAAAAAAAGCAAAAAAATATGATTTTTCTTGCTTTTTCAGTCTGCATGCACTACCTTCGCGCCGAATTTCGGAAAGATGGCGGAGTGGTCGATCGCGGCGGTCTTGAAAACCGTTGACCTGAAAGGGTCCGGGGGTTCGAATCCCTCTCTTTCCGCGAAGAGAGTAATATATAACCGAGGGCGGGGATGGACCAATTGGTTCATCCCCGCTCCTCGTTGGTTATTTTCCTTTTACCTTGCGGGTGGCAGGCTCTGGAAGTGGCGGGTGGCCCACACCTGAAGGAGGAACACCGCGCAGAGGCCGATGCCTATCTTATAGGGTGCCGTGGGGTCGTCGGGGCCGAAACATGCCGTCGCCAAAGGCGAGACGACGAGCGGCGAGACGAACTGCCCCAGGTATAGCGCAGCCGACAGCAGGGGCATGACGGCTGTGGCCGACTCACGGCCGCCCTTGATGCTGGCGATGGTGTTCAAATACGGCACGCCCACGCCGTTGGCCAGACCGACGAACACAGCACCCAGCAGAATGGTCCACGTCAGGCCGACAGCGAACAAAGCGTAGCCGACAAGGAACAGCATCGGGGCAAAGTACTTCATCGCACGCCGGAACGACCGCATCAGCCATCCGAAGACGAGACCGACGATGAACGCCATCAGGTCCAGCCCCACCATGACGAGGGTGATGCTCTCTGCCGATAGTGCCGTCTGCTGGCTGGTGACGATGGCGAAGTTGGTGGGGAAGATGAAGAATATCATCATCAGCAATAACATGCCGACTACGGATGGATGGAACCGGCGCAGCCGCTTCAGCAGAGAAGAGTCGTTCCTTTTCTGCCGGCCCAATGGCGTGTCGGGCAACCATGCCAGCACCATCAGCAGGGCTGTCAGACCAAGCAAATAGACCAGGAAGGCATAGTTCCAACGCACGGTGGCGAGCAGTCCCGCCAGCAACGTGGCCACCACGCCGCCCATCTGGTTCATGGCGGCAGAGAGCCCCATCAGCTTCGCCTGCTCCTCGGGCGGGAAGTAATAGGCCAGCAGCCCCGTGGAGAGCGGCATAATCAGCCCCACCGCTATGCCCAGGATGGCGCGTAGGGTCAGCAGCGTCCAGATGTCATGTACAAAGAAACATCCTGTGCCCGCCGCCACGTAGAGCAGCAGTCCCGTGATGGCGATGGTACGCGCACGCACCCGTCCGCTGATGGCGGGGAACAGCAGGCTAGTGATGATGATGAATAGTGCAGGCAGGCTGACGATGAGCTGCACCAGCATTTCGGGCGCAGCTGCAAAGTGCTCGCGGATGATGCCCAGCGCAGGGGCGATGGCGGCACCCGCCATCACGGTGAGGAGCGACATGGAAAGGATGGTCGCCGTCACCATTCGAGATACTTTTTTCATGTGGTTTGTCGTTTGGTTATGAACATTGTTTACTATAGGTTGCGAAGCCTTCTGTTGGGTTCATAACCGGACTTACGCAGGGCATGTCGTCCCCGCCACACGTTACTGGTGTCACGACTTCGGGTTGCAAAAGTACACCAAATCTCCCAAACGGCCAAAATTTTTTTTATTGCTGTTCGCTAAACAAGTATAAAAGTCTGTAATAGGAATAAGTAGATGCCAGACAAGTCCCCTAAATCCGCCCGAACGAATGGTATCTTTGCGGAGATTATTCGCGTTTTTATTGCATTCGTGCCGACAATTGCGTATTTTTGTGCCCTCAAAAGAAAAAATCCATCGAATATGAAAAAGACGTTTATGACCATTGCCATGAGTGCAGCTATGATGATGCCGTTCAGCGCCTGCCAGCAGGCGCAGCCTGAAAACCCCCTGCTTGTGGAGAGCCAGCAGCCCTTCGGCACTCCCGACTTCACCAAGATTCGGCCGTCGGACTATCTGCCGGCCTTCGAGTTTGCCATCCAGCAACAGCGCGACAACATCCGTAAGATTGTCGAGAGCAAGAAACCGGCTACGTTTGCCAACACCATCCTGCCCTACGAGGAGAGCGGGCGGCTGCTCGACCGCGTCAGCCGCGTCTTCTTCGCCCTGACCGAGGCCGACAAGACGACCGAAATAGGCGAAACGGAAAAGAAGGTGATGCCTATGCTGACGGAGCTGGAGAACGAAATCTCGTTTAACAAGCCGCTCTTCGAGCGCATCCGCCAGGTGTACGATAAGGAGTACGCCACGCTCAAGGGCGAGGACAAGAAACTGCTGGAAGAAATCTATAAGGAGTTCGTGCGCAAGGGCGCCCTGCTGCCCGAGGAGAAGATGGAGCGCATGAAGGCCATCAACCTGCGCATCTCGGACCTTCAGCAGCAATGGGGCGATCTGCTGCAGGCTGCCACCAACGAAGCCGTCGTGTGGGTTAACAGCAAGGACGAGCTGGCCGGGTTCAGCGAAGCCGACATCGCCCAATGTGCCAAGGATGCCCAGAACCGCGGCGGCAAGGCACCCTACGCCATCGTCATCGTCAACACCACCCAGCAGGCACCCCTCGCCAGCCTCGACAACCGCGACCTGCGCCGCAGGGTCTTCGAGGCCTCGTTCCATCGCGCCGACGCCACGAACCAGTTCAACACCTATCCCATCGTCGTAGAGATAGCCACGCTCCGTGCCGAGCAAGCCGAAATCATGGGCTATCCCAACTACGCCTCATACTCGTTGGAGAAGACGATGGCGAAGACGCCCGCGAACGTCTATGCCTTCCTGAACAACCTCATCAGCCAGTATGCGCCGAAGGCCGACGCCGAGACGAAGGCTATCGAGGAGTACGCCCGCAAGACCGAGGGCAAGAACTTCCAGCTGCAGCCCTACGACCGCTTCTACTATTCGGCGAAGATGAAGAAGGAGCTGGTGGGCGTCTCCGACGACGAGGTGAAACCCTACTTCAACGTCGATAGCGTGCTTGTGAACGGCGTCTTCTATGCCGCCAACCGTGCCTACGGCCTCACCTTCAAGCCGCGTACCGACATCCCCCTCTACCACCCCGACATGAAGGCCTTCGAGGTCATCGACAAGGACGGGAAGACCAAGGCCCTCTTCTTCTGCGACTACTTCCGCCGCCCCACCAAGCGCGGCGGCGCCTGGATGGACGGCTTCGCCAAGCAGAGCCGCCAATGGAACCAGATACCTATTATATTTAACGTTTGCAACAACGCCAAGGCTCCCGAAGGAAAGCCTTCGCTGCTGACGTGGGACGAGGTGACCACCATGTTCCACGAGTTCGGCCATGCCCTGCATGGCATCCTCTCCGACTGCCAGTACAACCGTCTGAGCGGCACTAGCGTGGCACGCGACTTCGTGGAGATGCCCTCGCAGTTCAACGAGTCGTTCGCCACCATCCCCGAGGTCTTCGACCACTTCGCCCGCCATTCGGAGACCGGCGAGCCGATGCCCGCCGACCTGAAGGAACGGATGCTCCGCAGCATCAACTTCCAGACGGCCTACGCCCTTGGCGAGAACCTTGCCGCCACCTGCCTCGACCTTGCCTGGCACATGCTGCCCTCCGGCAGCGTGCCGTCGGTCGCCCAGGCTGCAGCCTTCGAGACCGAAGCCCTGCGGCAGGTGGGACTGCTGAATGAGCAGATACCTCCCCGCTACCGCACCACCTATTTCAACCACGTGTGGGGTGGGGGCTATGCCGCCGGCTACTACAGCTATCTGTGGACCGAGGTGCTGGCCGTCAACGTGGCCGACGTCTTCGCGCGGCGCGGAGCCCTCAATCCCCAGACGGGGCAGGACTTCCGCGATAAGGTCCTGAGCCGTGGCAACACCGGCGACCTCATGCAGATGTTCTCCGACTTCACGGGCATGGCCCAGCCCGATGCCTCCAGCCTGCTGAAGGCCCGAGGGCTCTGATGGGCGGAGGCTACCGGTTCGCCCTTGCCATTCGCATACATTTTGCGATTTACTGTTTTCGGGCTAACGACGAATGGCATATGCCGGTGAGAAAAACGGCAGTATGTTTGCATTTTTCCGCAGTTCGCCGTATCTTCGCACCCCGAGCGGAGGCTTCTCTGCCCGAACGGATGGTCGATAAACTCTTAATGTAAAACTTTTTTAAAAAAACTGAAAAAAAATTTGTTCGTTTCTAAAAGAAACAATATCTTTACCGCGTTTTTAGTTCTTTGTCCTTTAGATGGAGTTATAGGCTTGCCATGAAAAAGCTGATTTATAGAATGATATTTATAGGCAGAGGGAAACCACGCTCTGCATCCTATTTGTTGGCAAATGGTGGCGAGGATACTTGTGACTGAAGACTATTAACAAAAAAAGGATATAAATCATTATGAAAAAACTATTACTAAACAGCATTTCCGTTGCAACCACCCTGCTGGTGTTGTTTTCATGCAAGGAAGAGAGTTTGAACCTTTCTCCCGAAGACGCATCATGGAAGGGACAAACACGCGCAGCAATAGAAACGTTGGATGCGAACAGCATGAGGGTGCTGTCCTCCTCCGAAAGCTCGTTAGTAATGGAGCTGGAGGTAAGCAACTATGCAAAAAATGCCGTTTCCATCGAAGGAAAAGACTATTTCTCCATTACGGCTCGCGACGCGCATAGCATGTTGCAGAAGGGAAA
>JAILEU010000113.1 GCA_024697785.1 Bacteroidaceae bacterium | reverse complement strand
CCATGTGTTGTAAAGCTTTTGCCCCTTCAGGGCGAAAGTTACTTTGGCCGTTTGTACCCAGGGCGTTGCCCTGGGCTGGGTGCTCATTGCCCCTTCGGGGCGCTCCTCTCTGGTACGATTTCATACTTCCGAAACTTGAATAAATTATTGTATTATTTCTCTGCGAAGCAGACTCGGGTAACTTCCGAAAGTTGAGTTAAATCGAACGTTTTCGTTAAGCCAAATGAGCAGAGCGATGCTTGCATCAGCTCTGCCATGGCGAGAAAACGAAGAATGAAATTCAAGAAAAAGATCAGTCTTTTATCAGGTTCATGAACTCCTGGCGGGTCTTGGCCTGCTGGAAGGCACCGGTGAAATCGGAGGTGGTGGTGATGGCATGGGGTTTCTCGACGCCGCGCATCTGCATGCACATGTGCTCAGCCTCAACAACCACCATCACGCCAAGGGGACTGAGGGTGTCCTGAATGCATTGTTTGATCTGCAGGGTCATGCGCTCCTGCACCTGCAGCCGGTGGCTGAAGATATCGACCACGCGGGCTATCTTGCTGAGACCGGTGATGTAGCCGTTGGGGATATAGGCCACGTGCACCTTGCCGAAGAAGGGTAGCATGTGATGTTCGCAAAGGCTGTAGAAGGCAATGTCGCGCACGATGACCATCTGGCTATAGTCCTCGCGGAACATAGCGGAACGGAGCACAGCGGCGGGGTCTTCGCGATAGCCACGGGTGAGCACCTGCAGGGCTTTGGCCACGCGCTCGGGCGTCTTGAGGAGGCCTTCGCGGGTGGGGTCTTCGCCTATGAGCCGCAGCACGGAAGCAGTATGCTCCATCAGGCGGGCTGTCGTCTGATCGTCGTAAATGGGGTCGTTCATAGCACGGTGTCAGACTCAGTACTGAATGTTAATCACCTGATTGGGAAGGATGGTGAGCTCGGGAAACTTGCCGAGGGCGCGGAGGTCGCGCAGCAGGCGGTCGGCCTCTTCGTAGGTGCGGCAGTCGCCGACGCGGCACACCCAGCGGGGCGAGACGAACTCGGTGTAGATGGAGAGCTCGGGGAAGGAGGCACGGACGCTGGACGCGGCACTGAGCGCGGCTTCGCGGGCAGCACGGGTGTTGCCTCCGGCATAGACCTGCACGCGATAGCCCTTGGCCTGCAGGCGCGTGCCGGCAGGATAGGGGGTGGAGATAGCTCCAAGAAGATGGTAGAGGGCGGCATCCTGATGGATGACAACGGTGCCCTTACCGGCCTCGGGACGCTGCAAGCGGTCGGTGATCTTCTCCTGCGCTGCCGCTGTGAGCGCGGCAGCGAGGAGGATGAACAGGGATAAGACGATTCGTTTCAAGATTGAAGAATTTTTTTAAAAGGAACTATCCATTATGCAAACGCATCGATGATGCCCTTGAAGTCGGCAGCCTTGAGCGATGCACCGCCGATGAGTCCGCCATCGACGTCGGGGTTGGCGAAGAGCTCCTTGGCATTGGAGGGCTTGCAGCTGCCGCCGTAGAGGATAGAGGTGTTGTCGGCGACCTCCTTGCCCCACTTGCCGGCGAGGACGCTGCGGATGAAAGCATGCATCTCCTGTGCCTGCTCGGGCGTGGCAGTCAGGCCGGTACCGATGGCCCAGACGGGCTCGTAGGCAAGGATAATCTTCGAGAACTCGTCGGCCGTGAGGTCGAAGAGCGAGCCTTCGAGCTGAGCGCGGACGACGTCGTTCTGGCGGTTTGCCAGACGCTCTTCCTTCACTTCGCCGATGCAGAAGATGGGGGTGAGGCCGTTGGCAAGGGCCAGCTTAACCTTCTCCTTCAGTATCTCGGGGGTCTCGTGGTAGTAGGCACGGCGCTCGCTGTGGCCAAGGATGACGTACTGGGCACCGGTGGAGGCTACCATAGCGGCGCTGACCTCGCCCGTGAAGGCTCCTGACTCCTTGTCGGCGCAGTTCTCGGCACCCACGCCGATGACAGTCTTATCGACGGCAGGCACCACGCATGCCAGATGGATGAACGGCGTGCAGATGACAACATCGCACTTGGGCTTATCGGCTGCCAGCACGGTGTTCAGCTCTTTTGCCAACTCAATGCCCTCCTGGAGGGTCTTGTTCATTTTCCAGTTTCCTGCTACAATGTTTTTTCTCATTTCTTTTTCTGTTTTTTTATAATGGTTAAACAAATATATTTCACATTCACAATCCTATTTAATTTACGATTGGACTATTTACTATTTGGCTGCGCATGGACACGTCCTCAGATTTTGGTTTAACGTTTAATGTTTAACGAACACGTCCTCTGGCCTCTTACTTCAGACTTCAGACCTCAGACTTCAGACCTCTTACTTCTTACTTCTTAACTCTTAACTCTTAACTAAATAATTACGCCGAAGGCGCCTACCTCCTCTTTCGTCTGGCGAGGGCATCGAGGACGGCGATGAAGAAGTAGGGGAAGAACATCAGCACCAGAGCGCGGAGGCGGCGATGGTGCAACATCGACGGCGTCTGCACGGCCCAGGGCTGCGACTCCAGAGGGGTGTCGAAGGAGATCTCGCGAGGGAGGTCGTTGCGGCTCCACTTGGCGGTGATGATGCCGTCCTTGACCAGCAGTATGCCGGGGTTGGAACGGACGATGGTCTTCAGCGTGATGTCGTCGAGGCGGAAGAAGGGGTAGCTGGCGCCGGTATGGTCCACCCACCGCTCAATCTCGTCGGCCGTGGCCGACGTAAGGGCATAGAAGCCGTAGCCACCCATGACGGCATAGTCACTCAGATCGTTGATGACGTCCATCATGTCCTCACCACGCAGCTTGTTCATCACCAGCAGGAATGTCCAGCCGGGTTCGTAGAGGTCGGAGGTGATGTCGTCGCCGTCGTCCGTGACGAGGGTAAAATCGTGCATGGGGGCTTCGTAGCCCTTCTCCACCATCACTGTACGCGACGTGACGAACGTCCACGTGCTGTCGGGATAGTCGTCGAGGGTGAACTCGCGCTGCTCGCCGTCCTTCGTGAGGATGAAGGTGGTCTCGAAACGGGGCTGCGGGGCATCGTCGGGAACGGTCGAAGAGGCTTCGATGTCGGCACCCACATGGTACGGACGGAAGTCGTAGAGGGGCAGATGGCGCAGGTTAGACCGCATGAAGAGCAGAAGGCTGACGATGGCAAACGCCCCGACAATCCATTGGATGTTGGGGTGGACCAGGCGGAACAGCCGCTCGTGGTTGATGAGCACGGGGATGATGAGCGCGAGCAGGATGACGTTCTTCCAGAATGTCTGCCAGTTGGTGAGGCGGATGGCATCGCCGAAGCAGCCGCAGTCGCTCACGGGGTTCACAAGAGCCAGATAGAGCGTCAGCGGCGTCATCAGCATCACAAAGACAAGGGCTGCCGTGAGGGCTGTCCTGCGGTGGATGGCAAAAAGAATCCAGATGCCCACCAGAAACTCAAAAAGGCAGAGCAGTTCGGCGGCAAGCAACAGCCAGCCCGGACGGATGATGGCCTGCAGGCCAAAGGCCTCGGCATAGTCGCCCAACTTATAGACCGTGCCCAACGGATCCACGGCCTTGACAAAGCCCGAGAAAACGAAGACACCGGCCACGATGAAACGCATCACGTTCACCAGCACGCCGAGAAAACTATGCCAAAAGTTCTTCAAAATCAAGAATTAAGAGTTGAGAGTTAAAAATAGGTTTAACATTTAATGTTTAACGTTTAACGAACACGTCCTATGATATTGGTTTAACGTTTAACGTTTATTGTTTAACGACCATGCGGCAGGACTTTTGTCTGAACTCCTGAACCGATGGAACAGCGAGAGCAGAGTCAAACTGGTTTGAACTCTGCCGAGTCGCGACAGAGGAAGAGCGAGGCTCAACTCCTGAACTCCTGAACTCCAAACATTCGTCTGAACTCCTGAACTCCTGAACTCCAAATTATCAAATCGTAAATAAAAAGTAAATCCCATTGAGATACTACGGAGAATTAATTTCGCTGGTTGTGGCCCTGTCGTGGACCGCCACAGCCCTGTTTGCCGACATCGCCAGCCATCGTATCGGAGCCCTGCCGCTCAACCTCATCCGCATGGTGCTGTCGCTGGTCATGCTGGCCGTCATGCTGCTGATAGCGACCGGTACGCCCTACCCGCTCTATGCCAACGGTACGGTCTGGATGTGGCTGGCCCTTTCGGGCATCGTGGGATATGTGTTTGGCGACTACTGCTTGTTTAACGCCTACGTCATCTTCGGCTCGAAGTTTGGCCAGCTGTTCATGACGCTTGCTCCCCCCATCGGCGGAATTGCCGGGTGGATGGTGCTGGGCGAGACGCTCTCGTGGCGCTCGTGGCTCGCCATGCTGGTGACGCTAAGCGGCATAGCCTTCTCCATCATCGTGCGTAGCGGCCACACCCTCAAGCTGAAGCTGCCCCTGCGCGGCGTGCTCTACGGCATCGGAGCCGGCATGGGACAAGGCATCGGGCTGCTGCTGAGCAAGATAGGACTGAACCACTACGCCGCCTCCATACCCGCCGACGCACCCGAGCAGGTCCAGGCCCTAATGCCCTTTGCCGGCACGTTCATACGAGCCCTGTTCGGTCTCATGGGCTTCTTCCTCATCCTCGTTTTCCAGAAATCGCTCGGAAAGGTCGCCAGCGCCCTCCACGACCGTAAGAGCATGCTCTTCGCCACGCTCACCACGTTCTTCGGCCCGTTCCTCGGCGTGTCGCTCTCGCTGATGGCCGTGCAATATGCCAAGGTAGGCATAGCCTCCACGCTAATGGCGCTCACGCCTGTGCTCATCATCGTGCCCTACGCCCTCATCAACCACCAGAAGATCTCCCTGCGCGAAGTCATCGGCACCTTAATCACAGTCACCGGCGTAGCCCTCTTCTTCCTGCTATAGAGCAAAAAACGTAGGGACGCCACATGCCGCATCCCTACGGTTAAACCATTCCCGAAATAATTCGTACAATTCGTAAAATTAGTTGTCTAGAAAAAAGTTGCTTGCAAGACTATTTTTCTTAACTCTTAATTCTTAATTATCTAACTCTTTCCATTCGCCCGTCTCGAAGTCAATTTCGAAGCGCTCCGTGTAGTGAAGCGTGCATTTGCCGTCCGCGAACGTCACGGGGAAGATGATGGTCTTCGACTCCGGTAGTCCGGGGTCCATCCAGCGGTCGCCGACGTAGAGATACGTCGTCTGCTTCGAGCCCTTTACCGTCAGTATGGATGCCGCCTGCGTGTCGTAGCAGATGCTGTCGCCCGCGTTCTCCAGCGGGCTCCAGCCCTCCGTGAGCGATTGGGACACGGACAGCTTGCATTGGTTAGGCTCCCAGCCCGTGCATGCCGACGAGAGCATATAGTACGTCTCCCCCACCTTGGCTATGGCCGGAGCCTCGCGGCTCTGATGGGCAAAGAGGATGTTACACGAAAGCGCCTCAGTATAGTCGTCCGACAGGCGGAAGAGGCCCAGATGCTGGTTCTCCTCGATGGTAGAGATGAAATAAGCCTGTCCGTCGGCATCCTGAAAGACGTTGCAGTCGCGGCTCTTGATGTCCAGCGGGCGGCCGGCACGAACCAGCCGGTAAGGCCCCTCAACCTTCTCGCTCACGAACACAGCAGCCTCCGAGGCGCCGTAGTTTCGTCCTTCGTAGTGGCACCACACCACATACTGACCCGTCCGTGCGCAGAACAACAGCTTCGGGCGTTCGATGAACCGGCGGCGTCCGAGGTCAGGAGTCGTCTCGCCGTTCTTGATGATTTTGCCCACGAACGTCCACGTCACCAGGTCAGGCGAGCTATACATATTCACGTCGGGGCTCCAGGGATCGCTGCGGTCCTCGCCGATCATATACCACGTCCCGTTCTGGTAGAGGAATCCGGCGCCATGAGCCTGGACCACATTACCGTTGGTGTCCCGCCAGAGTACGCCGTTCGTGATTACCGTGCGCCCCGTCTTTCCCCACGAGACGGAGGGGAGGATGCAGAACAGAGCCATCAAAAAAATCCCGTATTTCTTCATGACAACTTACATTTAGATGTTTTTCGCGACAAAAATACAAAGAATTATCGATTTCCCGCAAGAAAACGTATATTTTTATATGACTGAACTATCAGAAGTTAAATGAAAGTAAAAAAAATTGTCGCCACTCTCCTTCCCCATACAAAAAAAGTTTGATTTTCTGCGTCGCATGCGTCACACCCCGTCTAATCTTAAGAATTACAGCCCCGTGAGTTGTGACGAAACACGTGACGGACGGTGTGACGCACTTTTGTGCGTCACACTCAGTTCCTCCCCATCAAACGCCACTCTTTGCACAATATACCAACCACTTACATCCTACTTTCTCGGAAAAATATGCTTTTGTATCCAAAAGAGGACGTTTTAATTTGTCCGTTAGTTTGAGATGCTTTTTTGGACTTTATTTTGAGAACTTGATTGAAACCAACTCCAAAAAACTTTAACCGTGTATCACAAAAAGATGGAGGGAGAACTTTTTTTCTTACAGGGTTGATATACTTTATCCAACTATTGCTTATTTTTGCAGACGAAACCAATAAGAATCAAAGAACGCGCAGATGCCCACATCAAAGGAAGAACTGCTACGCAGAGGATTAACGCCCCATGAAGTCCAGCCCAACCAACACCGACGGGCGGAATGGCAGGACTATGGTGGCTGCGGATTGTATATGGTCACCATGTGCATAGAGGGTCGGCACCCTCTCTTCGGTCACCTTGAAGGCAACATCAGAGCACGACGTGGAGAGGCTGACTTTCCCCATATCGTGCTTAGCCCCTTGGGGCGTAGCATCCTCGAACAAGAGCTGCCCAAGATTCACCGGTTCTATCCCCAGGTTGAGGTGTGGCAGACAGCCATCATGCCTAACCATATTCACCTGCTTCTGTACGTTGCAGAGCCTTTGCCCGTTGGCAAGAGGCTGGGTGACATCCTTCGCAGCTTTAAGGGGGGCTGTAGCAGGGCCTGGTGGAAGCAGGGAGAGAATGGGGGGCGAGAGAAAGAGGAAGGGACCGCGCTGAAAAGCGCGGGAACCATGGCTGCGGGAACTATGGCTGCGGGAACGGCTGTGGAAACCACGGCTGCAGGAACGGCGGCTGAGGGAACCATGGCAGCGGGAACGGCTGCGGGAACCATGGCTGCGGGAACAGCGATGGCGGGAGGAGGCGGGAACGCTGTGGTTCCCGTACTTTCGAGTACGGTCCCTCGGCCTTCGCTTTTCGAGACTGGCTATCACGACCGTATTATCAAACGGCCGGGGATGCTTGATACCATCAAGCGCTACATGAGCGACAACCCTCTCCGCGCCTTAATGCGACGGCAGCTGCCTCAACTAATGGAACGCCAGCTACACCTGCGCATTGGGACTCATGAATACGCGGCCTTCGGCGCTCTTTTCCTGCTGAAACGCGCAGAGAAAGAACTGGTGTTCTACCATCGTCGCGTCAAGACCACTGGCCTTCCCACAGAGCAGACGGAAGAATACAAACGCGAACGAGAGCGCCAATTGGCCGAAGCTCGTTCGGGTGTGGTGCTCGTATCGGCAGGCATTTCAAAAGGAGAAAGCCTTGTGATAAAAACGGCCATCGACGAGGGGCTGCCCGTCATCCATCTACAAAAAGAACCTATTGGGCGCTATTGGAAGCCTGAGCGCCGCCGTTTCGAGGCCTGCGCGCGCGGGAACCTGCTGGTTCTTTCGCCCTGGGGGCTGGATAAGGAGCTGATGAGGGAGACCGCGCTGAAGAGCGCGGGAACCACGGCGGAGAGGGAAACCGCGCTGAAGAGCGCGGGAACCACGGCTGTGGGAACTACGGCGGCAGCACATCCTTCGGATTATGCCCGGTTCCATCGCCTCAACGATCTGGCGGCTGAAATCTGTAACACTACCGATGCTTTCCTTCTGAACTTTTCCGACATTTGCGGATCATGAAGGGCAGACCATGAGGGGATGCGTTTTGGGAAGTAAGTGTATTTGATCCTCTTCTCTTGCCTCAAGCGAAAGTCTTTACAGGGAAAGAGTTTTTTCTTGAAACACAATTGTGTTTTATTTAGAACACGGCTGTGTTTTATTTAGAACGCAATTGTGTTTTAATTAAAACGCAATTGCGTTCTAAGGATAAGAGCTACATCTGGCAAGAAAAGCAGAGGGGCTTTCAGAAGAGAAAAGGGGAACGTGACGACGGCATCGCGGATCCGTTGACAACAAAACGCTCGTGCATAGACGAGACGATGTAGCCGAGGGTCAGATGCCGGCGAGACGCTCGTGCATAGACGAGACGATGTAACCGGGGGTCAGATGCTGGCGAGGCGCTCATCCATGGCGGCTGCGGCGCGGCGGCCGTCACCCATGGCGAGGATGACCGTGGCTCCGCCGCGGACGATGTCGCCTCCGGCAAAGAGCGTGGGGATGCTGGACTGCATCTGCTCGTTGACGGCAATGGTGTTCTTGCGGCCGAGCTCGAGGCCTTTGACGGACTTCGGCACGATGGGGTTGGGGCTGACGCCAACGGCCACGATGGCCAGGTCGATGTCCATGGTGACGGTAACGGGCGTGCCGTCGGCATTCGTCATAGGCACGGGGCTGCGGCGACCGGAGGCATCGGGCTCACCAAGCTCCATTTGCTGAAGCACCACCTGGCAGACGTGGCCTTTCTCGTCGGCGATGTACTCCAGCGGATTGTGGAGGGTGAGGAATTCGATGCCCTCTTCCTTGGCGTGCTTCACCTCCTCGAGGCGGGCGGGCATCTCGGCTTCGCTGCGGCGATAGACGATAGTGACGCGCTCGGCACCCAGACGCTTGGCCGTGCGGCAGGAGTCCATGGCGGTATTGCCGCCGCCGACGACCATGACGCGGCGGGCCGGAGTGATGGGGGTGTCGGTGGCGGGGTTGGAGGCGTCCATGAGGTTGACGCGGGTGAGATATTCGTTGCTCGACATGACGCCCACGCTGTTCTCGCCTGGGATGTTCATGAAGTTGGGCAGTCCCGCACCAGTGGCCACGAAGATGCCTTCATAGCCCTGCTCGCTGAGCTGCTCAACGCGGATGGTCTTGCCGACGAGGCAGTCCTTGACAAAGGTGACGCCCATCTTCTCGAGCTGACTGATCTCGACATCGACGATGCGGTTGGGGAGACGGAACTCGGGTATGCCGTATTTGAGCACGCCGCCGATTTCGTGGAGCGCCTCGAAGACCGTGACGTCGTAGCCACGCTTGGCCATGTCGCCTGCGAAGGTGAGTCCGGCGGGACCGGAGCCGACGACGGCGATGCGCTTGCCGTTGCGGGGAGCCAGCTCGGGCAGGGCCATGTGGCCGGACTCGCGTTCGTAGTCGGCCACGAAGCGCTCGAGGTTGCCGATGGCAACGGCCTTCTCGCCCATACGGAGGTGGATGCAATGGCTTTCACATTGTTTCTCCTGCGGGCAGACGCGTCCGCAGACGGCGGGGAGCGAAGAGGTATGCTTGATGACGCGGGCGGCATCGAGGAAATGGCCGCGTTCGACATTCTTAATAAACGAGGGAATCTCGATGGCCACGGGGCAGCCTTCCATGCAGGTGGGGTTGGCGCAGTCGAGGCAGCGATGGGCTTCGCGGACGGCCTGCTCGGCGGTATAGCCGGTGTTGACTTCCTCGGTACGGGTGGTGGCGCGATAGACAGGGTCGAGTTCGTTCATCGGGCAGCGCTCGATGGCCGTACGCTCCTTGGGCTTCATGGCCTTGCGCAGCTCCTCGCGCCAAGGGGCCTTGCGGTCGAGAAGCTCCTCGAGGGGGGTGGGGGTAGAGTTTGGGTTAGGGGTTAGAGGTGAGGGGTTAGGAGTTGCAGACGATACCTTCGTATGAAGGTTGTCGTCAGCAAAACTATTGTCTGAACTCCTGAACTCCTGAACTTCTGAACTTCTACTATTTTGCGCGTAGCGCTCGAAAGCAGCCAGCTCTTCGGCCTTGAACGAGCCCATGCGCTTCATCATGCCGTCCCAATCGACCTGATGGCCGTCGAACTCGGGGCCATCAACGCAGACGAACTTCGTCTGTCCGCCCACGCTGACGCGGCAGGCGCCACACATGCCCGTGCCGTCGACCATGATGGTGTTGAGCGAGACGTCGGTGGGGATGTTGTATTTCTGCGTCAGCAGGCAGCAGAACTTCATCATGATGGCAGGACCAATGGCGAAGCACTTATCGACCTTCTCGCGCTGGATGACACGTTCGATGCCGACGGTAACGACGCCCTTGTCGCCGTACGAGCCGTCGTCGGTCATGATGATGACGTCGTCGGAGCTGCGGCGGACCTCATCCTCGAGGATAATCAACTCCTTGCTGCGTCCGGCCAGCACGCTAACGACGCGGTTGCCGGCAGCCTTCAGGGCCTGGATGATGGGCAGCATGGGTGCGACGCCCACGCCGCCACCGGCGCAGACGACCGTGCCGAAGTTCTCGATGTGCGTTGCCTGGCCGAGTGGACCGACGACGTCGGCCAGCTGGTCGCCGACCTGCATGTCGCAGAGGCGCGTGGTGCTGACGCCAATCTTCTGCACCACCAGCGTGATGGTGCCGCGCTGGACGTCGGCAGCGGCGATGGTCAGGGGGATGCGCTCGCCCTGGGCATGCGTGCGGATGATGACGAAATGTCCGGCCTTGCGGCTGCGGGCTATCAGGGGTGCTTCGACCTCGATTTTGAACACTTTCTCGGAAAAGGGCTGTTTGGATACAATCGCGTACATATTATTTCTTGTTTATCGTTTAACGGATGGTTGGTTTAACGTGTAATGTTTAACGTTTAACGAACATGACCTCTGAAATGAGGAATGATGAATAAAAGAAACTTTCCTAATACCTATTTATTATTAAGTCGGCGGCAAAGATAATACATTTCTACGGATTTTTGAAAAAACTTGCCGGTATGAATGAAAAAATCTGCATAACGGCAAAAAAATACGGACAAAAATTTGAAAATCGGAAAATACAGCGTACCTTTGGCACTTAATAACAGAAAAATCATCATCACGCCAAAAAACACTATGGGATATCTACGTTTTGAAAAACCCCTAATGATAAACCTGGAGGAATCGCTGCCACGCGAAATACTCCGTACAAACCGGTCGGGCGCCTACCATTGCTCGACCATTGTTGACTGCAACACCCGCAAGTACCATGGTCTGCTGGTGCTGCCCATCCCGGGCATGGACGACGAGAACCACGTGCTGCTGAGCTCGCTCGACGAGACGGTCGTGCAGCACGGCGCAGAGTTCAACCTCGGCCTGCACAAGTATCAGGGTAACGTTTTCTCGCCGATGGGACACAAGTACATCCGCGAGTTCACGTGGGAGCGCGTGCCCACCACCGTCTATCGCGTGGGCGGCGTACAGCTGAAGAAGGAGAAAGCCTTCGTGCACCACGAGAACCGCATCCTCATCCGCTACACCCTCGAGGACGCCTCGTCGCCCATCCTGCTGCGACTGAGGCCCTTCCTGGCCTTCCGCAGCGTCAGACAGTACACCCACGAGAACTGGCAGGCCGACAAGAGCTACCAGCTCGTCGACAACGGCATCAAGACCTGCATGTACCCGGGCTACCCCGAGCTGTTCATGCAGCTGAACCGCAAGAACGAGTTCGTCTATCGCCCCGACTGGTACCGCGGCATGGAATACCCGAAGGAGCGCGAACGCGGATACGAGTTCACCGAGGACCTCTACGTGCCCGGCTACTTCGAGGTGCCGATGAAGAAAGGCGACGTCATCGTCTTCTCGGGGGGCATCAGCGAAGCCAAGTCGAACCAGTTCAAGCAGATGTTCCAGCACGAGTATGACATCCGTCCGCCGCGCGACAACTTCTACAACAGCCTCGTCATCGCCGCCCACCAGTTCCACAACGTGCAGGGCGACAAGCACTATATCCTTGCGGGCTACCCGTGGTTCAAGTGCCGCGCCCGCGACATGTTCATCTCGCTGCCCGGCCTGACGCTGGCCACAGGCGAACTCGACCAGTTCCACAGCGCCATGCAGACAGCCTCGCAGGCCATCAACGACTTCATCGACGGCAACCCCTCGGAATGCAAGATCTACGAGATGGAGCAGCCCGACGTGCTGCTATGGGCCATGTGGACGCTGCAGCAGTATGCCGCCAAGACGTCTGTACAGGAATGCTGGGAGCGCTACGGCGAGCTGATGACGAAAATCATGGACTACCTGCGCCACAGCAAGCACCCCAACCTGTTCGTTCACGAGAACGGCCTCGTCTATACCAACGGTGTGGAGAAGGCCGTCACATGGATGAACAGCACCGCCGACGGACGTCCTGTCGTGCCCCGTACGGGCTACGTCGTCGAGTTCAACGCCCTCTGGTACAACGCGCTGAAGTTTGCCGCCAGCGTCTTCGAGGAGGTGGGCAAGCCCGCCTCGGCCGAGAAGATGAACGGCCTGGCCATGCAATGCGGCAGCTCGTTCACACGCATCTTCCTGAACGAGCACGGCTATCTGTTCGACTACGTTGACAAGGGCATCACCCCCGACTACAGCGTCCGCCCGAACATGATTTTTGCCGTGGCGCTGGACTACAGTCCGCTGACCCAGCAGCAGAAGAAATCGGTGCTCGACCTCTGCACCCGTGAGCTGCTCACGCCCCGCGGACTGCGCTCGCTCAGCCCCAAGAGTTTCGGCTACAACCCCATCTATCAGGGCGTGCAGACCGTGCGCGACTATGCCTACCATCAGGGCACGGCATGGCCCTGGCTGGGCGGATTCTACATGGAAGCCTACCTGAAAATCTACAAGCGCAGCGGCGTCAGCTTCGTCGAGCGCCAGCTGGTGGGCTACGAGGACGTCATGCAGACACATTGCATCGGCACCATCAGCGAGATGTTCGACGGCAACCCGCCCTTCCGCGGACGTGGCGCCGTGGCCTTCGCCATGAACGTGGCCGAGACGCTCCGCGCCGTCGATACACTAAAGAAGTATAACCAAATCTAATATAATAAGGAGGACACAACGATGAAAGTCTTAATGTTCGGATGGGAATTTCCTCCTCATATCAGTGGAGGTCTCGGCACAGCCAGCTATGGCATGACCAAAGGTATGGCCAAGCAGAGCGATCTGGAAATCACCTTCTGCATCCCGCGCCCGTGGGGCGACGAGGACCAGAGCTTCCTGCGCATCGTCGGCATGAACAGCGTGCCCATCACGTGGCGCGACGTCGACTGGAACCATGTGCAAAACCGCGTCGGCAGCTACATGAACCCGCAGGATTACTTCGACTTCCGCGACCACATCTACGCCGACTTCAACTACATGAACACCAACGACCTCGGCTGTCTGGAGTTCTCGGGACGCTATCCCGACAACCTCCAGGAGGAAATCAACAACTACAGCATCGTGGCCGGCGTCGTGGCACGCAAGGAGCAGTTCGACATCATCCACAGCCACGACTGGCTCACCTACCCTGCCGGCATCCACGCCAAGCAAGTCAGCGGCAAACCGCTCGTCATCCACGTCCATGCCACCGACTTCGACCGTAGCCGCGGCAACGTCAACCCCACCGTCTATGCCATCGAGAAGAACGGCATGGACCACGCCGACCACATTATGTGCGTCAGCGAGCTCACCCGCCAGACCGTCATCAGCAAGTACTATCAGGACCCCGCCAAGGTGACCACCATGCACAACGCCGTCGAGCCGCTGCCCGCCGAGTACGAGGCCATCCAGCGCACCCGCGACAACAAGGAAAAGCTCGTCACCTTCCTCGGACGCATCACCATGCAGAAAGGGCCCGAATACTTCGTCGAGGCTGCGGCACTGGTGCTCCAGCGCACCCACAACGTCCGCTTCTGCATGGCCGGCTCGGGCGACATGATGAACGCCATGATACGCCTGGCTGCCGAGCGCGGCATCGCCGACCGCTTCCACTTCCCCGGCTTCATGCGCGGCAAGCAGGTCTATGAATGTCTCAAGAACAGCGACGTCTATGTCATGCCCTCCGTCTCGGAGCCCTTCGGCATCAGCCCCCTCGAGGCCATGCAATGTAACTGTCCCTCCATCATCTCCAAGCAGTCCGGCTGCGCCGAGATTCTCGACAAGTGCATCAAAGTCGATTACTGGGACACCTACGCCCTGGCCGACGCCATCTACTCCATCTGCACCAACCCCTCGCTCTACACCTATCTGCGCGACGAGGGCAAGAAGGAGGTCGATGCCATCACCTGGGAAAAGGTGGGCTACAAAATCCGTGCCATCTACGACAAATTAGTTTGAGACGACAGTAAATAGTAAAAACTCCAAACAACAAATAACATGAAAACCATTTGCCTCTATTTTGAAATCCATCAGATTGTCCATCTGCGCCGCTATCGTTTCTTCGACATAGGCACCGACCACTACTATTACGACGACTACACGAACGAGGCGTCCATCACCGACATCGCCCAGCGCTCCTACATCCCTGCCCTGCAGGCTCTGCTGCAGATGATTCGCGAGTCGGACGGCTACTTCAAGGTGGCGTTCTCGCTCAGCGGCGTGGGCCTCGAACAGCTTGAGCTCTATGCCCCGCAGGTCATCGACCTCCTGAAAGAGCTCAGCAAGACAGGCTGCGTGGAGTTCCTCGCCGAGCCCTACAGCCACGGCCTCTCGTCGCTGGCCAACGAGGAGTTCTTCCGCTACGACGTGCAGCGCATGGTGAAGAAGGTGAAGGAGATGTTCGGCAAGACACCCAAGGTGTTCCGCAACTCGTCGCTCATCTACTCCGACGACATCGGTGCCCAGGTGGCCGCCATGGGCTTCAAGGGCGTCCTCACCGAGGGTGCCAAGCACGTGCTCGGCTGGAAGAGCCCCCACTACCTCTACCACGCTGCCGGCAACCCCAACCTGCGCCTGCTGCTGCGCGACTTCAAGCTCTCGGACGACATCTCGCTGCGCTTCTCAAACACCTCGTGGGATGCCTACCCCCTGATGGCCGACACCTACATGGACTGGATTGCCGAGACACCGGCTGAGGAGCCGCTCATCAACATCTTCATGGAGCTCAGCGCCCTCGGCATCTTCCAGCCGCTGAGCTCGAACATCCTCGAGTTCTTCAAGGCGCTGCCCGCCGAAGCCAAGAAACGCGACATCACCTTCTCCACACCCTCCGAGGTCATCAAGAACCTCAAGCCCGTCGGCCCCGTCGATGTGCCCTACCCCCTCAGCTGGGTGGACGAAGAGCGCGATACCTCGTGCTGGCTCGGTAACGTCATGCAGCGTGAGGCCTTCAACAAGCTCTACAGCGTGGCCGAACGCGTCATGATTGCCGCCGACCCGCGCCTCATGCAGGACTGGGACTATCTGCAGGCCTCCAACAACTTCCGCTTCATGACCACGAAGCAGAACTCCGTCACCATGAACCGCAGCATCTACGACGGTCCCTACGACGCCTTCACCAACTACATGAACATCCTGGGCGACTTCATCAGCCGCGTCAACAACCTCTATCCCTCCGAAATCGACAACGAGCAGCTCAACGCCCTGCTCACCACCATCCGCAACCAGGATCAGGAGATTGCCGCCCTGCATCAGGAGATTGAGAAGATGCGCGGTACAGAGGCTCACGCCGAGGAGGCTGCTCCTGCACCCGAACCGGAGGCAAAGCCCGCCAAGAAGACGGCCAAGAAGACAGTAAAGAAGCAATAAGTGGGAAGACTACAAATTAGTGGTCTTTCGAAGTAAAAATGGGAGTTAAACCCATAACCCCTTCTGCGAAAAGCAAAGAATGAAAATGAAAAACAGATTGTTCCTTTTTCCTCATACCCTTTGTAGGATTGTCTGTCTCTCATTCTTCATTCTTTGCCTTTTGCCCTGCTCCGGTGCCGACTACGCCCAGCTCACCAACCTCCCCACCCTCTACGTCGAGACGCTGAACGGGCGCAGCATCACCAGCCGCACCACCTATACGCTCTGCAACCTCATCTACGTCGATGGGGGCGAGATCGTCGTCTACGACTCTGTGGAGATACGCGGACGCGGCAACTCAACGTGGAACCTCGCCAAGAAACCCTATCGCATCAAGTTTCCCGAGTCCATCCGCTTCCTCGGCAAGGGACGTGCCAAGGCACGCAGCTGGACCCTGCTGGCCAACCATGCCGACAAGTCGCTCATCCGCAACGCCATCGCTTCCGAGGTCGGCACCTTCGTCGGACAGCCCTTCACGGCTGGCGCACGGTTCGTCGACCTCGTCCTCAACGGCACCTACCTCGGCAACTACCAGATTTCCGATCAGGTGAACGTTGACAAGCGGCGCGTCAACATCGTCGAGCAGGACGTGCCCGCCGACGACGAGAGCAACATCACGGGCGGCTACTTCATGGAACTGGGCGGATTTGCCACCGGCGACCCCGTGTGGTTCCGCACCAACCGCAACATCCCCGTCTCCATCAAGTCGCCCGACGAGGAGATCATCAACACCGCCCAGCGCACGTACGTCCGCACGTTCATCAACGACTACGAGTCGCGCCTCTACTCCAGCCAGTACCGTGACCCGGCCATCGGCTATCGTTCCGTCACCGACTCAGCCACCCTCGTCAGCTGGTACATCGCTTCCGAGCTCACCGCCAACCCCGACGGCCTCTGGAGCACATACGTCTATAAGGAGCAGGACGACCCGCGCCTCTACTGGGGACCGCTCTGGGACTTCGACATCGCCTTCAACAACTGCGACCGCATCGGCGACGTCACCTACCGTTTCATCTCCGACGCCGGCTTCGGCAGCGAACATGCCGGCATGTGGGTCAGGCGGATGCTCACCGACCCGTGGTTCAACTGGGCGGTCAACAAGGGCTGGCAGCGCTTTGTCGGCGAAGGCATCGAGGACCATCTGCACCACTGCATCGACTCGCTCGCCCTGCTGCTCGACGAGTCGAAAACGCTCAACTATCAGAAGTACAGCATCTCACAACACGTCTATAACGAAATCTACCTCTACTCCACCTATCAGGAGTACATCGACGACCTGAAGGCATGGATTACGGACCACATCGCGTTTCTCAGCATGGGCTTCGCCAGCCGCCTCAAAGGCGAGGAAGAGCCTCTCGACCCCTTCCGCCCCACCGAGGGCTGGTACTACCGCATCACCAACCGCGGCACCGGCCTTAACGTCGATATCGACGGCACGTCCGCCGGCGCCGGCGTCGTCGTCTGGGCCGACGATGGCGGGCGCGACACCCGCCACTGGATCATCCGCAGCGTGGGGCGCCACTTCCAGATTCTTAACCGCGCTGGCGGACTGGCGCTTAACGACCCGTCACCCTCCGCCGACACCGGCACCCAGCTGAACGTCGTGGCTGCCGACGACACCAACCCCCGCCAGCTGTGGGACATCGTCACCGTCAACGAGAACGGCAACTACAACCTCGTCAACGTCTCCACCGGCCATGCCATCAACAACTCGGGCGGCGGCACCACCAACGGCACCACCGTCATCAGCTACACCAGCGACGACCGCAACGCCACCTCGGCCAACCGCCAGTGGCGCATCGTCAAGGACGAGCTCATCCCCGACTATATCCACGAGGAGGTTCGCACCAACTTCGCCTCTGCCCTTGCAGCCGCCGAAGCATTCCTAAACACACTGACGCCCGAGATGGTGGGCACGCGGGGCGGCCTCTATCCTCCCGACGCCGTCGCCACCCTCCGTGCCGTCTATGCCGAGGCCCTCGCCCTCCGCTCGAACGTCGAGGACGACTACATCCAGATGACCGTCCGCCTGCGCACAGCGCTCACCGCCGCCTCCACACCCAACCCCATCACCAAGGTGCAGCAACAGCTCTCCGACCTAATGGCTGAAGGCGACAGCCTCCTCCATGCCATCGACCCCGAGTGGATGGGCAGCGAACCACTCATGTACAGCCGTGAGGCCTGCGACGCCCTGCGCAGCTACCTCGATGAGATTAAGCGTGTTGAGCCTTACTACAGCGATGACGATGCCCTCCCCTATGTCGATAGCCTCGCCACCCTGGTGCCCCTTGCCGCCACCCTCATCGAGCCCGACCCCGATGCCGGCTACTACCTCATCAACACCTCTGGGCACTATTTGGACGCCGCCGAGGGCATCCTCTTTGCCGACACGCTCTCGTGCCCTGCCCCCAGCACGTGGCGGTTCGCCCGTGTAAATCGTTCCACCGATGCCTTCTACCTCACCACCGACGACACCTATCTCTACATGAAAGCCGGTGCCGACGGTATGCCCGGTCTGAGCACCTCGCGCCGGGCTCTCTACGGCAAGTTCACCATCCATCCCAACGGCCCGGGCACCTTCACCATCACCACCCTCTACGGGCTGTTAGGTGCCGACACCGCTATTGCCGACGGCACTCCCGTCACCGGAGCTGCCGCCGACCCGTCCACCGTCACATGGACCATCCGCCGTGCCCCCGAGGGTGGCAGCAGCGTTGCTCCCCTGCCCCTCCAGCCGCTCGACTATGCCGTCAAGTACAACCCCGTCAGCCGCACCATCCGTTTCGAGACAGCCGACGACCCCGTGCGCCTGTCCGCCATACCCGTCAGCCTCTACACCACCGGAGGACGTCTGCTCTACACCTTCACAGCCGACGCCACCCAGTCCGTTGCCGACCTCCCCACAGGCACCTACCTGCTCACATGGCAAGTCGATGGACAGCCCAAAACCATCCACATGAGAATAAAATAATAAGTTTAACGTTTATTGTTTAACGTTTACTATATTACGTTTAACGTTTAACGTTTAACGTTTAACGAACACGTCCTTCGCAAGGTAAGATTTATTTACGGACATTCGCGGAACATTCACGGACATTCACGTAGCGTCGCAGACACGCGTCTTCGGCACCAACTCATGAACTTCCCAAAAACTATTTCCGTAAAGCAGCTTCCAACAAACAGCCACCTCACTGTATGCTGAACAGCCATACCACGTAGCCCACGTAGGCCAGCAGGTAAATGGCGGCGTCGGCACGGTCGAGCACCCGTTTCTTGAAGCACCACGCTGCCGTCAGCAACATCAGCGCCGAACCGACGAACAGCGCTAGGTCGATGCGCGTCAGGCTGCTCACCGCCAGCGGCGAGGCCGTGGCACTAACCCCGATAATCAGCAGGATATTGAAGATGCACGAGCCGATGATGTTGCCCAGTGCCAGGTCGTTTTTCTTCTTTGCCGCAGCCACGATGCACGTCGCCAGCTCGGGCACCGACGTCCCGAAGGCCATCATGGTGACAGCGATGAAGGCATCCGACACGTGCAGCGCCTGGGCTATGCTCACCGTGTTGTCCACGAACAGCCGTCCGCCGACAATCAGCCCCGCAATGCCGAGCACCGTCAGCAGCACCGACTTCCATACGGGCATCGGCGCTTCCTCACTCTCCCGCTGGGCGTCAGGCGACTCCTTACCCGTCTTGAACGAGTATAACATAAACACTGCGAACAGCACCAGCAGCACCACGCCGTCCAGACGGCTCACGCCCACCAGCTCTCCCGCCGGATTCCATTTCATGATCATCAGCGAGAGCAGCACCGTGGCAGCTATGCACACCGGGATGTCGCGACGAACGTTGTTCTTCGAGTAAGCCAGGGGCGAAATCAAGCCAGTGACGCCCAATATCAGCAGCACGTTGCAGATGTTCGAGCCCGTGACGTTGCCAATGGCCATGTCGCCATGTCCCTCCAAGGCCGAGAAGAGGCTCGACACCAGCTCGGGCATCGACGTTCCGAAACCGACGACAGTCATGCCGATGACAAACTCAGTCACGCCGGCACGACGGGCAATGCCCGATGCGCCTTCCACCAGCCAGTCAGAACCGAACGTCACCAACGCCAGTCCCACAAGAAGCCATATGATATCTGTAATCATCCTTTTCTCAAAATTTGGCCGCAAAGGTACATCTTTTTTGCGGAAAATCATGAAAAAAAACCGGATTATCCGCAAAAACTCTTCGACCACCCTGATTTGCATTTCCATATCATCAAAAGCTCCCGTCAAAGTGCGACCGTGCGACAATGCGACAATGCGACAATGCGACAATGAAACCATGCGACCGTGCGACCGTGCGACCGTGCGACCATGCGACCATGAGGTCAGAAGCAATGAAGATTATCATGATTATCCACAAAAAAACACCCATAACGCCCTGAAAGGGCAAAAGAACATAGCCCAGGGCATCGCCCTGGGTATATTCGGGTACATCATCATTTCGCGCCCTGAAAGGGCAAAAGAACATAGCCCAGGGCATCGCCCTGGGTATATTCGGGCGCATCATCATTTCACGCCCTGAAAGGGCAGAAGAACATAGCCCAGGGCAACGCCCTGGGTATATTCGGACGCATCATCATTTCGCGCCCTGAAAGGGCAAAAGCCTTCGAAAACAATGCTTTTGCCCTTTCAGGGCGAAAGTTACTGTTGTCGTTTGCACCCAGGGCGTTGCCCTGGGCTATGTTCTCGTTGCCCCTTCGGGGCGCACAAAGGAAAAGGAGCTTTTAGGTAGGCTGCACCTCGGGAAAACAAAAAAATCAATGTTTTTTTTGCTTTTCCGCTCGGTTTGGCCTTTGGCCTAAATTGCTTTCGCTCGGCAGAAAGTAAAAAATTTCCTTTCTGCTCTTGCTTAGACGCAATTTTGTCACTACCTTTGCAGGCGGTTTTTCAAAAAGGCTGGTTCCGTAGCTCAGCTGGATAGAGCAGCTGCCTTCTAAGCAGCAGGCCTTGGGTTCGAATCCCAACGGAATCACAAAGGCGGAAATCATTTGATTTTCCGCCTTTTACTTTGTCTTTTTCTTGTGAGGGCTATAGGAGCTTTTCGCTGAGGTTGAAGGGACAGAGGTCGTCAAGACGCATGGCACGGACGGCTGTCGCGAGAAGTTCTTCTTCGGACATCGATGACGGCTGCGGTAGGTGTTCATCTTCGGACATCGATGACGGCTGCGCAAGGTTTTTTTCTGCGGGGGTTGATGACGGGGGCGTGCTGTCGCCTGCCCTCTTGGCTTCTGCGGCGGAGGGGGTGGTGGCGGATTGAGCGGCAAAAAAGCGTCCGGCATCGACAAGGGCCTGACGGGGTATGAGGCCGATGAGCTCGGTGCCCGTCACCTGCACACCGCGGGCAGCGGCGGCACGGCACACCTCGGTGTAGGCCACGTGGAGGGGGGTGACATGGATGTCGGTGAGGTTGGTGGAGACTTGGGCACGGCCATACTCGGGGATGTACCAGCCGATGGCTTTCACCGAGGGCAGCGTGCCGCGCTGTGCCGGTCCGCGTCCACGGGTGCGGACGTCGCAGGCTATCTCGTGGGCCAGCTCGGCGGACGTGGTGTTGAGGTTGAAGTTGACGGCTACGAGAAAGTCGCGTGCCCCCACCACGGTGCAGCCGGTACGTGCCAGGGCGTCGTCCCAGGGTCGGACGCCGACATCGGGTGCCTCGTCGGCACTCGCCATGCGTCGGGGCAATGCTTCGTACTCGCCGGCGCGGCAGACGGCGAGGTTGCGGAACGCGGGACGGAGCGCAGCGGCCTCGTAGAGATAACAGGGGATGTGCGCTTCGTCGGCAATGCGCCGTGCCAGCCCTCGTGCGAGCTCGGCGCAGGCCTCGAGCGTGATGCCTCGCACCGGCACCAGCGGCAGCACATCCGTAGCTCCTATGCGGGGATGGGCGCCGTGCTGCTTCCTCATGTCAATCAGCTCACCGGCGCGGCGTGTGGCGCGGAAGGCAGCCTCGACGACAGCCTCCGGCGGCCCGACGAAGGTGATGACCGTGCGGTTGGCGCCGGCACCAGGCTCCACCGACAGCAGACGCACGCCCTCGCCGGCCAACGCCGACACCTCGTCGGCTATCTGCCGTATGACGCGTTCGTCGCGCCCCTCGCTGAAGTTCGGCACACACTCTATGAGCTCAGCGTTCATAATTCACGATTTTTTTCACTACGAATTACACGAACGATGGTTAGTTAAGAATTAAGAGTTTAGAGTTAAGAAAAAAGTTCTACATATAGCATTCATCTTTGAACACTGATAACATATTTATTTGAACACGGATTACATGGATTGAACGGATTTTTTTTGAACACAAATTATCACAAATTATTACAAATTAGGCGGCGATGGCTTCGCACGCCGGACGACGGAAACATAATTTTGAATAATTATGAATGAAATTTTGAATCATTTCTTCCCGAAGGGTACTTCAAATAATTCGTAAAATTCGTAGTGAAAAAAGTATTCCGAGGTCAAATCATTTTTTCTTAACTCTTAACTCTTAATTCTTAACTAACTTAGTCGTCCCAGCCGCTGGCCCATGTGTCGCGGCTGCGGGCGCGGTTGGGGCCGCTGCCGCCCGTGACGGTGCCGGACGGGAAGACGTTGCTGCTGGTGCGGAGGCTCTGGGCGATGAGCGTTGTCAGCTCGATGGTGCTGACCGCGACGGCGGGGGTTATATACGTTTTCTTTTCCATACGCTTGTGGTTATTTTGGGGGTTATTTGATGACGATTTTCTTTCCACTGTGGATGTAGATGCCTGGGGAGGCGGGGCGGTCGGTGAGGCGGCGGCCGGCGAGGTCGTACCAGGCGTCGGCGTCATTGTCCATTTCCCCTTCTCCATTGTCCATAAACGGCGGGCGGACGGCCGTTGCACTCCCGTCGCCGAAGCCGAGGCGCATGGTGCTGACGTTCGAGGCACCGTCGCCGAGCTTGAAGTAAGCACGGCATGCATTGATACTCATGTCTTCCGACGGCCAGTAGAGCGTGTTGTCGGCACCGAGGAAGAGCACAGACTTGTCATTTGCCACAAGGTCGATTTGATCATAATATCCTATGAAGCTGACCTTGCCGTCGTTGCTGGTGACGGGCTGCGGGTCGATGTTTGTTATAAACACACCCCCAAAGACAGGATTAAGGATGTCAAATGTTCTCGGGTCTTCATCATATCCATCGGGTTTATCCCATTTCACGATATAGGGCACACCGGCCTCGATATAGGGCACACCATCGAGGACGTTTTTCACCTCCTTAAAGTAGAGGTTCAGCTCGCCTTTTTCCTCGTCAAAACGGGTGCGATACTTTCCAGAAGTCTTGCTGGTCACGTCCAGCCGCATCACGGTGGCTCCTTTGAGCGGGGTGTTCTCGATGTTCTTCAGCGCGAAGGGCAGGCACAGCGTGTTCCACGAGCCATCCTTGTAAAGCGTGCGCTCGTCGAGTAGAACCACGTGGGACATGCCGTCTATAAAATCTTGTGGAGCTTTCCCCCTAATGTGGTGGCCTGCTCGCACCCATACCCACATGCCGCTTTCGTTGAAAATCACATCTGTATGTTCACTGCTGAAAAAATAGAGACGTATGTCAATGCTGCCATTGGGGGTGAACGTGTATTCCGACACACTGGCATCGATATAGCTCGTCACGCCATTGTTCACCAAGGTGATGGCGCAGGTTTTGCTCACGGTCAGCGTCAGGTTGTCGTCCGAGCTCCATAACAAGTCCGTCCCGTCGTTCACCTTGGCCAGCGTTTCGCCGTTACCGGTGTACGTGTTTCCCCTCCCGTCGGCCAGTGTGAAAGTTCCTGGCTTTACATGGCCGTCGGTTGAGGTGGTGACGAATACCTTATGCTCGACCAGTTTGCTGAACGTGACGGTGATGTCCACGTCGTGAGTTGTCAGGTCGATCTGTTCGAAAAAGGTGGATGTGCCGCCGAGCGTATGAGCCATTTCGCCCATGTCGCCCTGACGGCGAGCGAAAGAGCCGCTGAACGAGTATCCGCTGGCGGGCGTCACCGTCAGCGTGTATAAGCCCGGCATCATCATGCCGTCCTGCACGTTGCGTCCCAGTCCGTCGGTGAGTGTCACGGTGCCGCCCTCGCCGTTGACAGTCAGCGTGTAGTGTCCCGCCTCGGCCCAATGGGCATAGAGCGTGAAGCTGTGGTCAACCGCCGTGTTGAAGTCGTAAGGCTGGGTGCAGGCCTGGTCGGTGTACCAGCCTTCGATGCCATAGTCGATGCTGCCCTCGGAGTAGAATTGCGTGTCGGGCATGCTCACCACGTTGCCTGACGTCACCGTCTGTGCACCGACGGCTGTGCCGTGGCCGCCCAGGTCGAAGGTGACGGTGTTCTGCAGCGGCGTCCACTTGGCGTAGATGGTCGTGTTGTCGGTCACGCCGCCCTCGAAGTCAAAGGGCTGGGTGCAGGCAGCGTCCGTGTACCATCCGCCGAACGTGTATCCCTGCGCCGTGGGAGCCTCGGGGGCAGTCAGCGCCGTCGTCGAATAGACGCGCTCTGCAGCGGGTGCCGAGCCATGGCCGTTCGAATCGTAGGTCAACATGCAGCGCCAATGCTCCCGGTAGTCGGATGCCACACCGGTATTCCATCTAGAATCTTTCTGAACGGCATTCCACTGCGCAAGCGTGCCGTCAAAGTAGAGGTCCCTCAGATTCTCACACCCTGCAAAAGACTCCCATCCAATAATCCCCAAGGTGGCTGGCAGGGTAATGCTTTCAAGTTTGGAAAGATTTTTGAAGGCTCTCGGTCCTATCTGTATCAGCCCTGAAGCTATCTCCACGGTTTCCAAGTCCTTGAATAACTGGAAGGTCGTGTAATCTACTCCCGTCATTTCACCCCAGATTTTATAAACATGCTCAATGTAAAGGGATTTGACCGTTGTGCCGTTGTGCAGATAGATATAGTTAAGCACCTGATTCTGTGGGTAAATATCCCAAGCGTCGCTGGTGATGGTCATGTGGAAGTTTTTGTCCCTCGTCCAGCGAATTCTGATTGCAGATTCCACGTTTGTGCCGCCATACCAACCCATATAGTAGTCCTCGTCTGTTGCCGAACCATTATGCACACAAATTTGCAACTTCAATGAACCTTCATACATACGCTCATTCCAGTGGTTTACGTCAGCATTCGGGCCTTCGTAATAGATGGTACAAGGATTATCAATTGCTGAAAAGGCATAGTCGCCTATGTTCATATTGGCCTTGCCTTCAATCTCAAGTGTCTCGAGCGCTGTACTATAGAAAGCACGGTCAGGAATCGTCGTGATGGTAAGGGGAAGCGCGTTGGGGTACGTTGCGTAGGTATCGTCATTACGTTTTACCAGCAGATTAACGTTCTTGAAATTATGGCATGATGCTGCTGACGGCATCTCCTCAATCTGTGTGTCTGAATAGAAGTTAAGCGTCACAAGATCGGTGAAGCTACTTAAAGAGAAGTTTTTGAATTTTTTCACCGTCGCGCCGTCGATGGTGGTGGGGATGGTGAGTTCCGTGACTCCACTTCTCGTGCCCGTATATCCGGTGATGTAACAGTCTGCGCCGTTGTTAAACTTCTCGATTTCCCACAGTGAATTGTCCTGCGCCCGGGCGGTGGCGAAGGTCATCACGGCCACGAGCAGCGTCAGCGCTGCGCGAAGGGAAAACGGGGTAATGGTCTTTTTATTTGTCATATCTGAATGTTTTTTTATTAGTCGTTAATAGATGTTGCCGAACAACGCCGCAAAGTTACGAAAAAAAAGACAAACCTGCTCTTCTCAACCCATTTTTTTCTTCCGCCGCCGTCTGCCATAGGCACGGACGATACTTTTTCCGACGCTTTCAACTTTTCGCCTGCAAATGTACGGCAATATTTTCATTCCGCCAAACATTTTCCCGAAAAAAGTTCAAGTAATCTTCATTTTTTTCAAAAAAGCAGTATTTGTTGGATTTTTATTATTCCCGTGGTGGTGGGAGTAATCGAAAATGGTCGCATTGTCGCATTGTCGCATTGTCGCATCGTCGCATTTTTCTCCTGCACATGCGCGAACTATATATGGAAAGGTAGAATGGTTTTATATATATTATATATTATATTTCAATTTTATATTTCCATATATATTATAAATCGCGCGCACGCCGGAGAGGTTGTGCGACAATGCGACAATGCGACAATGCGACGCTCTTTTCCCCGTGCAGAAAAGCCCTTTCCCGAAAGAGAAATCCCCTTTCTACGTGTACGTCGCCCCGAATTTCCGCCAAACCGCCGCAGAAACTTCCACCCCGAAAAATGGTCGCATCACCCCGTTTTTCGGTCTTCGTCGTCGCCAAAAAAGTCGCCTTTTCACCCCCAAAAACACGCCTGTCTGACGAAAAAGACACTCAAAAACGGTATAAAAACGCCCTCGCATGGTATGTTTTTGCCCATTTTACCCACCCAAAAAAGCACTTTTTTTGGCGCGTAAAGCAACGTCAGACCCCCCTTTTTTGCCCCGTTTTTGACACTCAAAACCGCAAAATCGCAAAAAAAAGGTGCCGATTTTACGTCGCCCCCCAGCCTCGGCATAAAAAAAGTGTGGGATTTTTCTTGCACCGCCACAGAAAAAACTAAAAATTGGTTCGGGTGGGCGTCTGGAATGTGGGCCGAAAATTAGGCTCACATCACCAGCGTCGCATTGTCGCATTGTCGCATTGTCGCATTGTCGCATTTTCGGAAAAATGGGACGCCGTGTGGCGCGAGGAGGCGCTGGGGGGTCAGAGGAAGCGACGGCACCAGTCGTCGAAGATGACAAGGCCGTCGGCACCGAACTTCTCGAGGCTGCGGCGGGCGGCGGCGGGGGTCTTCTCTTCGTCGAGACGGGTCTTGGAGAAGAACTTGTCGGCAAAGCAGATGAGCTGCTCCTCGATGGTGACGGGACGCATGTCGCGACGGGGCATGGGCCAATGGTTCGCCTCTATCTGACGGAGGGTGAGGCCGGTGCCGGTGTGACGCTCGCAGACCAGCGCATGACGGGGATAGCCCTCGGCACGCAGGATGTCGGCACCGATGATGCCATGACAGATGTAGGGCTCGGTGCCGAAACACTGGATGCCGGCGGCGTCGGTACGGAAGATGCCAAGGTCGTGAAGCATGGCGGCCTCGGCCACAAACGCTGTGTCAACACCCAGCTCGGGATGGCGGGCGGCAAGGGCAAGGGCCTTGTCGGTCACACTGCGGCTGTGGACCAGAAGGATGTGTCGCAGGGCGTCGTCAGTAGGATAATATTTGTTAATGATTTGCAGCGGATTCATTTTTTTGCAGTAATTTTGCGCAAAATTACGATAAAAATGGATATCGAACAAATACTGGACTACAAAATTCTGGGCATCCGCGCGGGCGACCCGCTGATCTTCGCCCTGAAGGTTTTCCTCATCGTCATCCTGGCCAGGATTGTGCTGACCATCATCAGCAAGGTGTTCCGCAAGGCGGAGAGAAATCCGCGCAGCGTGATGGACATGACAACACGCAAGTACTTCGAGCGCATCGTCAAGTTCATCATCTACATCATCGCCATCACCTCCATCCTCTACCTCATCCCGGGCATGGAGAAGGTGGGGAGCTCGATTCTGACCAGCGCGGGCATCATGGCGGCTGCCATCGGCCTGGCGGCTCAGGACGCGTTGTCGAACTTCATCGGGGGACTGTTCATCGTCATCAGCAAGCCTTTCCGCGTGGGCGACTACATCGCGCTCAACACGGGCGTGGCGGGCACCGTCACCGAGATAACGCTGCGCCATACCGTCATCGTCAACACGGAGAACCGCACCATCCTCGTGCCCAACAGCGCCATCAACTCGAGCACCATCACCAACAGCACGGTGCTGGACTCGCGCACGTGTGCCTTCGTGGAGATCGGCGTGTCGTACAACGAGAACCTGGACCATGTCATCGAGGTGATGCGCGACGAGGTGATGCGCCACCCGATGCTCATCGACCCGCGTACGGAGGCTGACGTGGAGGCGGGCGTCCCGCAGGTGAAAATCAAGGTCATCTCGCTGAACGACTCGTCCATCACGCTGCGCGCATGGGCCTGGGCGGCGACCTCGGCCAACGCCTTCAACATGAAGTGTGACTTGCTGAAGAGCGTCAAAGAGCGCTTCGACCGCGAAGGCATCGAAATCCCCTACCCTTACTTCAATCAGGTGTTGGTGAAGTAGTTTGTTTGCCGGGAGTAAACGTTTTTTGGGGAGCCGCTTCGCGGGAAATGATTCAAAATACCTATAATTGACTCCCGAATGTCCCTTATACACTAATTTGGATAAATTATATACACTAATTGGGATAAACTATATTCACTAATTGGGATAAACAATTCACTAATTGGGATAAATTATATTCACTAATTGGGATAAACAATTCACTTTTGTGGTGCCGAATACGAAATTTTGAATGATTTTGAGAAAATAACGGTCTGAAAGGCCAAAAGAACATAGCCCAGGGCAACGCCCTGGGTTTAATGGACAATACAACCTACCGCCCTGAAAGGGCAAAAGCATTAATTTTCAAAGGCTTTTGCCCTTTCAGGGCGAAAGTTACATTTGACGTTTGTACCCAGGGCGTTGCCCTGGGCTGGGGGCTCATCGCCCTTTCAGGGCGTCCCTTCCAATGCGATTATCACATTGCCCTGGGTTTAATGGACGACACAACCCACCGGCCTGAAAGGCCATAAGAACATAGCCAAGGGCAACGCCCTGGGTATAATGGACAATACAACCTACCGCCCTGAAAGGGCAAAAGCATTAATTTTCAAAGGCTTTTGCCCCTTCAGGGCGAAAGTTACATTTGACGTTTGTACCCAGGGCGTTGCCCTGGGCTGGGGGCTCATCGCCCTTTCAGGGCGTCCCTTCCAATGCAATTATCACATTGCCCTAGGTTTAATAGACGATACAACCCACCGGCCTGAAAGGCCATAAGCATTAATTTTCAAAGGCTTTTGCCCCTTCAGGGCAAAAGTTTCAATTGACGCTTGTACCCAGGGCGTTGCCCTGGGCTGGGGGCTTTTGGCCTTTCAGGCCGTTCGTACTAATGCGACTGTCATGTTGGGCTGGGGGCTTTTGGCCTTTCAGGCCGTTCGTACAAATGCGACTGTCATGCTGGGGGAAAAATCCCGGAGGTTACTGCACCTTCACATCGATGTGCTTCAGGGTTTTGCGGTCGGAGGAGGGACCGTAGTAAATGCGGTAGGTGCCGGGGGTGCAGGCAAGGGCTCCGGCGTTGTTGTCATAGACGCAGAGCTCCTTGTCGGTCAGGGTGAAGGCGACGCTCGCTTTCGACCTTGCGGGGATGGTCACTCGCTTGAATCCGCGCAGGGCATAGCAGGGGCCTTCTTTCTCGCCGAGCTTCGTCACGTAGAGCTGCACCACTTCGTCGCCGTCGTAGTGGCTGGTGTTCTTCACGGGGACGGTCAGCGTTATGCCCTGCTCAAGCTGGCTCTTGAGGGCAAGGGCACGGCGGGACAGGCGCAGCGACAGCTTGCCGATGCGGAGGGACTTCGACACGGTGCCTCCTGCCCAGCGGGCACGGCCATGCTTGAACGTGCTGTAGCTGAGTCCGTAGCCGAAGGGGAACAGCGGGCGTTCGGTCATGTAGCGATAGGTGTGGCCGGCGCTCATGTCGTAGTCCTCGTAGTCGGGCAGCTGGGCATCGCTGCGGTGGAAGGTGACGGGCAGACGGCCTGCGGGGTTGTAGTCGCCGAAGAGCACGTCGGCAATGGCGAGACCGCCGTCCTGACCGTCGTACCAGCCCTGCACGATGGCGTCGCAGCTCTGCGTCTCGGGCTCGAGGGCGATGGCCGAGCCGGACATGTTGACATAGACGACGCGCTTGCCGGCCTGGCGCAGCAGCTGCAGGGTGTGGCGCTGCACGGCGGGGAGCTCGATGCTGGTGCGGTCGCCGCCCTTGAAGCCTTCGAAGTCAACGCGCATCTCCTCGCCTTCGAGCTGGGGCGAGATGCCGCCCACGTAGATGACGTCGTCGATGCCCTCGAGGGCTGCCAGCAGCTGCTCGTCAGTCAGCGGCTCCTTGACGCCGAAGTCGAAGTTGAGCTGGGCATCGGCATAGAGGAAGGAGAAGCGGACCTCGATGGTGTAGTCCTTGCCGGCCTCGACGGCCACGGGCTTGCAGTCGGCCTTGCGCGAGCCGTGGCCCTGCCAGAAGTTGCTGATGGTCTCGCCGTTGACGGTCACCGTGCCGCGACCGTTGACGAAGAGGGTGAAGAGAAGGGTCTCGGTGCGGTCGGCATGGTAGGTGGTGGTGTAGCAGGCGCTGAAGTTCTCGAGGGGCACGCCCGGGGCAAACACGGTGTTGCCGGACGTGCACAACTGGAAGGGCGACGAGAGATGGTCGGTGGCGATGGGCTCGCCCTCGAGATCGACATTGCCGTAATAGACGGCATCGAAGCCCTTCCCCGCCGCCGTCGAGCAGTTGGCGAAGCGGCTCTGGAACGTCTCGGCATTGACCAGCTCGCTCACCTTGTTATAATAGACGGCATCGGGGTCGGCCAGCTTGGCACGCACACCGGCCAGCACGCTGTAGGTGCGGCGGGCCATGCCGTAGTAGTTGCCCCAATGGGCCAGCGAGTCGTTGGCGTTCGGACCGATGACGGCCAGACGGCGGTCGGAGCTGTAGCGCGAGGCATCGAGGGGCAGCACGCCACGCTTGTTCTGCAGCAGCACCACGGCCTCGCGCCCCATGCGGTGGGCAAGGGCGTCGTGCTCGGCACAGGCGATGACGTCGGGCGAGATCTTCGTCCACTCGACAAGGCTGTCGGGGTCCATCTCGCCCAGCTGGAAGCGGGCACGCAGCAGGCGGAAGACGGAGGTGTTGACCTGCTCCTCGGTGAGCAGCCCGCGGCGCACGGCTTCGGGGATATGGCGGTAGGTGCCGCCGCAGTTGAGGTCGGTGCCGCTGATGACGGCGTCGGCCGTGGCGCTGGCGGCATCGGGATGGGTGCGGTGGTTCTCGTAGTTCTTCGAGTAGAAGTCGTCGATGGCGCCGCAGTCCGACACCACCACGTCGTCATAGCCCCACTGGTTGCGCAGGATCTGCACCAGCAGCGTGTTGCTGCCGCAACAGGGCTCGCCCTCGAGGGCGTTATAGGCACACATGACCTCTTTGACATGGCCCTCGCGCACCAGCCGCTCGAAGGCGTAGAGGTAGGTCTCCTTCAGGTCGCGCATCGAGATGTCCTCGGCGTTGAAGGCATGGCGCTTATACTCAGGACCGCTGTGGACGGCATAGTGCTTGGCACAGGCATGCAGCTTGTCGTACTTGCTGTCCTCGGGCCCCTGCAGACCGCGCACCACGGCCAGTCCCATCGTGGCCGTCAGATAGGGGTCCTCGCCGTAGGTCTCCTGCCCGCGTCCCCAGCGGGGGTCACGGAAGATGTTGATGTTTGGCGTCCACACCGTGAGGCCTTCGTAACGCCCTGAGCCTCCGCGCTGTTCGTAGAGCGTGTGCTTGGCGCGTGCCTCGTCGCTGGCGGCGGTGAACACCTGCTCAACGAGCTCGGGGTCAAACGATGCCGCCATGCCAATGGACTGCGGGAAGACGGTGGCAAGGCCCGAGCGGGCATAGCCGTGCAGCGCCTCGCTCCACCAGCCGTAGCGGCGGATGCCCAGCTCGGGGATGGCGGGCGACTCGTCCATCATCAGCGCCGCCTTCTGCTCGAGCGTCAGGCGCGAGACGAGGTCGGCAGCACGCTCGTCGGGCGTGAGGTTGGGGTTCTGGTACGGATAGAGTGCCTGGGCCAGCAGCCCACTTGCGCAGCTAAACAGCAGCGTGAGAAGAATAATCGGACGTTTCATGTTATGGGGGTTTTTAATATGGCTGTTTTTCCTCACTGAGGGTTATGACGTAATCGGAGGTGATGTCGAAGCGAAGGTCGTACTCCTTGCCGTTGGCCGTGCAGACGGCCGTGGTGGTCGCCCAGGGATGCGAGAGGGCTCGTGTCGGGGGAGGCAGCTGCTGCGGCACAGCCACCGTGAGGGCGTGGAGGAAGTCGAGCGCGCGGATGCCCACCACCTTGTAGAGCGCCTCCTTGGCCGTCCACAGCAACAGCTCGCCGTCGGGCGAGCGGTAGGCTGAGGTCTGCAGGGCAGCACGCTCGGCAGCATTGACATACTTGCGCACGACACGCATCACACGGTCGGTCCGCCGCTCGATGTCGATGCCGACAGGCTCCACGGGGTTCCACGCCAGGGCCACGTAGCCCTTCGTGTGCGAGATGCTGATGTGGTACGAGCGGTCGGCAAGCGAGGGACGGCCGTCGGCGTCGTAGCAGATGCGCTTGTCGCCGCCCAGACAGCGGGCCAGCAGCACGCGCACCGCCAGCCACTCCTGCCGGCGCGAGGGGTTGTGGAGCTCCAGCAGACCCTCCTGCACCACGGCAAACGCCTCGGGCGTCTGCACCTCGGCAAGCAGCGAGAGCAGCTCGTTCTCATCGTCGAACAGCTGCCCCACAGCCACGTAGGTGTCTGTGCCTTTGATGAGACGGTCACTCCACAGCATGCACCACAACCTTTACTTTCACAATACGGCGGGCGTCCATCTCAAGCACCTCGAACGAGTAGTTCTTGTAGTCGATGGTCTCGTTCAGGCGGGGGAAGTCGCCCTTCAGCTCGAGCAGCAGGCCGGCCAGCGAGTCGGCATCGCCCGACACCTCGTCGAACGTGTCGTCGTCGGCACCCACCACCTTGCAGAAGTCCGAGAGCAACGTCTTGGCCTCAAACACATAGGTGTTGCTGTTGAGCTTCGTGTAGCTCTTGTCCACCTCGTCGTACTCGTCGTTGATCTCGCCCACAATCTCTTCGAGGATATCCTCCATGGTGACCATGCCGAGGGTGCCGCCATACTCATCGACCACGATGGCGATGTGGCACTTGTCGCGCTGGAACTCGCGCAGCAGCTCGTCAATCTGTTTCGTCTCGGGCACGTACACCGCCTTGCGCATCAGCTTCTGCCAATTGAAGTCGGCGGGACGGTCGAGGTACGGCAGCAGGTCCTTGATGTAGAGGATGCCGCGGATGTTATCGACCGTATCCTCATAGACGGGGATACGCGAGAAGACGTTCTCGGCCACAAAGCGCAGCACCTCGGCATAGTCTTCCGAGACGTCGAGCGCCATCATGTCCAGACGCGACGTCATCACCTCCTTCACCGTCTCGTCGCCGAAGCGGATGATGCCCTCGAGGATGTTCTGCTCTTTCGACAGCTCGCGCTTGTCCGTCAACTCGAGCGCCTGCTCGAGGTCATCGACGGAGAGGTTATCGCCGTGCTGCGGCATCTTGTCGGCAATGGCGGACGACTTGGCGAGCACGCCAGCCAGCGGCGAGAAGAGCTTCGTCAGCGCATAGATGACCGGCGCCACGCGGCGGCAGAACCGCAGCGAGTTGTTGGCGGCATAGAGCTTGGGCATGATCTCACCGAACAGCAGCAGGATGAAGGTCAGCAACACCGTGATGCACAAGAACTCCACCCACGGAACGGCAAAGTCGAAGATGCTCATCAGCGCATAGTTCGTGAGCAGGATGATGGTGACGTTCACCAGATTATTCGTTATCAGTATGGTCGCCAGCAGCTTCTCCGAGCGCTCGAGGAGTCGGAGGATGGTGCGGTCGCGCAGGCTGTCGCTCTCCTCGAGCGTACCGCGGTCGGACGGCGAGAGGGCGAAGAAGGCCACCTCCGATGCCGACACGAAGCCTGAGCACACCAACAGCACTACCGTCAGCACCAACGCCACTACGGCGCCCAGCGACGGCATATTCACGGTAACCAAAGCAGCTAATTCCATACCTTTTATTACCTTATACTTCTGATTTTACTACGATAAATTATGACTACCATTATTTTTTGACTACGAATTATTTTCGACTACGAATTACACGAATTTTACGAATTTATTTTTTGAACACGGATTAAGCGGATTGAACGGAATTTTTTGAACTACGAATTACACGAATTTCACGAATTTTTTCCGCTTCGCGGTTTTTTGGAGTCTGCTTCGCAGAGAAATCTTGGAGCAGCGAGAGCAAAGTCAAACTTGTTTGAACTATGCCGAGTCGCGACAAGATTAGACTAAGTCAAAAGCCTTCAATAACAATGCTTTTGCCCCTTCAGGGCGAAAGTTACCTTTGCGGCTTGTACCCAGGGCGTTGCCCTGGGCTGGGTGCTGTTGGCCTTTCAGGCCGTAGGAGGAATTTTTGCGGATAATCATATAATTTTATACAAAATCTGCCGTTCCAACATTCGGCGTGCGAAGCCATCGCCGCAATGAATTAGTATAATTCGTAAAATTCGTAGTGAAAAAAATTTTGGAGTTCAGGAGTTTCAGGAGTTGAGCTTCGCTCTTCCTCTGTCGCGACTCGGCAGAGTTCAAACCAGTTTGACTCTGCTCTCGCTGCTCCATCGGTTGAGGAGTTCAGACAAATGTAATGCATGTTGCCTTCTTTTCCAAAACACTTTTTCTTAACTCTTAACTCTTAATTCTTAACTAGTAAAAGCTCTTAACTCTTAACTAATAACTAGTCCAAGTCGTCAGCCGTAGCTTCGTCGTCTACGGGCATCGACATTGGTCGTTCGCTGGCAGGAGTGCGCTGCAGCAGCTCGAGCGTCTCGCCGTACACCTCGCACACCGTGCGGTGGATGCCGTTCTGGTCGTCATACGTCCGGTAGCGCAGCTTGCCCTCCACGTAGATACGGTCGCCCTTGTGGACGTACTTCTCCACCAAGTCGGCAATCCTGCTGCCCCAGAAGACAATGTTGTGCCACTCCGTGCGGTCGGGCGTCGTCGTGCCGTTCGACAGCGTGTAGCCGCGCTCGGACGTAGCCAACGTAAAGCTCGACACGGCATTACCCGAGTCGAAATAGCGCACCTGTGGCTCACGCCCTACATTACCAATTAGAATAACTTTGTTGATAGACATAATCTGTGCAATTTACAATTTGGGCGTAAAGGTAACACATAATTTCAACCCCTGCAACAAAAAACCATGTTTTTTAAAAGTCTATAGTCTATAGTCCATAGTCAACAGCTTTGTACGCCCCCCCAGGGCGTGGCGGCCAAAGGCCGCAAAAAGCAATAGACTATAGACTATAGACCATAGACTATAGACCATAGACCCTTTACAGCGTCACGCCGTTTTTGAAGATGGCTATCTCGTGGATGCCGGCTGACTCGTTGCGGGTTTGTTCGCCACTGGCTACGCTGAGAACCTTGCGGATGAAGTGGGCCAGCGTCTCGTCCATGCGCTGGTCCTCAATCAGCACGCCGGCATTGAAGTCTATCCATTGGGGCTTGCGCTGGGCAAGGGCTGTGTTGGTGGAGACCTTCAGCGTGGGCACAAAGGTGCCGAAGGGGGTGCCGCGCCCTGTGGTGAAGAGCACCAGCTGGCAGCCGGCAGCAGCCAGAGCGGTGGACGCCACAAGGTCGTTGCCGGGCGCCGAGAGGAGGTTCAGTCCGTTATGCTGCAGACGCTCGCCATACTCCATGACGCCGCAGACGGCCGAGCGCCCCGACTTCTGCGTACAGCCGAGGGCTTTCTCCTCGAGCGTCGAGATGCCGCCGGCCTTGTTGCCGGGCGAGGGGTTCTCGCCGCAGGGCTCGCCGTGCGAGAGGTAGTAGTTCTTGAAGTTGTTGATGAGGGCGATGGTCTGACGGAGCAGCTCGTCGGAGGCACAACGCTCCATCAGTATTGTCTCGGCACCGAACATCTCGGGCACCTCGGTGAGGATGGTGGTGCCGCCCTGCGTCTCGCACAGGAAGTCTGAGAACGCCCCGAGCAGCGGATTGGCGGTGATGCCTGAGAAGCCGTCCGAGCCACCACACTTCAGGCCGATGCGCAGCCTGGAGGCGGGAAGCGGCTGGCGACGGTCGTGACATGCCTTCTGCACCAGCTCCTTGAGCAGGCTGACGCCGTAGGCCACCTCGTCGCCCGTCACCTCCTGACAAACCATGAAGCGTACCCGCTCGTGGTCGTAGTCGCCACAGAACTCCTCGAAGGCACGGGGCTGGTTGTTCTCGCAGCCCAGTCCCACGACGAGCACGGCACCGGCATTGGGATGGTGAACCATGTCGGCCAGCACCTTACGGGTGTTCTCGTGGTCGTCGCCCAGCTGCGAGCAGCCGTAGTTGTGAGGGAAATCGAAGATACCGTCGATGCCCTCGATGGCGTCTCCGCCCAGCTCGGCCCTGGTCCGTTCGACAATCTGCTTGATGATGCCGTTGACACACCCCACCGTGGGGATTACCCACACCTCGTTGCGAATGCCCACTTGTCCGTCGGAGCGGAGATAGCCCTGAAAGGTGAGCTGTTCGCCCGATGGCGAGGGCGGAGTAAGCCCCTGCAGCCTGACATCGCTATAGTCCAGCGTGCCCGACAGATTGGTGCCGATGTCCCTATGATCGAGACAAGCCCCCTGGCGGATGGCATGCAGGGCGTGACCGATGGGAAAGCCATACTTGATGACATTCTCGCCAGCGGCGATATCCGTGATGGCACACTTATGTCCGGCAGGAACGTCTGTCACCAACCTGATGACACGACCGCCAACCTCTATCTCACTACCTACAGACAACGGCTGAAGCGCCACAACCACATTGTCAGCCGGATTGATTTGCAAAAACGAACGCATTTTCTTAAAGTTCAACGAGACGTATAGGGTTGTAATTACCGCTTCGCGGTTTTTGAGTGCCTCTTCGAGGCAAATATTTTACAAAAATTTATTTCAAAATTTTACAAAATAAGGAATATCAAATCGCTAAACCCGGTATCGAAATTTTGAATCATTTTGAGAATAATTTTGAATCATTTCTGCCCCGCAGGGGCATTTTCCCAACATTCGGCGTGCGAAGCCATCGCCGCAAGGAAAAAAATTAGTAAAATTCGTAAAATTAGTAGTTGAAAAAATCAAGTGCCGTACTATTTTTCTTAACTCTTAATTCTTAATTCTTAACTAGTAAAGAACTCCTTTCGTCGTCTCGCGCATGCCCTTCTGCTGAATCTGGTTCAGGAAGTCGGTGACCATGTCGGTAAGCCCGGGAATCGTGTTGAGGTCCTGCTTCGACTCTTTCCAGATGACATCGGTGGAGGCGAGCACCCCTTCGGCCACCTTGCGTGTGTCGCCCGTAGCCCAGAGCTCGCTGAGACGCTGCACAATCTCAGGGGCATCGTTAGGCTGGATGGGAGCTCCGTCGGCGCGCTGACCACCTTTATAATAGGTGATGATGGCTGCGAGGCCCAGCACCAAGCCCTTCGGCAGTTCGCCCTTGCGCTCAAGATAGATCTTCAGCCCGGGCAAATCGCGCGTTTCGTACTTCGGGAACGAATTGAGCATGATGGAGGTGACCTGATGATCGACGTACGGATTGTCGAAACGCTCAAGCACGTCGGCAGCAAACTGCTCCAGCTCGGCCTTCGGAAGGTTGAGCGTCTGCATCAGCTCGTCGAACTGCACCTTATGGATATAGGCCCCGATGACCTTGTCGTGCAGGGCATCGCGCACGATGTCAATGCCCGACAGGTAGGCAACGGGCGAGAGGACGGTGTGAGGGCCGTTGAGCAACGTGACCTTCCGCTCGTGGTAAGGGGCTTCGCTCTCGGTGATGAGCACATGAAGGCCGGCTTTCTCGGCAGGAAATTCCTTACGGAGAGCTGCGACGGACATGTTCGACGGCTTCTCGATGACCCAGAGATGGAACACCTCCGCCTGGACCATGAGGTTGTCCACATAACCGGCACGACGCTGCAGACGGTCGATGTCCTTCCGCGGGAAGCCGGGCACGATGCGGTCAACAAGCGTGGCGCAGACATAGTTGTAGGTGTTGAACCAATGCTTGAACCGCTCGTAGTCGTTGCCGAAATCGTCCTTCCACAGCTCGATGTACTGCTGAATGCACGCCTTCAGATGATGGCCGTTGAGGAAGATCAGCTCGCAGGGCATCAGGATCAGTCCCTTCCGCGGATTGCCGTTGAAGGCCTTGAAACGGCGATAGAGCAGCTGGGTGAGCTTGCCGGGATAGCTGGCGGCAGGGGCATCGGTGAACTTGCAGGAGGGGTCGAAGTGTATGCCAGCCTCGGTGGTGTTCGAGATGACGAAACGGATGTCGGGCTGCTCGGCAAGCGCCATGAAAGCGGCATTCTGCGAGTAGGGATTCAGGGCACGGCTGATGACGTCGATGCGGTCGAGCGTATCGACTGGCTTACCCTCCTGACGCCCCTGGAGGTTGACATGGTAAAGACAATCCTGCCCGTTGAGCCAATCGACCATGCCCCGTTCGATGGGCTGGACGACGACCACCGAGGCGTTGAAGTCGGTCTTGCGGTTCATGTTCCATACAATCCAATCGACAAAGGCACGAAGGAAATTGCCCTCGCCGAACTGGATGATTTTCTCTGGCGCCACACTCTTAGGGGCGGTTTGCTTGTTTAATGATTTCATTTTTTATGGAGATGATAGGGTTATGCAAGTTCATGAGAGTGCCTCATAAGACGGGTTTTTTTTCTGCCTGCAAAATTAAACATTTTATTTTGCAATCGAAAAAAAAGTCCTTTTTATTGCAGGAAACAGGAAGAAATCGTACCTTCGCTGCGAGAAAAAACAACGTAACACCTTATACCGTATGAAAGCATTCATGGACGAGAACTTCCTGCTGAAGACCCCCACAGCACAGAAACTGTATCACGAGCATGCCGAGGGCAGGCCCATCATCGACTACCATTGCCACCTCATCCCCCGCATGGTGGCTGAGAACAAGCGCTTTGAATCCATCGCCCAGATATGGCTGATGGGCGACCACTATAAATGGCGCGCCATGCGCAGCAACGGCATCGACGAGCGTTTCTGCACCGGCAGCGACACGTCGGACTGGGAGAAATTCGAGAAATGGGCCGAGACGGTGCCCTACACGCTGCGCAATCCGCTCTACCATTGGACGCATCTCGAGCTGAAGACAGCCTTCGGCATCAACGAAACGCTGAACCCCACCAATGCCCGCGCCATCTTCGATAAGTGTAACGACATGATTGCCAACGACCCGAAGTTTACGCCCCGCGGACTGATGAAACACTATCGCGTGGAGGTGGTTTGCACCACCGACGACCCCGTCGATACGCTCGAATGGCACCGCATGGTGGCTGACGACCCGACAGCCACCACACGCATGCTGCCGACATGGCGTCCCGACGCAGGCATGAACATCGAGGCTACGGCATGGAGAGCTTACATCAAGAAGCTGGAGGAGGTCAGCGACACAGCCATCACGACGTTTGCCGACCTGACGGCTGCGCTGCAGAAACGCCACGACTTTTTCGCCCAAATGGGCTGCCGACTGTCGGACCACGGCATCGAGGAGTTCTACGACGAACCTTACACTGAGTCTGCCATCGACGCCATCGTCGCCAAAGCGCTGTGCGGACAGGAGCTGACAACGGAAGAAATCCGCCAGTACAAGCACGCCTATCTGAAAGCACAGGGCGAGATGGACTGCCGCGCCGGATGGACACAGCAATACCACTACGGAGCCATCCGCAACAACAACAGCCGGATGATGGCCCAGCTGGGTGCCGACACCGGCTTCGACTCTATCGGCGAATTTGCTACGGCCAAGGCCATGAGCCATTTCCTCGACGAGCTGAACACCGAGGGCATGCTCACCAAGACCATCATCTATAACCTCAACCCCTGCGCCAACGAGGTGGTGGCCACCATGCTTGGCAACTTCCAGGACGGCAGCGTTGCGGGAAAGATTCAGTTTGGCTCGGGCTGGTGGTTCCTCGACCAGAAGGACGGCATGGAACGGCAGATGAACGCCTTGTCGCTGCTGGGACTGCTCTCGCGCTTCGTGGGCATGCTGACCGACTCGCGCTCGTTCCTCTCCTACCCCCGCCACGAATACTTCCGCCGCACGCTGTGCAACCTCGTCGGACAGGACATCGAAGACGGCCTCATCCCCTATACGGGGTATGAGGAACAGCGCGTGAACGAGATGATTGAGGACATCTCGTACAACAACGCCAAACGGTTCTTCCAGTTCTGAGCAACGGTTACGTTTCAGCAGCTCCGTCGCCGGCATCCAGCCCCTCAAGAAGCAGCGTCAGCAGACGGGGAAACGCATAACGTTCAGCATCCTCTATCCTTATTATATTATATCGGGAGAAAGAGGGCAGTTCGCCTTGTATGCTCACCTCGTAGAGCTGGGCATGAATCACCTGATGCGAGAGGACATGCTTTCGTCCGCCACGAAAGCGGATGCTGGCTACGTTCAGCTCACACGGAAACGGCAGAGCGATGTCGTCACCCTCGGCGCTGCCGTCCGTCTCCACCAGCGGCAGCTCGTAAAGCCCATGCCAGATGTCGTCGGCCGTACGCTTGTGGACATACATACGCTCGTCGTTGTGGATGTAATAATAGCAGAACCAGCGCTCCGTCACCTTCTGCTTGTGGCTTTTGACAGGGAGAACGCCGACCTTGCCTTCTTCCAACGCGAAGCAAGTGCCAGAGAAGGGACAGGCCAGGCAGTCGGGGTTACGGGGAACGCATTGCAGAGCGCCGAACTCCATGATGGCCTGGTTGAACTGGGCTGAATGCCCCTCAGGCAGCAGACGGGCTGCCAGCGCGTGGATGAGCATCTTGCCTGCCGTTGAGTCAATGGGCCTCTGCATGCCAAACAGACGGGAGAGCACCCGGCTGACATTACCGTCAACGACAGCCACCGGCAGCCCAAAGGAGAACGACCCGATGGCGGCAGCGGTGTACTCGCCCACCCCCTTCAACTGCAGCAGCCCCTCGTAGGTCGTCGGAAATCCGCCCTGCTCCACCACCTGCCGGGCAGCAGCATGCAGGTTACGTGCACGGCTGTAGTAGCCCAGCCCCTGCCACGCCCGCATCACACGGTCCTCGTCGGCCGCAGCCAGACTCTCCACCGTCGGAAACTCGCGCATGAAACGCACATAGTAGTCGTACCCCTGAGCCACCCGAGTCTGCTGGAGGATAATTTCCGAAATCCACACAGCGTAAGGATCTGTCGTGTCGCGCCACGGAAGGTCGCGATGATGTTCATCATACCACTTGATTAGTTCTGCTGAAATACTTTCCATTTTGTCTCCAAAAGACCAGTTTTTGGCTTTCGGACGGCAAAAATAGCCTAGAAATGCCAAGAAATAAAAAAAATTTCGTAAAAAATGTAAGTTTTTTTTTTTGAGAACAGGAAAAGGCGTATATTTGCAAACCGAAATTAGCATTTACCATCGTATAACCATATAATAAACATTAAAAAAATGACAAAACAAGAAGTTGTAAGCGAAATCGCTGCTAAGACCGGTGTTGACAAACAGGATGCCCTGAAGTGTGTTGAAGCCTTTATGGAAGTTGTTAAGGGTTCACTTATCAGTGGTGAAAACGTGTACCTTCGTGGCTTCGGTAGCTTTATTCTGAAGAAAAGAGCTCAGAAGACTGCCCGCAACATCTCCAAGAACACCACTCTGGTCGTTCCCGAGCACAACATCCCCGCTTTCAAGCCGGCTAAAGTGTTCATGAAGGGCGTAAAAGAATAATGAGAATAGTACTCACAAAATAACTTAATCACTTATGCCTAGCGGAAAAAAGAAGAAAAGACATAAAATGTCTACGCACAAGCGTAAAAAACGCTTGCGCAAGAACAGACACAAGAGCAAGTAAGCTCTTGTGGCGAACATACAAAGAACAAACTTCGGGGGTCAGGTATCTTCAGGGGTTTGTTCTTTGTCTTTAAGAACGAACCCACCTTTCTTGGAGCATCAGGGGACATCCGATACGTATGGATGACCAAACCGCGACAAGAAACAGTTAACACGTTTAACGGCAATCGTTTAACGTTCATATTAAAACATACTGTAGCCAAAGTGACAAGCGAACTATATATAGATGTCCAGCCCAAGGAGATAAACATCGCCCTCACCGAAGACAAGCAGCTGGTGGAATACCAGCGCGAGGGACGTGAAGCGTCATGCACCGTGGGCAACATGTACTGGGGGCGCGTGAAGAAAATCATGCCTGCACTCAATGCCTGTTTCGTTGACGTCGGCACCGAGAAAGAAGCCTTTCTGCATTATCTCGACTTGGGACTACGTTTCAGCTCATACGAAAAATACTTCAAACAGGTCTCAAGCGACAAAAAGAAGCTCTATCCCTATTCCAAGGCATCCATCATGCCTGAGCTGCCCAAGGAGGGAAGCATCAGCAACTACCTCACACAGGGGCAGGAGATTCTCGTACAGGTCACCAAAGAACCCATCAACACCAAAGGCCCGCGCATCACATGCGACATCTCTTTTGCCGGGCGCTTTCTGGTGCTTGAGCCATTCTCCGACAGGGTGTCCGTGTCAACAAAAATCAAGTCATCCGAAGAGCGGGCGCGACTCAAACAGCTCCTCCAGAGCATCAAACCTAAGAATTTCGGCGTCATCGTGCGCACGGCCTGCGAAGGCAAGCGCGTCGCAGAGCTCGACGCCGAGCTGAATGTCCTCGTGAACCGCTGGCAGGAGGTCGTTGGCAAGATACAGCGTGCCGACAAAACGCCCCTGCTCGTCTTTGAAGAGACCAGCCGCGCCGTAGCCATGCTGCGCGACCTCTTCAACCCTTCCTACGAATCGGTCTATGTGAACGATAAAGACGTCTTCAGCCAGATACACGACTACGTCTCCCTGATTGCCCCCGACCGCGAGCAAGTGGTCAAGCTCTACACGGGCAACCTCCCCATCTTCGACAATTTCGGCATCACCAAGCAGATCAAGTCCTCGTTCGGACGCGTCGTGCCCTACAAGGGTGGTGCCTACCTCGTCATCGACCATACCGAAGCCCTGCATGCCGTCGACGTCAATAGCGGCCACCGTTCGCACGGACGCTCCGACCAGGAAGTGAACGCCATCGAGGTGAACCTGGGCGCTGCCGACGAACTGGCCCGACAGCTTAGGCTGCGCGACATGGGCGGCATCATCATTGTCGATTTCATCGACATGGACACAGCAGAGAATCGCCAGAAGCTCTACGAACGGATGTGCGAGAACATGAAGCGCGACCGCGCCAAGCACAACATCCTCCCCTTGAGCAAATTCGGACTGATGCAGATTACACGCCAGCGCGTACGCCCGGCTATGGACGTCGCCGTCGAGGAGACATGCCCTACCTGCTTCGGCACGGGTGTCATCAAGTCGTCCATCCTCTTCACCGACACCCTCGAGAGCAAAATCGACTGCCTCGTACGCAAACTGAAAGTCAAGCGTTTCGACCTGCACATACATCCCTACGTCGCCGCTTACGTCAATCAAGGCATTCCCTCCCTCGCCCTCCGTTGGCGCATGAAGTTCGGACTCGGCTTCCGCATCGTCCCCAACCAGTCGCTCGGCTTGCTGCAATACGTCTTCTACGACAGCAGACACAACGAGATTGACATGAAAGAAGAGCAGGAAATCATTAAGAAAGAATAAATTGGAAAAACGGACATTCACGTTTCCAGCGCAAGAAGGAATAAGGAAAAGATTATTCAACACCACCAATATTTATTATCATGAAAAAAAACACACTTACCCTTGTGGCGCTTGTGCTGGCTGTTGCCCTCGGCGCCTGCACCCCCGATGAGAACGAAGGAAAAAAACCGTCCTCGAAACTGCCCGAAGGCAAGACCTACGCCGAGTTGTGCTTTAAGTACGTGCAGCCGAAGCTCAATTTCGATCTTGGCATGTACAAAATGAGTTCAATACAAGCCGGGGAATGGCCGTTCAAGACCTCCGACGAAGCGCTCGGAATGCTCTATCAGCTATTATACTGGCCGAAAGGCGAACAAAAGCCCCAGCAGTTCACCACGCAGGGCACGTCAACCCTCTTCCCCATCAAGCCAGGCACCGACTACTCCGTCCTTGCCTATTCGGCAAATCTGGTGTACTCCTATGTGATACCAGACATCACAGGTACCCCTACCTGCCCAACACAAGTGCGCGAAGGGAATCAGCCCGACGACATCTTCTCGCTCTATCTGCCCACCTACGAGGCACCCACAGGCTATCGTGACTACGAGAAGCGCAACGACGCGGAACTGGGCGAAATCTACGTCTGTTCCGACTCGGTGACGCTTGTCCCCCTCACCAAACCCTATCAGATTGAAATCCTCGACCCCTCCGGCCTGCTCACCTCAGTAGAGAACATCGCCTTCAACGGCTTTGCCGATAGCTTCGACCTCATCACCGGTAAAGCGAGTCAGCACTCCAGCGAAATCTACATCGAGGAGGCTCTCCCCGTTCAGGCATACACGCAGATTTTGGGTAACGGCGAACGTAAGTTCATCGGCAATGTCGCAGCCATAAAGCTCCGCACGTGGGGACGTATAGCCAATGAAGACGTCGAAATGTCATTCTCAGTCATCGCAAAGGGCAAGAACTTTAATTTCAAAGTCACCCTCACCAACGAAATTGACAACCTGCCCGACGGCGGCGTCATCTCCGTCACCCTTCCCAACGGTACATTCTGAGGCTACGGACGTTCCGTGCTTCTAACAGCACGAATGACCCAGGAACATATTATTCTTGGGCCATTCATGTTTTTCAAAATATGAGAGGAAACCAGGTCACCTGATGCCGCGTGCGTTCAAGGCTGCCTGATAGCGGCGGGCATTGGCGTTATGTTCCTTCAGAGTGACGGCAAAATTATGGAATCCGCTGAAGTCCTCGCGTGCGCACATATATAAATAGGAGTGTTTTGCGGGATTAAGCACGGCTTCAAGAGCCTGAACGGAGGGGATGCGGATGGGCGTAGGGGGCAGCCCGGGGTGCAGATAGGTGTTGTAGGGCGACTCTACGTTCAGATGATCGAAGAGTATGCGCCGCAGCGAGGGGTCGCCCACGGCGTACTTCACCGTCGGGTCTGCCTGAAGCAGCATGCCTTTGTGGAGGCGGTTCAGGTATAGCCCCGCCACCAGCGGTTTCTCGGTATTCTGCGCCGTCTCCTCATCGACGATAGAGGCGAGCGTGGCCACCTCGGCGGGTGTCAGCCCCTGTGCCTCAGCCTTGGCACGGCGGTCGGCATTCCAATAGCGTTCGTACTCCTTTTCCATGCGTTTCAGGAAGTCATTGGGCGTCATCGTCCAATAGACCTCATAGGTGTTGGGTATCAGCTGCGCCATCTGCTCGGGGCGGTTCAGCACGGCAGCGAAGGCCGTCGAGTCGGCCATCAGCGTCCGTCCCAGCGCTCCAGCCACAGGGCCGAATGTGCGCGCAGCGGGCACCACGATGCGCACGGGCGTCTGATTACCGGACAGCAGACGCCGCCACATCTCCCTCATGCTGTCGCCCGGCCGCACGACGTAGTTCCCTGCCTTGAACGACGCCGCCCGACGCTCAAGCCAGCGGAAACCGCGCACATCACAACCCGCCACCTCATGCACCTTGTCTGCAACAGCTGCGGGTGACTCATCGGGATAAACCTTGACGTAGCGCTCTGACTCAATCTTGACAAGCGGACTCATCACATAATGCCACCCGACGGCAGCCAAAATTCCCGTTGCAACCACCGCAGCGCCACACACGGAAAGAATGATTTTACCTCCTTTTTTCATAGCACCTGCAAAAGTAGTGGAAAAAAGCGGATAATCATGAAATATGACCGATTATTTCTCTCGCCTCACCCTATCTTTAGTCCCTTTCAGGGCTTTTAGATAGGCGGCGGCTCGGGAAAATGCAAATAAATTTGTTTTTTCGCTCGGCTCACCCTATCTTTAATCCCTTTCAGGGCTTTTAGATAGGGGTCGCCTCGGGAAAATGCAAATAAATTTGCTTTTCCGCTCGGCTCACCCTATCTTTGCACACGAAATCAGATATGCTCGAAAAATTAGGACTTCTCGGACTCTTCCTTGGCTGCATGCTTTCAGCCACCATTGTGCCGTTCTCTTCCGACGCGCTGGTCACAGGTGCTATACTCCTGAAGTATAACATCTGGCTGGTGGTGCTCATCGCCGGTCTCGGCAACACCGCCGGCGGTATGGTCAGTTTCCTGCTTGGATGGCTCTGCAAATGGGAATGGCTGGAAAAATACTTCAAGGTCAACCGTGAAAAGCTCGCAAAAGTACAAACAAAAGTGGAGAAATATGGCTATGTGGCTGCCTTCTTCTCGTGGCTTCCCCTTGTCGGTGACCTCATTTCCATCTCCATGGGACTGATGCGGATGAAGCCCCTCCCTACCCTCGCCTGCATGTTCACAGGCAAAACCATCCGCTACATCTTCACCGCCACTCTTAGCGGACTACTCCTCACCTAACAGGAAGCACACCTTCTAATAAAGACCGCCCAAAACACCCGAATAAATCCGACCTAACGTCTTCCGCCAAAACTAATTTATCGAATTCTTCTTATTATCCGTATGATACTGTTTCACAGAAAAAAAACGATAAGCAAAGCCAATAGTCTTTGTGGCTTCACCGACCATCACAGCCATATCCTGTTTGGTGTTGATGATGGCATTCAAACGCTGAGCGACTCCTTGTCTGTATTAGAACGTTACGCTTCTTTAGGTGTATCTACCGTTTGGTGTACACCACATATTATGGAAGATGTGCCGAATAGCACTTCGGAGTTACGGGAAAGGTTTGAAGAACTGCAAGCAGCATGGCAAGGCCCAGTCCGTCTTCATTTGGCTGCAGAAAATATGCTTGACTCTCTTTTTGAAGAACGTCTTGAAGCTCGCGATCTTCTTCCTCTTGGCGAGATGGGCAACCACCTGCTTGTAGAGACATCATTTTATAATCCGCCTATGGATCTTTATCATTTGTTAGAGCGGATAAAATCTAAAGGCTTTTATCCTGTTATGGCTCACCCCGAGCGCTATATGTACATGTCGGAACATGACTATAAACGTCTGCATGATATGTCCGTAAAATTTCAGCTTAACCTACCTTCATTGGCAGGTGCATATGGAAGTACAGTTCGTTCGAAGGCACAATGGCTATTGCGTCATGGTTATTATTCAATATCAGGCTCTGACCTCCACAGGCCACGTATGGTGGACACCATTTTGTCTGCACCTTCATCCGCTGCCTTGACCACCCTTCTCTCTTCTTCATTGTAATCTGTTTAAGTTCCGCTGACATAACAAGTGCAGATGGAAGCCAGAAATAGAAAGGACATGAATCACGAATGGGTTCGCCTTAGGCGCATGTGATTACTTGCCGTTGCTCTCCAGCGTCCAGCCCTCGCGTTTCTTCAGCAACGGGGGATTACCGACGAACATCTTGGCGGCTTCGGCATCACCCTTCAGCTGCCACTTCAGCCAGGCTGTTGACACTACGGCAAACTCGCCGCCGTGGGGACGGGCATAGGTGCCTCCATGACCGACAGGATAGTTGGCAGCATAGGCAGGAACGTGGTGAATGCGGGCGTAGTCGTCCATGCCGTTGCCGTAAGCGATGTCCTTCTCGCCACCCAGCATGTAGAGGACGGGGGTGTGGATTTTCTCCAGCTGCTCCTTGTGGGGCATGGGCATGTTAGGCATAGCGATGGCAGGATTGACGAAGAGTCCGCTGTTGCAAATCATGATGGTGGTGAGGCGCGGATCGGCGCAGTTGGCCAGCGTCTGCAGGCCGCCACACGACATTCCTGCGGCGCAGATGGACTTGGCGTCGAGTTTGCCGCCATAAGGACTGTGTGAGTCGGCGTTCTGCGCCAATGCCCAGTCAAGGCCTTCAATCTGCTGATCGACGGTGGACATCGGGCCTTCGTAGAGCTCGCCCAGCGTGGGCATGTAACCGATTGCGACAACAAAGAAGCCGTGCGAGGCTATCTCGCTGAGGAAATTGACGTGCTCCCAAGGTGAGTTGGCGCATGCGCCGTTGCCCCAGACGACAATAGGCAGAGGATTCTTGGGACCGAAGGGGGCGAGGTCAGCAGGACGGAAGATGGTGTGTGCCTCAAGGCTGGGTTCGCTGACCATAATGGCCTTGTAAGGACCTGAGCCGCCATCTTCAACAGTCTGACACTCGGTGTAAGTCTCCTTCACCGTTCCCTGACAGCCCGACAACAAGATTGAAAAAAGTAAAAGGATGAATGAAAAACGAATTGGACGCATCGCTCTCAAAAAATATTAAATCGTAAATAGAAAATCGTTAAATCATAAATATAATTTACCATTTAGGTATGGTATAGGGCTGGATGGGGCCTTCGTAGTAGAGGGCGGCGATGCCCGGGCTGATGATGCGGAGGTCGATGGTGCTGGGGATGGTGCCGTCGTAGCCTGCGGGGGCGTGGTCGGCATCGTAGCATTGCATGACGTGGTCGTCAGAACCCTGCCCCCACGGGTTGCGGATAGCGAAGAGGGCATTGGGGTCGTTGGCCATGAAGAAGCTGTGACCGTGGGCGGTGATGGTCTCGTGGTTGCCCATCTTAAGTCCCTGCTTGTTGAAACCGCCGTTGACGATGAGTCCGTGCTGGAGGCAGGTGGTGACGAAGAGCTTCAGCTCCTCGGGGGTGCAGCGGCCGGGCGAGACGGCAAAGCTGCGGCCGTCGCCCGTGAAGAGGGGCGTCATGCCCTCGGCGCCGAAGCCGCCCAGCTCATGACCGGGACGGAAGACGTAGAGCCACTTCATGATGGCCTTCTCGAGGATGGTGGCCCACGTGATGCGCAGGTTCTTGCCCGTCATCTGGGCGATGCTGCTGTTGTTGTCGAGGAGAATCTGGTTATCGACGCCGACGATGATGCGCTTCCCGTCGGGGTCGAACATCTTCACCTGATACTCGGTGTCGCTGACCACGGTGATGAGCGACTTGATAAAGCCCGGATAGAGATAGGCCATCGTGGAGAGGGTCGAGACGGTGTTGCAGTCGCCGATGGCATGCTGGTTGCAGTCGGCGGGCTTGGGGTCGCCGAAGGGATAGAGGTTGGGGATGCGACGTGCAGCCCAGCGGCTGAAGCCGTCCATCTGTGCGGGCTTAGCGGTGTAGTCGGCCAGCCAGGCCATCTCCTCCTCGGTGGCGCGGTGGTCACGCAGGAAGGCCGAGCCCATGCGGCTCTGCGCCGAGTAGGTATTGCCCGAAATCTTGCCCATGACGGTGCTGAGCTCGCCGTTGCAGAGACGTGCTCCCGGGTCGGTGGCCGACTGGGGCCACGTGCCGATGAAGGTGTAGCGCTCCTCATCGGGAACCTCAATGGTGCCCTGTTCGAAACGAAGGACGCGCATGATGGTGGTGGTGGGACCGGCGACGAGGACGATGACCTTACCGTTGCCGCCCTCGGCCGGAGGTGTGACGGCGATGGTGCCGCTCGTGCTGCTCGTGGCGGTGACGACAGCCTGCCAGCCGGCATCGGCGAGACATTCGACGGTAGTCAGCACGTCCGCGCCCGTCAGGGTGTAGTTCACAACGACTTCTGCCCCACCCTTCTGATAGAGGATGGTGTCGCCCTCCTCGAAGGTGATGCCGGGCACAGCCATCAGCTTAGCGAGCTGGGCGTTGATGGCGTCGAACTGCTGCTGGATGGCGGCGAACTGGTCGTTGATGCCGTTGGTGGTTTCGGTGATGTGGTCCTGTATGGCCGTCAGCTGGTTGGTGAGGTCATCCTTCGTCGCATAGTCGTTCAAGGCGTTCTCCACCCACGTGGAGAGGGCGTCAATCTGATCCTGCAGGGCAGCAATCTGGTCGGAGAGCTCCCCTTCCTTCGCCTTCAGGTCGTCGATGTCGGTCTGCTGGGCGCCGACGGTGCCCTGCAGCGTAGTGATGGTGGACTTCAGCGCCTCGTCGGTCTGCTGGAGGAGATTCACGGAACTCTGCAGCGTGGCGAGCTGTTGGTTGATGGTGGCGACAGCCGAGTTCTCGAGCTTGTCCACCCGCTCGCGCAGCTCGCTGTCGTCGTAACACGATGTGGCCAAACCCAGTGTCAGGGCCAGCAGACACAGAAGAAAGAAATGCTTTTTCATATTTTTGAAGTATTTTTAGTGGTTTTTCTGAATGATGCGACAAAGTTACAACATTATTTTATAACTTTACCGCCGAAATAAGTTTAATTTTAGATTGAACGATGAAAAAACACATCTTATCCTTTTTATTTCTGCTCGTGGCGTTGGCAGCCGGCGGGCAGGAGGTGCGCACGCTGCGTGTGCTGGCTGTGGGCAACTCGTTCTCCGAGGATGCCGTGGAACAATATCTCTATGAGCTGGGCCACGAGGCGGGCGTCAACCTCATCATCGGCAACGGCTACCGCGGAGGTCAGAGCCTGGCCTCTCATTGGCGCGACGCCACCACCGGTACGGGCACGTTCCAGTACCGCAAAATCATCGATGGCGTCAAGACCAACCGTCCCGCCACCTCTCTGCGCTACATGCTGGGCGACGAGCCGTGGGACGTCATCACCTTCCAGCAGGTGAGCCAGGAGTCGGGGCTACCTGACACCTACGAGCCCTACCTGAGCCTGCTCATCGGCTACGCCAAGGCGCTGGCGAAGGTCGATACGGTACACATGGGGTTCCACCAGACGTGGGCCTACGCCAAGGACTCCAGTCACGGCGGCTTTGCCAACTACGACCGCAGCCAGCCGTATATGTACGCCAGCATCGTGGCTGCCGTGGAGAAGGCCGTGCGCAGCCACGACGAACTGACGTTCTACATCCCCACCGGCACCGCCGTGCAGAATGCCCGCGCCACGACGCTCGCCGAGAGCTACCCCTCGCAGGACTTCACCCGCGACGGCTATCACCTGGACTATGTGCTGGGCCGCTACATCGCCGCCTGCACCTGGCTGGAGGCGCTGACGGGCATCAGTCCCGTGGGACTCTCCTACCGTCCCGACGGTCTTACGGCCGGTCAGGCAGCGCTGGCACAGAAGGCTGCCCACGCCGCCATCCTCGTCCCCACTATGGTGACGTCTCCCATCGACTAACCTTCATTTAGAGGTTAGGGGTTAGGGGTTAGGGGTTAGAGGTTAGAGGTTAGAGAAGCTTACTATTTTCTATGCGATGCGGCACAGAGGGATGCAAATCCACCCGAACGGATAGTGAACAGAGAACATAGAACGCCTTCCCTCCTTCCACCTTGCCTGTTCGGAAGTACGCGAAAACACGCGTAACAGTTCTGCAGGCTGAAAAAACGTAGGAGTAAAAATGAATTCCAAGCACTTGAAACTATAGATCCAAGCGCTTGGAACTGGAAATCCAAGCGCTTGGAATCCGGACACAGTTTAGGAAGTATAAAAAAAAAGGTCATACTGTTATGCCTGGTCAATAATTGTCACAAAAAAAGAGCAAATCCGCCCGAACGGTGCTCAAAATCAGCTTTGTGACAATTGTGACAAATGACAGCGCATTTTGCGCACGCTTCTGGCGGCTCGGCGGGCAGATGGGGAAAAATCGTGGAGGGCTTTTGCGGGCAGATTCGTCGGCAAAACGCAAAGCTTTTGCATAAAAACGAAAAGGAAAAGGGGTTTTCGGGGGGTATAAATAGGGTAAATGTATATGATAATATAGATATAATAATAAGTTAATTTATTCATTTTCTTATATTTATCTATTTTCTTCCCTGCTTCCGAGCCTCCGAAGTGTGCAGAAAATGACTGTCTAATTGTCACAATTGTCACAAACTCCCGACGAGAGGGGGAAACAACGGGAAAAACATGCATTTTCTTTGAGATTTCCGCTCCGAACAGGCCTTCCTGCGTCGGATTAGGCCTTTCCTGCGTCGGATTAGGCCTTTTCTGCATGACAGTAGCTTATTCCTACAGAGGGATTACCTTAACACTAAACGCTGGCGTCACAACGTTAAACGCTGGCGTCACAACGTTAAACGTCGTCGGCGTAGCGTTAAGGGCTGGCGGCACAACGCACTACGTTGGCGTACTGAAGAATACATCCTGACGGCTGACGGCTCATTTCTGAAAGTAGTTTGGGGACGATAATATTCACGGACATTCGCGGACATAATGCGTTAAAGAATTCTGTCTGCGACACTACGTGAATGTCCGTGAATAATCCGTGAATGTCCGTAAATAACCCTTACCTCAGCCTTCTGCCTTCAGCCTTCAGCCTTCAGCCTTAACCCCTAACCTCTAACCCCTAACCCCTAACCCATTACCTCTTCCACTTGAACCGATAGCAGAAACGGCGGTTGGGGGCGGTGTCGCCCGTGGTGGAGACGGTGATGATGTTGTCAAGGGCTGTGGGGTTGTCGGTCCACTTGAAATCGAGGGCAAACGTGCGGCCTGTCAGCCCAAGGGCCTTGCGGGGCAGGCGGAAACTGACGCCGTCGTTGCCAGTGAGCTGCATCGCGACGGGGCACAGCGGTTCCCAGTCGTGCTGCGCGTCGTCCCAGCGCCATAGCATCGACTGGCGCACCAGGAAGTCGAAGCCTTCCCAGCCGGTCGAGACGTCGCAGTCGGTGTTGAGGAGGAGCAGCATCCAGCCCTCGTCGGCAGGGGACGAGAGCACGCCGTCCACCGAGGCAGAGACGAGCAGATGACGGCGGCTGACGGAGACCGTCGTCTGGAGGATGTCGTTGCGCCCGGTGGTGTCGGTATAGTGAAGTCCGCCGTAGCCGTTGTGGTCGCGATGGACGACATCGCCGCGGGTGTCGAAGTAATGGGCTTCGCGATGATAGCCTGTGGTGAGGGGTACGGGGCGTACGCCCTTGTAGCGGCGGATGTTCTGCACCATCTGCATGTAGTAGTTGTCGGTATAGCCGCCCCGCATGGGCTGGATGGTGCGGTTGAACTCGGCATTATACTGATCGACAAAGTAGAAGTTGTTCTCCCTCCCGAGGAAGGTGGTCGGGCCGGGGGCGGTGGTGCTGCCGGGGGCAAAGCCGCTGACGTACTTTCCGGCCGTCCACTCGTTCCAGTCGTTGAGGTAGATGAAGTCGGGATCGACGCTGAGCGCCTCGTCCCAGCGTTCCTGGAAATAGATGCCGTAGCCCTCGGGCTGGGTGACGGTGGTGCCGAGCCAGGGGACGAAGGCTGTGTCGGGGAGGTCTCGGTCGTTCAGGCGAGGCTCAGCGCCCCGCCAGCTCTTGCCCGTGATGCTGATAGGGTGCTGGGCGGGAGTGACGGCCATCTCCTCGGCGCGGCCCTGATGGCGCGCGGCACGTTCGGCCGCCGTCAGGGCATAGACGCGGTCATCGTTGAGTTCGTAACCGAAGCTCCAGTTGTCGTCGGTGCCGACGTAACGCTGTCCGCCCCATTCGTAATAGCCCCACCACATGTTGCGCAGGGTGAAGAAGCGGAGCACCTCGGGCGAATAGCTGCCGGCGTCGTAGCCTCCGCCGTTGGCGTCGAGCTCGGGGCGGGCGTTGTAGAGCAGCAGGGGCTTGCCGTCCCAGAGGAACCAGAAGTCGCGGTACTTCTCCTTTTTATATATACGCTCGTAGAGCTGCTGCACCACGTTCACCACACGGCCGTTGAAGGCCCAGAAGCAGAACTGCGGCACGGCGTTGCCGAGGGCGCGCATCTTCTCCATCTCGTCGAACAGCACAGCCCATTCGTCCCAGTAGAGCACGGCGTTGGTGACGTCGAGGATGAGCACATCGACGCCGGCATCGGCCAGCATGGAGAGGTCGCGGCGGATGAGCCAGCGGTCCTGGCTGAGGAAGTAGCCGGCCTCGGGCTCGCCCCAGTGGAGGCTGCCCTCGCGCCAGGCGGGGTGCGAGCCGTCGAGACGGGCTTCGGGGGCTTCGGCCAGCGTGCGGCTGACGTCGCCGCCGTAGGGGGCACGAAGGGCATGCTTGCCCTCGTCGTGCCAAGTGATATAGAAGATGCCGACCGTCCGCGGCTTGTCGGTGCGGAGCGGGCAGACGTCGGACGAAGGCATCACACGCCCGAGGGCATCGGTGGCCGACCACGTGTCGGACATGATGTCGGTCACCTGAGCCGACTGCCGCACGACGAAGAACAACACGGAGAGGAGAAGGAGGAGAAAACGTTTCAGGGACATGATTTTTTAGTTAAGAATTAAGAATTAAGAGTTAAGAAGGAATGTCTTGCACTCGGGTTACTTTTTTTGACTACGAATTATACGAATTATACGAATTCTTGGAGCAGCGAGAGCAGAGCCAAACTTGTTTGGGCTGTCTTGCGGGTTTTGGATGCAAATTTAGGGAAATAATTTGGTTTTTCGCGCAACTTGAGCTATCTTCGCAAAAAATTTTGTAGATAGTGGAAAATTTTATTGTTTCAGCCAGGAAATACCGTCCTTCGACGTTCGACACGGTGATTGGCCAAAAGGGACTGACCACCACACTGAAGAACGCCATCCGCGAGGACAAGCTGGCGCATGCCTACCTGTTCTGCGGTCCGCGTGGCGTGGGAAAGACCACATGCGCGCGCATCTTTGCCAAAACCATCAACTGCGAGCACCTGACGCCCGAGGGCGAGGCTTGCAACGAGTGCGAGTCATGCCGTGCCTTCAACGAAGGGCGCTCGCTCAACATCCACGAGCTGGATGCCGCCAGCAACAACTCGGTGGAGGACATCCGCAGCCTCATCGACCAGGTGCGCATACCGCCGCAGGTGGGACGATACAAGGTGTTCATCATCGACGAGGTGCACATGCTCTCTACCGCCGCCTTCAACGCCTTCCTGAAGACGCTCGAGGAGCCGCCCGCCTACGCCAAGTTCATCCTCGCCACCACCGAGCGCCATAAGGTGCTGCCCACCATCCTGAGCCGCTGCCAGGTGTACGACTTCTACCGCATCAGCGTCGGCGACATCGTGGAGCACCTCCGGAGCGTGGCTGCCAAGGAGAACGTCCAGACGGAGGAAGAGGCGCTGATGGTGATTGCCCAGAAGGCCGACGGCGGCATGCGCGACGCCCTCTCAATCTTCGACCAGATGGTCAGCTACTCCGACGGCAACGTCACCTACAAGAACGTCATCGACAACCTCAACATCCTCGACTACGACTATTTCTTCCGCTTCACCGACCTCTTTCTCGAGAACAAGACGGCCGACTGCATCCTGCTGTTCAACGAGATACTCCAGCGCGGATTCGACGGCGGCAACTTCATCGGCGGCCTGGCGTCGCACTTGCGCGACCTGCTGGTGAGCCGCGATGCCGTCACCCTGCCCCTGCTCGACGTCAGCGACGAGATGCGTGGGCGCTATCAGGCACAGGCTCAGAAATGTCCGCAGAAATTCCTCTACCGGGCCATCCGCCTTTGCAACGACTGCGACCTCAACTACCGCGCCAGCCGCAACAAGCGCCTGCTGGTTGAGCTCACCCTCATCCAGCTCTCGCAGCTGACCAGCGACGACAGCGACGACGCGAGTGCGGGGCGCCGCCCTGCACAGTTGAAACCCATCTTCGGGACGGCGTCTGCCGCCCCCGCAAGTCTGCCGAAGAACAGTACACAGACTTCTGCGCAGCCCGCTGCGCAACCTGCCGCACAGCCTACAGCACAGCCTACAGCACAACCTATAGCACAGCCGACTGCAACACCGTCAGCACAGTCCCCCACCCCGTCACAGGGCATCCCCACCATCCCCAGGATGGCGGGGGGACGCAGCAGGCTGGGCACCGTCTCCATCCGAGCTCCCAGGGGACAGGCACCAGAGACGACACAAGAGGCAGAGCCCACCCCGTCGCCCGTCCAGCAGACGGCGGCACCCACATCGCCCGACATGCCTTTCAGCATCGAGGACCTGCAAACCGCCTGGCGGGCGTTTGCCGGAGAACTGCCTCGCGAAGACATTGCCACAGCCGGACGCATGAACACCATGCTGCCGACGCTGGAAGCCGACGGGACGACGTTCTCCGTCAGCGTTGTCAACTCCCTGATAGAGTCTGACCTCAAAAAGAAGAAACCGGCCATCGAGAGCTACATCAGAAACAAGCTCCACAACAGCCGCATTACCATGCAGATTGTCATTGCCGAAGGGGCCACATCGACACGCCTGCTCACCCCCCGCCAGCAATACGAGGAAATGGTTCAGCAAAACCCCTCGCTCAAGCAACTGATGGAGACGTTCGAACTCGACCTGGTGTAGGAGAATTGCCGTCCGTTGTGCTATTCTTTTGTTGTATGAAGAATGAGCGTGGTTGCGCCGAGCGTGATGATGGCGCCATCGGAAAGGCGAATGCGATCCTTAGGACCTAACAGCTCATTCATCAGGAACGTGCCCGTGTTGCTGTTGTTGTCGCGTAAGGTAAAAACCATCTCCCCTGCCTTGTCCGGCTGGACATGGATGTAGCAATGACGGCGGTCCATGCTGGGGTCGTTGGTTTCGATGGGGATATCCACTTCCGTCCCTTTGTTGCGACGCCCAATCAGGTTGTCGCCTTCGTGCAGAGGGAACTGCTGCCGATAGGCAAAGCCGTTTTCGACGACCGTTATGAAACCGCAGTCCTTCTCCTCGGGCTGATCGGGATTAGGGCGTGTAGCACCCAGACGAATCTTGAATTCCTTCTGGCAATGCGAGCAGACAAACACCAGCACCTGCCCATCGGCGTACTGCGTTTCGTCGAACACCACGTAGCGGTCACATTTTGGGCAGCGAAGTCGTTTCATCTTATGCTGAATGTTGTGCGCTAATTATTTATTTCGAAGCCTGAGCTCGTTAAGATTAAGAATGGAACATCACTATTCCTTCTTTATCGAACCTTGACGGAGAGGAGCCATACATTCTTGAACGCCTCGTCTTTCCGCAGTTCGTTCACATAGGCTTCCCCTTCTGCCTTGTCGTTGAATGAGGCTATGGAGATGCGCACACGTCCGTCGCCCTCGACGGCAGTAGCCTTCTCAAAGCCTTTGTTCACATACTTCTGAATGACGGCCTCTGCCCCACTCTTCGAGGGGAGGCTGCCGGCTATCACATGGTAGATGCGGCTCGGGCGCACCACGGCAGGAGCTGCTGGTTCGACGGGTTCCGCCGGCGTCTCCTCTGCCACGGGCTCCTCGGGAGCCGCAACGTTTAGGGCGGAGGGAGCGGGCTGCGCTGCCGGAACGGCAGGTTCTGAGGAAAGGGCGGTTATCCCCAACGACGCCACATCCGTCTGTCCTCCGTCGCTGACGGGCAGGGCAAAGACAATCAGCAGCAGGACGGCTGCTGCCACAGAGGCAATCCGGCGAAGCGATTGGCGGCCGACATGAATGTCGATGGTCCGCGGGGATTTGGTGATGAACTTCTTGGGCTCGGCATGGACGGACGCGGCGGACGCAGCCTTCTGTTCGATGGCCGTGAGGTCGTACACCGTCAGGGCTTTCAGCCCATAGAGCGAGGGAGCAACAAGGCCGGCCTCGTCAGGCTCGAAGGTGACGTTCCCCGCCATGTCCTGGCGCAGGCGTCCTATGCCCTCAAGCCTGGCCGCGCCGTCGATGGAAAGGGTGTCGCGCAGCTGTCCGACGAGGACATCCACAGCTGCCCGCGCCTCGCCGAACCCGATGCCCGCCTGTTGAGCCAGCCGCGAAGCCAGCAAGCCGTCGTCCGTCCGCAGCTCGCCATTGAAGGCCAGCGAACGTTTCGGAGGCAGGAACACGCGTTCGTCATCCACATAACAGGCCGGGGCGACATGCGCGATGAATGCGCCAAAACCCGGCAGGACAACGCAGTCGCCGTCCTGCAGCAAGGCTTCGATATGTCTTCCCAAATTTTCCATCGTGGCAAAGATAGGTAGATTTTTCGGGATGTGAATCCCCTTAGCCCTTTTTTTGCACGCTTTGTGGATAACTTTTTTCGAAGATGCTTTCGCGGCGGCACTTTTTTCGCTAATTTTGCAGCACAAAAAAAGAACAACAAATGAGAATTTCGTTTAACCAAAATCAGAGGACATATAAACCAAGACTAATAGACTGTCAGACTAGCAGACTGGCAGATAATAGCCCTTCAACAGAGCCACCCACAGAACATTTATCTGATAGTCTGAAAGTCTGTAAGTCTGATAGTCTAAAAAAGTTCGTTAAACGTTAATCATTAAACCTTAAACGTTAAACCCTAAAAAATGGAGTATCGTGAAACAGCCGTGAGCGGCGTCTTTGTCATACAACCCCGTGTGTTTGCCGACAGCCGGGGATACTTTGTGGAATCGTTCAAGCAAGCCGAGTTCGAGCAGCATGTCGGGCCAATCAACTTCATCCAGGACAACGAGTCGAAGTCAACCCGCGGCGTGCTTCGCGGCCTGCACTACCAGCGCGGCGCTTTCAGCCAGGCCAAGCTGGTGAGGGTCATCAGCGGGACGGTGTTTGACGTGGCCGTCGATTTGCGGCACAGCTCGCCTACCTTCGGAAAGCATGTAGCCATCGAACTGAGCGGCGAAAACAAGACGCAGCTCTTCATCCCGCGTGGCTTTGCACACGGATTCCTCGTCCTTTCAGACGAAGCCGTGTTCACGTATAAAGTCGATAATGTCTATGCGCCGCAGAGCGAAGCCTGCATCCAATGGTCCGACCCCGAACTGGCTGTCGAATGGCCCATCGACGACGGCGAACAGCTCATCCTCTCGCCCAAGGATCTGCTGGGAGTGCCCTTCCGCGAAGCAGAGCTATTCCCCTAACACCTTCTCACACAGCACGGCGTCGCTGGGCTTGAGAGCAACGACGGCCTTGCCGTTAGCACCCGAGAAAGCATACATATATTCGATGAACACGCCCGCGTCGGACAGCTTGTTGACGCGCGCGGCCAATGCCCCTGGCTCGTCGGGCATCTCAAGCAGGAACACCTCTCCCACGCTGACAGCAAACGAGCGCTCTATCAGCAGACGAGCGGCACGCTCAGGGTCGCCCACAATGAGACGCACAATGCCGAACTCGGCATTCTCGGCTACGGTGAACGCCTGCATGTTGATGCCGGCCTCACCCAGGATGGTGGCCATTTCGGAGAAACGGCCCAGTTTGTTCTGAAGGAATACAGAAAGTTGCTTGATTTTCATAATCGTTTAACGTTTAATGTTTAACGAACACGTCCTCTGACCTCTTACTTCTTACCTCTTACCTCTGACCTCTTACATTTTTCTCTTATCCAGCACATGCTTAGCCTTGCCCATTGAGCGTTCTATGCTGCCAGGTTCGACGATATGGATGCTCGGCTTGATGCCCAGCACGCTCACCAGCGCAGCATTCAGGCGCGACTTTATCTCGTTGATGTTCTTGATGCTGTCGGAGTGATACTCCAGCTTCAGCTCAACGTCCACGTCGAACGTGTCGATGTTGTTCACACGGTCAAGCGTGATGAAATACTGCCCCGTGAACTCGGGCATCGACATGATGACGGCTTCCACCTGCGACGGGAATACGTTGACGCCACGGATGATGAGCATATCGTCCGAGCGGCCCATGATTTTTGCCATACGTACGGCCGTTCGTCCGCAGCTGCAGCGGCCTCGGGTCAGATGGGTGAGGTCGCGGGTGCGGTAGCGGATAACCGGCATGCCCTCCTTCGACAGCGTGGTGAACACCAGCTCGCCCTCCTGTCCGTCGGGCACACGCTGCAGCGTCACAGGGTCGATGATTTCGGGATAGAACAAGTCCTCCCAGATGTGGGTGCCGTTCTGGCACTCGCACTCGCCGCCCACGCCAGGGCCGCTCACCTCCGTCAGGCCATAGATGTCGAACGCCCTGATGTGGAGTTTGTCCTCCAGCGCCTTGCGCATACCTTCCGTCCAGGGCTCAGCGCCGAAGACGCCCACCCGCAACTTGATGTCACGCGCCACGTCGATATCCTTATCCTGCTCGATGGACTCAGCCAGATAGAGGGCATACGAAGGTGTGCAGCAGAGCACCGTGGCACCGAGGTCCCTCATCAGCATTATCTGCTTAGCCGTGTTGCCGCTCGACGTGGGCAGCACGCTGCAGCCCACCTTGGTGGCGCCGTCGTGTGCACCCAGACCGCCCGTAAACAGTCCGTAGCCATACGACACCTGCGCCACATCGTCCTTGGTCACTCCGTATGCCGTCAGGCAGCGGGCCACACCCTCCGACCAGTCGTCGAGGTCGCTGGCTGTATAGGCCGCCACGATAGGCTTGCCCGTCGTGCCGCTCGAGGCGTGGAAGCGGACTATCTCGTCCATCGGAGCTGCAAACATCCCTGTCGGGTAATAGTCGCGCAAGTCCTTCTTCTGCATAAAGGGCAGTTTCACAATGTCGTCAATCGTCTGGATGTCGTCGGGGCTTACCCCTGCTTCGTCCATACGCTGACGGTAGAAGGCCACACGCTCATACGTATAGCGCACGATATGGCGCAACCGTTCACCCTGCAGGGCGCGCATCTCCTCTGCGCCCATGCACTCCATCTTTTCGTTCCAATATCTCATACTGAACTTGTTATCTTTTCCTATTGACTAATACTCTTCTTCATCTCCTCTGTTTACAATTCAACAGAAGAAATCCTTTCGGGCTGCAAAATTATTACTTTTTTCAATAGAAACAAAATAATTCGTTAAGTTTTAGCGCACCTCGGTGATTTCGGAAAGGGGTTTGCGGTTTTTTTCGGGGACTGTGGGATCGGCGGGATAGCCAAGGGGGACAATGGCAACAGGTTCGAGCGTAGCGGGAAGATGGAGGGATGCCTTGAGACCTTCGGCATCAAAGTTGCAGACCCAGCAGGTGCCGAGTCCCTGTTCTGCGGCAGCAAGACAGAGGTGCTCGACAGCAATGGCGACATCGACGTCGGCATGATCCTTGCCGTCGCTGCGACGTTTCCACGACTGGGCATGATCGGCACAGCAGACAACGACGACGGGAGCTTCGCGAACCCAAGGGCGGTCATAGCTGGGGTAGAGGCCTGCCTTCGCATCAGCAGACTGCAGCACCACGAACTTCCACGGCTGGAAGTTGACAGCCGACGGAGCCAGGCGGGCACAATCGAGCACATAATGGAGTTTTTCCTCTTCGACAGGCATATCTGCCCGATAGCTGCGAACGGAATGACGTTCAAGCACTAAATCTTTGAACATACACAATTATTTTTACTATTTGACGATTTACGATTTCTTCACTCCATATTTATTTTTAGAGGTGTTCAGGCGAGCAAGCTCGAAGTCCTATTTGGCTGCGCACCAATTCCTAAATTCTAATTCCTAATTCCTAATTTCTAATTCCTAATTCTTTTCGGGCTGTGGGGACATGCGCAGAGTGAGTGTGCCGCCTGACATAAGGTCGTGGTAATCTATATGACGCTGGGGGTAAGGACGGCCGTCCAGCTTAGCCTGACGGATATAGACGTTGGTTGCATTGTTGCCCTTTGCAAGAATGGTGAACGTCTTTCCCTCAGGCAGATGGAGGCGGACGCGGCGGAACACGGGGCTGGTGAGTTCGAAACGGGTGTCGCCCGGACAGGCCTGATGGATGCCGATGGCCGAAAGGACATACCACGCCGACATCTGGCCCACATCCTCGTTGCCGACAAGCCCTTCAACCTTGTTCTTATACGCATTACGGCAGATGAAGCGCGTCCAGCGCTGCGTCAGCCAGGGCTCGCCCAAACGGTTGAAGAGGTAGGGCACGAAGTGTACGGGTTCGTTGGCATGATTGTAGTAGGCGTTCCACATCATGTCGGCCGGTGTCTGTTCGAACATCCATTGCAGGTCTGCCACCACCTTCTCGCGCCCGCCCATCAGGCGTACCATCCCCTCCACGTCGTGGGGCACGAACCAGCCTTGCTGCAGAGGGTTGCACTCCATGCAGCCATACCACTCCTTCAGGCGTCCTTCGGCAGGCCACTCCTGCCACGTGCCATCGGCATTACGAGGGCGGAACCACCCTTTCTCCGCATCGAACAGGTTGGCCCAGGCGTGGCTTTTCTGCATGAAAGCCTGATAGTCGTCGTCACGGCCGAGGCTGCTCGCGAGCTGCGCCACACACCAGTCGGTGTAGGCATACTCGAGCGTATGGCTGATGCCCACCCCGCCGGGAGTGTAGCCCAGCGAGTCGTTGCCGAACTTACGGGAGGAGTTCTTGGCGTACTCGAAGGCTTTTTCGGCGTCATAGCCGCGTATGCCCTTGGCATAGGCATCGGCCAGCACGGAGAGGGCGGGATTGCCCAGCATGCAGCCCGAGTAGGCATTGAGCAGCTCCCAACGCTCGTAGTAGCAGCGTCCGCTCTGCTCGGCCATAGTGGTAAGCGACTGCAAGAGGTCGTTCACCAATGCCGGGTTGATAACGGTCTGCAAGGGTATCTGGCTACGGAAGACATCCCATCCGCTGAAGATGGTGCGTTTGGTAAACGTGCCGTCGCTCTGGTGTATGGCATAGTCGCCCCCCACGTATCGTCCATCCACATCCTGATAGATGCGGGGATCAAGCATCGTGTGATAGAGAGCCGTATAGAACACCGTGCGCTCGTCCCTCGTGCCGCCCTTCACCTCGATGACTCTAAGGGCCTTGTTCCACAATTTGCGAGCCTCGCGGCGCACCTGCCTGAACGACTTCTCCGCTATCTCGGCATCGTAGTTCCTGCGGGCACCTGCCAGATCCACAAAAGAGATGCCCACCTTCAGTTCCACCTGCTCGCCGGCCTTGGTGGGAAACTCCGTGTAGAAGCCCATCCTCGACCCTTTCCGTTCGCTCGACTTACCCGTCACCTCACGGCCATTGTCCCAGAAGCCGTAATGCGTCATAGGCTTGCTGGTGGTAGCATAGAAATAGACGGTGTAGTCGGCGTGTCCGTCGCCATGCCCCCATCCGCCGCCTTCGGGCGTACAGCGCATATAGCCCTGGATGGTGTGCTCATCGACAACCTTCAGATACTGCTCGGTGGAGGTTCCGCCGACGCGACGGGCCAAATCGACCTGCCAACGCGACTGCGAATGGGCGGGATAGGTCATGCGGATGATGCCGCAGCGGGTGGTGGCGCTGGTTTCTACCTTTATATTATAGTCGGTGAGCCGCACGGCGTAGTAGCCAGCCTGTGCCCGCTCGCCGGCCTTGTCGTAGCGCGAGCGCCAGCCAGGGGTGCCGTCAGCCTCGCTACCGGCCTGAAGGCAGAGCGAGCCCGTGGTGGGCATGACCATGAAGTTGCCCAGGTCGCCATACCACCCCACCCCGCTCATCTGCGTCATGGCGAAGCCTTCGATGGTCTGATGCTCGTAGCTGTAACCCGAGCCGTTGTCGCCGCCGGTGATGGTCTGCGGGCTCACCTGCACCATGCCGTAGGGGACGACTGCGCCGGGGTAGGTCTTGCCAAGACCGTGATAGGCGCCGGCCTTCTCGGTGTTTGTGCTGGCACCGATGAAAGGATTCACATATCCGGCCAAATCGGCACGTGCCTCCCCGACAGAGAGGGACAACGAGAGCACCATAAGGGCAACCGTAAAGAGGTATTTTTTCATATCCGAAACATGATGACATTTAAATAGGTAACGTCTGGGAAGCCCGTCTCCATTAAAAAGGCTACCTAAAGAACCTCCAAAACTGGCGATTTTGCATTTTTTATTTTTTTCTATTTTTCCCTATTTTTTTATATGAAAAATAAATGTGTTAAAAAAGGTTTAATTACGGAAAAACACCCATTTTTCGTCAAAAAATGGAGCATAGCGTGGGGTAGCGTTCTGGGTCTTTTCGGACGAGCTAAATATCGCTTCGCATAATCGCAAATAATTGTATATCTGCCACTTTTACTCATATTTTTCGACACAAACCTTCAAAATAGCGAAAAACATTCATCAGCACTTTCCGAAAAAAGTGGAGCTATGGAGGAATATGGAGGGTATTTTTGGAACTTCAAGCAAATTACCAAATTTTACCGATAGATAAACGAAATATAATTTTTTATTTTTTCATTGCATTTTATGAAAAAACCCTCCACATCCCTCCATAGCTCCACACTTTGGCCTTTTTTCGGTCCCTCAGTCGAAGAAAATTAACAATCCATAATTCAAAATTAACAATTCACACTTGGCTGCGCACCCATTCCCAATTATTACTGTCCGCTAAACATAGTAGTAGCCATCCCAACTCTTTGCAACACAGGAGTTGGGACGCTTTTATGTTTGTGACAAGCCCCCCTATATGTTTTCGGCGTCAATTGGAGGCGGTTCTGCAACAGCCTCAAGCATCAGTTTCATGTCAGCATCTGGCATGTTGAAGAAAGTGTCCATATTGAGGTATTCCATCAATACAATCCGCACCATTGTTGCCAAC
>JAILEU010000105.1 GCA_024697785.1 Bacteroidaceae bacterium | reverse complement strand
AGCCAGCTTACAGATAAAAGCCTACAGCCATAACATCATCCATACTGGATGATACCAGAGCAAAAGAAAAACCCCGCTATCGCTAAAAAATCGTTAGCACACAGGACGGATTTGCAAAGCAGGATGCAGCTCGGCAGAGTTCAAGCAAGCTTATCTCTTTCCCGTTCAGGCGGATTTGCAATCACTGGTGGTCGAAAGATTCAATAGTTAAAATCTTTCGACCACCAGTGATTGCCAATCCGTACTAACAGAAAAAACTACTACACCACTACACCAATCGTGATTATGTGCAGAAAATAAAGCATATAAGTGGTGTAGAAACCAAAATCTCTACACCGTTCTACACCGTTCTACACCGTTTTTCCTGTTTTTTTATAAGAAAACTCGATACTCGTTCACTCGTTCAGGCGGATTTGCCAACCCTAGCCTGTGGGCAGAGCGAATGAAGAGCTAATGGTGAGGGAATAGTGAGGGATTTTGGTGTAGAACGGTGTAGAACGGTGTAGGGATTTTAGCTTACTACACCACATAAATCGCTATGAATGTACAGGTAAGACAAACTGGTGTAGTGGTGTAGTAAAAAAACAAATAAATGTAAAAAAAAGCCACTACCCTCAAAAAGAAAGGAAAATGTATGATGCAAGAAGGATGAGGGTTGAGGGAAGAATGCTTCTTTTTTGCCAACGTAGGAGGCGGTTTATAAACAGCGGCCGCGTTTATATAAACAGGGGCCGTGTTTATATAAACAGGGGCGCTGTTTATAAATATACTTAAACAATAGGAAAATGACAATTAAAAATTAGGAATTAGGAATTAGAAATTAGGAATTAGGAATTAGGAATTGGGTTAACGATAACGATAACGTTAGCGATAACTCTGAACTATTTTTCTTAACTCTTAATTCTTAATTAAATTGACCCTAACCTCTAACCCCTCGCCAAAGGGAAAGCCTACCCCCAACCCCTCCCTAAAGGGAAAGCCTACCCCCACCCCCTCCCTAAAGGGAAGGGAGCACGTCCCGCTGGTCTCCCCTCCTTTAGGAGGGGTAAGGGGGAGGCTATCCTTTAGGAGGGGTAAGGGGGAGGCTATCCTTTAGGAGGGGTAAGGGGGAGGCTATCCTTAAGGAGGGGGAGTCGGTTTCGCCTTCGTCAGTTGGGCTTTGCTCTTCGTCTGTCGCGATGAGATAAATAAGGTGCAAAGGTGGACCTGGTTACAACTGAGCCAATTTTGAACCGCTCGAAACTGTTAAAAAAGGAAAAAAGTACCGTTCCGCGTGCAGTATTTCGTGTTCACCTGCGTTTAGGGAGTAGAAGAATGTGATTCATCAAAACCTTAAAACCGTATAGAAAATGAAAAAGTCATGGATTAGAATCGCGCTGGCTGCGGCCTGCGTGGCCGGGCTGACAGCATGCTCGGAGGATTTTGGTAACTATTTCGACGCAGACAGGTATAGTGAGCTGCAAGGGGCAATATGTCCCGTAGAGCCTGCGCCGGGCGAAGAGGGCGACCAATTTGAGGCGTTCACGGACAATCCGTTCGTCAAGACTGCCGTGGAGCCCGTCTCGACCTTCTCCGTCGATGCCGACGGCGCCTCGTATGCCGTCATGCGCAACTACCTGACAAAGGGGTTTGAAATCAACAAGCAGAGCGTTCGCATCGAGGAGTTCCTCAACTACTTCACCTTCGACTATCCCGAGCCGACGGACGGGAACGCCATTGCCATCAACGCCGAGGCTGGTCCCTGCCCGTGGAACGCCGCACACCACCTGCTGCGCCTCGGCATCAAGGGCAAGAGCATGGACAAAGGGGCTATGCCGCAGGCGAACTTCGTGTTCCTGGTCGATGTGTCGGGTTCGATGGAGGGCGAGGACCGTCTGGACTTGCTGAAGTCGGGCCTGATGCGCCTGCTCACCGAGCTTAATCCCGACGACCGCATATCGCTCATCACCTATTCGGGCGAGGTCAGGAAGGTGTTGGAGAGCACGCCTGTCCGCAAGGCCACCAAGATAACGAAAGCCATCAAGGGGCTGAAGGCCAACGGCTCCACGGCAGGAGGCAAGGCGCTTGAGATGGCCTATCAGGAGGCTCTTGCCAACTACAGCCCCGCCCTCAACAACCGCATCATCATGGGCACGGACGGCGACTTCAACGTAGGCGTCACCAACACCGACTCGCTCGTAGCCATGGTGGAGCGCTATGCCCGCAAGGGCATCTACATGACGTGCCTTGGCTTCGGCATGGGCAACTTCAACGACGCCATGATGGAGCACATCAGCAACGCCGGCAACGGCACATTCAGCTACATCGACTGCGAGAACGAGATGATGAAGGTGTTCGTGCACGAGCGTGAGCGCTTCCTCTCCGTAGCCAGCGACACGAAGTGTCAGGTGACGTTCGACAGCACGCTGGTGAGCGCCTACCGCCTCATCGGGTATGAAAACCGCGTGATGGCAAACGAGGACTTCGAGGACGACACGAAGGATGCGGGCGAAATCGGCGCCGGGCAGACCATCACGGCGCTCTACGAGATTGTCCCCGCAGCAGCGTTCCCGCACTACGACCCCAGCAACCGGCGCGTGTTTGCCACGTTCGACAGCCGCTATAAGTCGTCGCTCGGCGCCTCCAGCCGGCCTCTGAAGGTGGACGTCGCCGTCGAGGATATGTATGAAGTGGATGAGTGGAACAACGATATAGTGCTGAAGCCTGCGTCAGAAAACCTGCGCTTTGCTGCGGGCGTAGCGGCCTACGGCATGATACTCCGTCAGTCGCCTTACAAGGGAGAGGCCTCCTACGGCATGGCGAGGCAGCTCGTGTCCGACGCCCTCTCCTTCGACCCCCACGGCTATCGCGCCGAGCTGCTCAGCCTGATGGAGAAAGCGGAAGCGATAAAAAATGAACAATAAACACTTATTCTGACCTCTTTTAAAGACTACGAATTACGCGAATTTAACGAATTATTGACGCTTTGTTTTCTTAGTTCGTACTGTTTGTCGATGTAGCGTGAGACGGCGTAGCAGCTTTCGTGGACGACAAAGAAAGGGCAAAAGCTCCTGATAACAATGCTTTTGCCCTTTCATGGCGCGGGATGGTGGGCATACGGATGTACCCAGAGCGCCAGCATGGGCTATGCGCTCATAGCCCCTTCGGGGCGCGCCATTGGGTTAGGGGGTATTCTTGCGCCAGATTTTTTTAAGGGACGTTAAGTTAAGAGGTACATAGAGATAAGAAAGAACGTTAAGAATGAAGTAACGCTGATGGGGCATTCGCGGAGAATGTGTATTTTTGCCGGCGTGTAAAGTTGTTTAACGTAGAAGAAAAAGGAAAAAGCATGAGCGGCAAAAATAGGGCGTTGCTTCTGGCGGCTGCCTTGCTGGTGGCCTGTGGCGGGTGGGCACAGACGGTTGTTGAGGGCGACGTCGTGAACGGGCGTGGAGAATCTATTGAGTATGTCAGCATCGGCCTTGAGGCTGACAGCGTGGGAACCATCTCGGACGAGAAAGGGCACTTCGTGTTGACGATTCCTGAGGGTAAGCAAGCGGATTTGCTGTTCAGTCACGTGTCGTACTTGCCGGAGCGGATTCCCTATGACGTCTATCGGGGAGGCTGCGACAGCCTTGTCGTCGTGCTGAAGGAGAAGGTGGTGGGTCTGACAGAGGTGGTCGTCGGCCGTGGCAGCCGACTGAAGACGATTGTTGGCAAGGGGATAACTGTGCCCGGCGTGGTGGGGATGTCAGGGAAGGGACGTCCGGACAGCAGCGAATGGGGCATCGCCTTCCAGCCTATGCGCGACCATGTGGTCAGCGATGTTCAGGTTGATGTCGCCGGTTGCGATTACCTGAAGTGTACGCTCAGCATGAACCTGTACGAACTTGTCGGCGGGGAGTTTGTGAATGTCTTAACCAAGCCGATATATCAGAACGTCTATCAGTCCGACGGCCGACAGATGCTGGACTTTGTGCCTGAGGAAAACATTGTGCTGAAAAGGAAAAGGAAGTACTTTGCCAGCATCTCCTGCGTTGATACCTATGGTCAGACGGGCGTCGTCTATTTCCAGGCGCAGGTTCGTACCTGCTACTTCCGCCACCTCCCCCAGGGAACCACAAGGAAACTACCCGGTGGCCCTGTCATAGTGGTGAGGGGCTACGAGGTTATCTGACGGCATTTTTTTAATAAGGGTCTGCCGAAGGGGGAGCGGCGGTTTCGGCGGCGCCCCACGTCTTGTTGGGACGGGGACCCATCTCGAGGATGAGGGTGGCGCCGTCGCGGATGTCGTCGTGTGAGAACCAGGGCTTATCCCACGGCTGGCCGTTGAGGGTGGCACTTTGGATGTACTTGTTCTCGTCGGAGCAGTTTCGGGCGATGATGTGGAACGTGCCGCCGGGCAGCGCGATGCGGATGTCGGAGAAGAGGGGGCTGCCGATGTTATAGGCCGGGAAGCCGGGGGTGACGGGGTAGAAGCCCAGGGACGAGAAGACGGCAAACGAGGTGAGGCCGCCGCCGTCCTCATCGCCGGGGATGCCCATGACGTCGTTGCGGAACCACGTGCCGAGGCATTGGCGGATGCGCTTCTGCGTCTTCCACGGCGCTCCGGCGTAGTTGTATATATAAGGTATGTGCAGCGAGGGCTCGTTGGCCATGGTGAACTGGCCGATGTTGCCCGTCTGGTCAGGCAGCTGCTCGTAGAACTCGCGCTTGCCGCGCCCCATGGGTTCGGCGAAGGTGCGGTCGAGGTTGCGGACGAGGGCTTCGCGGCCGCCCATCAGGCGGGCAAGGTCGCGGAAGTTGTGCTGCACGTCCCAGCGGTAGGTCCAGCCGTTGTTCTCGTCGTAGGCTTCACGTGCGCCCAGACCGCCGCCGAAGCGGTAGTCGAAGTCGGGCAGGAAAGCGCCCGTGCTGTCCTTCGGATGGAAGAAGTGGGTGTCGGGATTCCAGACGTTGCGGTAGTTGTAGCTGAGGCGGAGGTACTTGGCGGCGTTCTCCTTGTCGCCGCGGAAGTCGGCGATGCGCGAGAGGCACCACTCGTCGTAGGCCGTGCCGAGGGTGACGGCGATGGGCTGGCGGCGCTCGAAGCCGTGCACGTTGGGGTCGGTCTCCTCCTCACCCTCGCGCAGGGCGGGGATGTAGCCGCGACGGCGGTAGAAGTCGTCGATCCATCCAGCGGGAGCGCCGTTCCAAGGCGCCAGCGTCTTCTCCTCGATGCCGCGACGGCAGTAGTCGAAGGCACGGTCGGCATCGACGCTCAGGCCCTTCCAGAGCGCGTCGGCCACCATCGCCACGCCGTGGTTGCTGTTCATGCGGCGCGTGTCGCCCGTCATCTCGGGGAAGGTGGGCATCCACTTCGTGCCCATCTGCTCGGCCATGCGGAGGTACGACTCGATGATGTCCTCCTCCTCGGTGGGGCGCAGCAGGGCGCGCAGCGGGTGGGCGGCGCGGTAGGTGTCCCAGATCCAGTCGTCGGTATAGAAGGGGTGGCCGTCGTCGTTGTGTACCTGTCCGTCGAAGGCGCTGAAGTAGCGGCCGTCCTCGCTGAGGCAGACGGGGCGCTCCATGGTGCGGTAGAACGAGGTGTAGAGCACGGTCTTCTGGTCGTCGCTGCCGCCCTCGACGCGGATGGCCGAGAGCTTGTCGTTCCAAGCCTTGCGTCCGGCCTTGGCGACGGCGGCGACGCTGAAGCCCTGCTGCTCGCGGTGGAGGTTGGCCGTGGCCTGCTCGGTGCTGATGAGCGAGATGCCGTAGCGCAGCGAAACCTTTTTCGTCCCGGCGGGGAAGCGGACAGCCATGCTGGCAGCCCGTCCCTCGGTGCGGAGGTCGGACGAAATCTGTCCGCCCCGCAGCACGCCGCAGGCTTCAGGCGTCGTGTCGAACTCGCCGGCGAAGTAGATGTTCATGTTGCGGCTGAGCCGCTGGCTGCCGGTGAGCGACAACTGTTCCTTGCCGTCGGCGTTCACCTCGCCCCGCTCGGAGTAGAACACCAGCGTGGCGGGTTTCGACGGGTCAAGGAACTCGAATTCATAGACGGCGCTCTGCGGCGCTACGGCCAGGCTGACGCCGATGGTGTTGTCGGCCACCTCCACGTGGTAGTCGTAGGGCGTGATACGTTCCTGGTCCCACGTCACGGGGATGATGGGCCGCAGCTCCGTGCCCTGCGTTACGCTCAGGCGGAAGGCCGAGCGCTCGCGGTGGTTCGTCACCACGACGGGCAGGCCGTCGAGCATCTCCGTGGTGTAGTCGCTGCGCGTGGGGTAGATGCGCATGAGGCTGTTAGGCAGCTGAATGGTGGCAAACGTCGGCACCAGCAGATGGCTGATGTTGCCGATGTAGGGATTCACGTAGTCAACGGGCTCTTTGTCGGCCGGCGTCGAGCAGGAGACAGCGACGAGGCAGCACACGCCAATCGTCAGGGTGGAAAGGAGGCTTTTTAATTGCATAATTCTCTGGTTTATATTTATATTTACGATTTGATGATTTCTTCACTCCTTGTTATTTCTTAGAGGTGTTGACTTTATCTTTTCTTGTCGCGACTCGGTCAATCAAACAAGTTTGTTGACACTCGCTGCTCCAAGAATTCAGGCGAGCAAAGCTCGGAGTCCGATTGACTATTTATTTTTCGATTTAGTCATTTTTCAATTTCACGTTGCATCGTACCTCTAAATAATCAAATAATCCAATCGTAAATAGTAAATTTCTTAATTCCTAATTCCTAATTGCGCCTGGAGCGCCATGAATTAAACGATATTTCTTATGATTTTCCGCATTAGTACCCCTAACGGCCTGAAAGGCCAAAAGCACCCAGCCCAGGGCATCGCCCTGGGTTTATTAGGGCACACATTATTTTGCGCCCTGAAGGGGCAAAAGGCTTCAATAACAAAGCTTTTGCCCCTTCAGGGCGAAGGTTGCTTTGGGGGGATGAACCCAGGGCGTTGCCCTGGGCTATGTGCTTGTTGCCCCTTCGGGGCGCACAAAGAGAGTAAGGGGTATTATTGCGGATAATCATAAAAATTTCTTATCTTCAATTTTCAATTTAAAACAGTTTCGCGACGGCGTCGGCAAGGGCCTTCTCGTCCTCGATGCGGAGGACGACCTCGTTCTCCCTGTTGATGAGGAAGTAGGTGGGAAGGATTTTCACGCCGTAGTGGGAGGCGGGCACGGAGCGGAAGGCCAGGATGCCCTCGCGCGTAGCATACCACTGGCAGTCGGCATCGTGGACGCATATCCACGGCAGGTTATCGACGGCCATGCGCCAGTAGTGGTCGTTGTCGTCGAGACCCACCTGATAGATTTCCAGTCCCTTCGGGGCGTACTGGTTGTAGAGCTCGCGCAGGGCGAGGATGCTCATGGCCGACGTCTCGGAGGCATAGGCACAGAAGCTGAGCAGCACCACCTTGCCCTTGAGGTCGGTGAGGCGGCGCTCGGCGCCGTCGGCGTCGGGCAGGGCGATGTCGATGAGCGAGGCCTCCACCACCTTGTCGGCCAGCAGGGCCGCGATGCTGTCGTCAGGGGCTGCGGGGCGCACGGGGCGTGTGGCAGCCATGCCCTTGAGGGCGATGTTGTGGAGGTTCTTCGTGCGTATGGCATCGGGGTAATAGAGGTCGAGGTTGGTGGCGACGGCAGCAAAGGCGCGGACGTCGTCACGCGTGCCGACAGGGTCGAAGATGAGGCTGCCGCCCAGACGCTGGAACAGCGCGAAGTAGGCGTAGGGCTTCGACGGGTCGGCATAGATGTACTGGAGGCGCACGCTGTCCTTGTACTGCTGCACAAGGTCCTCGATCTTATGGCGTGTGACGCCTACCTCGGGTCCGCCGGCGCGGACAAGGGCGCGGACGGCATTCTGCAGCTCAACCTGCTTCATCACCAGCTCCTTCAGCTTCAGGTTGTCCTCCGAACCCTCCACCTGATAGGCGATGGACATGGTGGGGAGGGCGGCGGCGATGCGGATGGTCTCCGTGGAATCGACGCTGACGTTGATCATCTCGCGCCCGATGCGCAGACGGTAGAAGTCGTAGCACTCGGGGCGGGGGACGCTGAAGGAGAAGGTGCCGTTCTCTTTCAGGCGGACGGAGTCGCAGGTGGTGACGCGGTCAACGCCCAGCGCATCGAGGTAAAGGGTCTTGCCGGTCGCCTCGGTGATGGCGCCTTCGATGGTGGCCTGCGGACTATGGGGTGTGCAGCTGATGGTCAGCAAAAGGGCTATAAAAGTCGGGAATAGGACGTTTTTTTTCATTTCTTATGCTTTTTCGGCGGCGAAATTACATAAAAAATCTGAAAACGGTGCGATTATTCGGAGTATTTATGTAATTTTGCACGATTTTTCAGAGAGTTATAATTATATAAACAGTAAAGATGAACATTATTACAAGGAAAATCGCCCTGCCCGACGGTAGGGAGATTACGTTGGAAACCGGGAAGCTGGCCAAGCAGGCCGACGGTGCCGTGATGGTCACGCTGGGCAAGACCATGCTGCTTGCCACCGTGTGTGCTGCTAAGGATGCCGTCCCCGGAACAGATTTCATGCCTCTTCAGGTAGAGTACAGAGAAAAGTATGCCGCTTTCGGACGCTATCCGGGTGGTTTCACCAAACGCGAGGGCAAGCCTTCGGACTATGAGATCCTCACCTGCCGCCTGGTGGACCGCGCCCTGCGCCCCCTCTTCCCCGATAACTATCATGCCGAGGTTTATGTGAACATCATCATGTTCAGCGCCGACGGCGTGGATATGCCCGACGCTCTGGCCGGCCTTGCTGCCAGCGCCGCATTGGCTGTCAGCGACATCCCCTTCAACGGCCCCATCAGCGAGGTCCGCGTGGCCCGCGTGGATGGCGAGTACGTCATCGACCCCACCTTCGAGCAGCTCGAGCGTGCCGACATGGACATCATGGTCGGTGCCACCTACGACAACATCATGATGGTCGAGGGTGAGATGAAGGAGGTCAGCGAGGCTGACCTGCTCGGCGCCATGAAGGCTGCCCACGAGGCCATCAAGCCCATGTGCCTTGTCCAGAAGGAGATGGCCGAGGCTGCCGGCAAGACGGTGAAGCGCGAGTATTGCCACGAGGTCAACGACGAGGACCTCCGTGCCGAAGTCAAGGCTGCCTGCTACGACAAGGCTTACGCCATTTCACAGGAGGGCAACCGCGACAAGCACGCTCGCGAGGACGCCTTCACGCAGATTTGCGAGGACTTCAAGGCTGCCTACGCCGAGGCCCATACCGACCTCACCGAGGACGAGCTGGCCGAGAAGAACGCCCTCATCGACCGCTACTACCACGACGTGGAGCGCGACGCCATGCGCCGTTGCGTCCTCGACGAGGGTAAGCGCCTCGACGGCCGTAAGACCACCGACATCCGTCCCATCTGGTGCGAAGTCGGCTACCTGCCCGGCCCTCACGGCTCGGCTATCTTCACCCGCGGCGAGACGCAGTCCCTGACCAGCGTCACCCTCGGCACGAAGGACGACGAGAAAATCGTCGATGACGTCCTCGACCAGAGCAAGGCCCGCTTCCTGCTCCACTACAACTTCCCGCCCTTCAGCACCGGTGAAGCCAAGGCTCAGCGTAGCGTCGGCCGTCGCGAGATTGGTCACGGCCACCTCGCCTGGCGCGCTCTGAAGGAGATGCTGCCTCACGACTACGCCTATTGCGTGCGCGTCGTCAGCGACATCCTCGAGAGCAACGGCTCCAGCTCCATGGCTACCGTCTGTGCCGGAACGCTGGCTCTGATGGACGCCGGTGTGCCCATCGCACGTCCCGTCAGCGGCATCGCTATGGGTCTCATCAAGAACCCGGGCGAAGAGAAGTACGCCGTGCTGAGCGATATCCTCGGCGATGAGGACCACCTCGGCGACATGGACTTCAAGACCACTGGTACCGTCAAGGGCCTTACCGCCACGCAGATGGATATCAAGTGCGACGGACTGAGCTACGAAATCCTTGAGAAGGCCCTTAACCAGGCCAAGGAAGGCCGCATGCACATCCTGAACTGCATGCTGGAGACGCTGCCCGAGCCGCGTCCCGAGCTGAAGCCCCACGCTCCCCGCATCGAAATCATCACCATCCCCAAGGAGTTCATCGGCGCCGTCATTGGCCCGGGCGGAAAGATCATCCAGGGTATGCAGGAAGAGACGGGTGCCACCATCAACATCGACGAGATCGACGGCATCGGCCGTGTGGAGATTGCTGCCACCAACAAGGCCAGCATCGACGCCGCTATGTCGAAGATTCGTGCCATCGTGGCCATCCCCGAAGTGGGCGAGGTCTATGAGAGCAAGGTGCGCAGCATCATGCCTTACGGCGCCTTCGTCGAGTTCATGCCTGGCAAGGAAGGTCTGCTCCACATCAGCGAGATTGAGTGGAAGCGCTTCGAGACGATGGAAGAGACCGGCCTCAACGAGGGTGACACCATCACGGTGAAGCTGCTCGACATCGATCCCAAGACCGGCAAGTTCAAGCTCAGCCATCGTGCCCTGCTGCCGAAGCCCGAAGGTTACGAGGAGCGTCCTCCCCGTCGTGAGCGCCCCGAGCGTGGCGAACGTGGTGAGAACGGACGTAATGGCGAACGTCGCGACCGTGGTGAGCGTGGCGGTGAACGTCGCAACCACTAATCGTAGCGAACAGACAGATTTCTGTATCGGCTGAGACAGACATCCAGCTGAATCAAAGGAGGGCGTGCCAAGCAGGTACGCCCTCCTTTTCTATCTCACGTTCAAACGAATTGCAGATTCACCTGAACAAGTGCATCACTTTACATAAACCTTTCGGCCGTTCACGATATTCAGTCCCTTTCGTAAGGAATTGAGCCGCTGGCCTTGCAGGTTGTAGATGGTCTCCGCAGGTTTCTCCTGAAGGAGGGGTGAAAGGCCCGTTGTTCGTGCTTCAAATTCGCCTGTAAAGGACTCTTGGTCATTCTCCAACGTTATGGTGTAAAGGCCTTCTTCGTAGGCGGAGATGTCGATGTGGAGGCCTACGATACCTGCTGCGTCGATGGCTTTCTCATAGACGACGTTGCCCGTCTCGTCGGTGATGCTTACCT
>JAILEU010000104.1 GCA_024697785.1 Bacteroidaceae bacterium | reverse complement strand
AGCCAGCTTACAGATAAAAGCCTACAGCCATAACATCATCCATACTGGATGATACCAGAGCAAAAGAAAAACCCCGCTATCGCTAAAAAATCGTTAGCACACAGGACGGATTTGCAAAGCAGGATGCAGCTCGGCAGAGTTGAGCTTCGTTCTTCCTCCTTCGCACCTCGGCCATTCAAGCAAGCTTGATGGCTCTCGGTTTGGCGTCGGTTCAAGCAAGCTTATCTCTTTCCCGTTCAGGCGAATTTGCAATCACTGGTGGTCGAAAGATTCAATAGTTAAAATCTTTCGACCACCAGTGATTGCCAATCCGTGCTAACAGGAAAAACTACTACACCACTACACCAATCGTGATTATGTGCAGAAAATAAAGCATATAAGTGGTGTAGAAACCAAAATCTCTACACCGTTCTACACCGTTCTACACCGTTTTTCCTGTTTTTTATAAGAAAACTCGATACTCGTTCACTCGTTCAGGCGGATTTGCCAACCCCAGCCTGTGGGCAGAGCGGATGAAGAGCTAATGGTGAGGGAATAGTGAGGGATTTTGGTGTAGAACGGTGTAGAACGGTGTAGGGATTTTAGCTTACTACACCACACAAATCGCTATGAATGTACAGATAAGACAAACTGGTGTAGTGGTGTAGTAAAAAAACAAATAAATATTGAAGAGAAAAAAACCACAACCCTCAATAAAGAAAGGAAGATGTATGATGCAAGAAGGATGAGGGTTGAGGGAAGAATGCTTCTTTTTTGCCAACGTAGGAGGCGGTTTATAAACACGGGCCGCGTTTATATAAACAGGGGCCGTGTTTATATAAACAGGGGCGCTGTTTATAAATATACTCAAATAATAGGAAAATGACAATTAGGAATTAGAAATTAGAAGTTAGGAATTAGGAATTGGGAATTAGGAATTGGGTTAACGATAACGATAACGTTAACGATAACTCTGAACTATTTTTCTTAACTCTTAATTAAACTTCGTTTTTCCTCTGTCGCGACTCGGCATAGTTCAAACAAGTTTGATTCTGCTCTCGCTGTTCCATCGGTTCTTAATTCTTAACTAAATTGGCCCTTACCCAAAATGGCCTTCCTGCGGCTGATTAGGCCTTTCTTATATGACGAAAGGCCTTTTCTGCATGACGGTAGCTTTTTCCTACAATGCGGGGATAGCATCAAACGCTGGCGGTGGGACGCACTACGTTGGCGTGCTTGAAGAATACGCCGTAAGTGGTATTTCGGGACGGAAAGTTGTATTTAACTGAAAAATAATATTATACATCCTGTCGGCTGACAACCGATTTGACAAAGTCTTCGTCCGTCGCGACTCGGCAGAGTTCAAGCAAGCTTGACTCTGCTCTCGCTGCTCCGTCCGTTCTTAAAGTAGTTTGGAGACGAAAATATTCACGAACATTCGCGGACATTCACGGACATTCACGTTAAACAAATCTGTCTGCGACGCTACGCGAATGTTCGTGAATAAACCTTGAATGTCCGCGAATAACTCTTACCTCTGACCTCTGACTTCTGACCTCTTACTTCACTTGTCTGCGACGCTACGCGAATGTCCGTGAATAAGACGTGAATATCCGTGAATAAGCCAAGAAAATAAATTATTTACGAACATTCGCGGACATTGTACGGACATTATACGTTTAAAAAGAATTCTGTCAGTCTTGCTACGTGTATTGTCCGTGAATTTATGGCAAAGGAAAAAACAATTCTGGTTTTTCTATCGCCTTGACCTTCGGTCTAAAATGCTCACGCTTGGAAAAGCTCAAAAAAAATTTGACTTTTCTCTCGCTTACTCGTACCTTTAATCCCCCTTCGGGGGCTTTTAGATAGGGGTCGCCTCGGAACGGAAGGAGCAGCGAGCGCAGAACGATGCTTGCATCAGTTATGCCGAGTCGCGACGGACGAAAACGAAGTTAAAATTGCAAATAAATTTGCATTTTCGCTCGGCTCACCCTATCTTTAATCCTCCTGCGGAGGCTTTTAGGTACTCACGCTCGGAAAAACTCAAATAAATTTGGTTTTTCACTCGCTTACTCGTACCTTTGTGGGCAAATCAAAACCATACCTGAAATGAAAACAAATTACGAAGTGCGCTATGCCGCCCATCCTGAGGATGCTAAACATTATGACACGGCGCGTGTCCGCCGCGATTTCCTGATTGAGACCGTCTTCGCCGCCGACGAGGTAAACATGGTCTATTCGATGTACGACCGTATGGTGGTGGGCGGCGCCATGCCCGTCCACGAGGCGCTGACGCTGGAGGCCATCGACCCGCTGCGGGCTAAGTGGTTCCTGGAACGGCGCGAGCTGGGCATCTACAACGTGGGGGGCGCTGGCATCGTCCGTCACGGAGACGAGGTGTTCGAACTCGACTATAAGGAGGCGCTCTACCTGGGACGCGGAAACCGCGACGTGGTCTTTGAGAGCAAGGATGCCGCCTGCCCAGCGAAGTTCTACTTCAACAGCACGAACGCCCACACCACCTACCCGGACCGTAAGGTGACGAAGGCCGACGCCGTGGTGGCACACATGGGTTCGCTGGAGATGTCGAACGAGCGTAACATCAACAAGATGATCGTCAACCAGGTGCTGCCCACCTGCCAGTTGCAGATGGGCATGACGGAGCTGGCGCCGGGCTCGGTGTGGAACACCATGCCGGCACACACCCACAGCCGCCGCATGGAGGCTTACTTCTACTTCGAGGTGCCCGAGGGCCAGGCGGTATGCCACTTCATGGGCCAGCCGCAGGAAACGCGCCACATCTGGATGAAGGGCGACCAGGCTGTCCTCAGCCCCGAATGGAGCATCCACAGCGCCGCTGCCACCCACAACTACACCTTCATCTGGGGCATGGGAGGCGAAAACCTCGACTACGGCGACCAGGACTTCTACGCCATCGATGAACTGAAGTGATATTTACTTAAGTTTCGCAAGTATGAAATTGTACCAAATAGGAACGCCCCGAAGGGGCATGGAGCACATAGCCCAGGGCAACGCCCTGGGTACAAATGACAAAAGAAACTTTCGCCCTGAAAGGGCAAAAGAATTAATTTTGAATGCTTTTGCCCTTTCAGGGCGCGAAATGGCAGGAGATATACCCAGGGCGTTGCCCTGGGCTAGTAGCTTGCTGCCCTTTCAGGGCGCTCATCGCCGTCTAGGCTCGTTTTTTTGCTTGCGAAACTTGAATGATATTTAGTTCATAATTCACAATTCATAGTTGACGATTGGTTTAACGTTTAACGACCTAGCGGTAGAACAGGAATCAGAGGACGTGTTCGTTAAACATTAAACATTAAACGTTAAACGATAATTCCTAATTTTATAATTTTTAATTTTAATATGATCAATCTATTTTCGTTAGCAGGCAAGAACGCCTGGATCACGGGTGCCAGCTATGGCATCGGGTTCAACATCGCCAAGGCCTTCGTGGCAGCAGGCATCAAGAACATCATCTTCAACGACATCAACGAGGCAGCCTTGCAGCGGGGACTGGACAACTACCGCGAGGCAGGCATCACGAACGTTCGCGGGTATGTCTGCGACGTCACCAAGGAGGACGACGTGAAGGCACTCGTCGAGACCATCCACAAGGAGGTCGGACAGATTGACATCCTCGTCAACAACGCCGGCATCATCAAGCGCATCCCCATGCACGAGATGAAGCGCGCCGAGTTCCAGCAGGTCATCGACATCGACCTCGTCGGGCCGTTCATCTGCTCAAGCGCCGTCATCCCCGAGATGATGGAGCGCCGCGAGGGCAAGATCATCAACATCTGCTCGATGATGAGCGAGCTGGGCCGCGAGACCGTCAGCGCCTACGCCGCCGCCAAGGGTGGCCTAAAGATGCTGACGCGCAACATCTGCTCGGAGTACGGCGAATACAACATCCAATGCAACGGCATCGGCCCGGGCTACATCGCCACGCCCCAGACAGCTCCGCTGCGCGAGCGCCAGCCCGACGGCAGCCGTCATCCTTTCGACTCGTTCATTTGCGCCAAGACGCCCGCCGGACGCTGGCTCGACCCCAGCGAGCTGGGCGGCCCGGCCGTATTCCTGGCCTCGCACGCCTCTGACGCCGTCAACGGCCATATCCTCTATGTCGACGGCGGCATCCTGGCCTACATCGGCAAGCAACCGAAGTAGTTTAGTTAAGCGTTAAGAATTAAGAGTTTTCGTTTAATATGAAAATGAAAAATGAAAAATGAAAAATGAAAAATGAAAAATAAATAGTTATTGCTTAAATAATAAAGAATGAAGAATGAAGAATAAATAGCTTTGTAATCGGAACGCTGCATACGGGACATTTTATTTTTCATTTTTCATTCTTCATTCTTAATTGCGCCGAAGGCGCCAGACGTGTTCGTTAAACATTAAACATTAAACGTTAAACGATAATTTCTAATTCCTTCTATGAAAAAATCATCCCTTCTTCTTCTATCCCTTGCGCTCCTCGGCTCCTGTGCATCAGGGCCGAAGGGCGACTTCACGGTAACGGTGAAGAACAGCCTCGACGTGAACCGCACCGACGAGATGGTGGAGGTTCCGATGGCCGACCTCATGGCCCGCATACCCCTCGTGAACGACGAGGAGATGTACGTCGTCTGCGATGCGCAAGGCAACGAGCTGCCCACCCAGATAACGCACGACAACAAGCTGCTGTTTCCCGTCACGGTGAAGGCACACAGCAACGCCGTCTATACCATCAGCATCGGCACTCCCGAGCCCGCCACGCCGGCAGCCTTCGGCCGCCACTATCCCGAGCGCGTCGATGACATCGCCTGGGAGAACGACCTCACCGCCTACCGCTGCTATGGCCCGGCGCTGCAGGCCTCCGGCGAACGCGCTTTCGGCTACGACATCTGGGTGAAGAACACGCCCTCGCTGGTGGTGGAGGAGCGCTATGCCAACGAGCTGAACCCCGAGACCAGCGAGCAGATTGCCCAGCTGCGCAGGGAGAAACGCTTCGACGAGGCCGACCAGCTCTACCACTCCGTATCCTATCACGTCGATCACGGCAACGGAATGGACTGCTACAAGGTAGGCCCGACGCTGGGCGGCGGCGCAGCAGCCCTGCTCGACGGCGACGAGATTGTCTATCCCTACTGCTGGGCGAGCTACGAGATCATGGAGAACGGTCCGCTGCGCTTCATGGTGCGCCTCACCTACAATCCCTTCGACTATCATGGCGAGACGCTGGTTGAGACGCGCGTCATCTCGTTGGCCAAAGGCTCGCAGCTCAACTGCACCACGGTGAGCTACAGCGGCCTCAGCAAGGCTGCGCCGCTGGCTGCCGGCATCGTCGTCCATCCCGAGAACCCCGACGCCTACACGCTGGCCGCCGACAAGGGATTCATCTCCTATCAGGACCTGACGGACAATGCCCATGCCGACAACGGCGAAATCTATGTGGGCATCGTGGCGCCGTGGGCGAAGGACGCCCGTTATCTGCCCTTTGCCGCCCCCGAGGCCTCGCGGCGCGGAGCATCAGGCCACATCCTGGCGGTCGGCACCATCGCCCCCGACGCCGCCGTCACCTACTGGTGGGGCAGCGCCTGGAGCAAGGCCGGCTGGCAGACAACCGACGAATGGAACGACTACCTTCGCGACTTCGCCCGCAAGGTAAACAGCCCGCTCAAAGTGAGCTACTAAAAATAAAGTTAAGAGTTAAGAATTAAGAGTTAAGAGTTAAGAGAATTTGCTGTAGTTCTGGAGTTCAGACAATACCTCTGTATGCGAGTACTCGGCGGAAGAACTATTTTTCTTAACTCTTAACTCTTAATTCTTAACTAAATAACGCTCTTAACTAAATAACGCTCTTAACTAGTTTTTACATGGCCATGCCGCCATCAACCTGGATGACCTGGCCGCTGACATAGCTGCTGAGGTCGGAAGCAAGGAAGAGGGCCACACCGGCAATGTCGTTGGGCGTGCCCCCACGACGGAGGGGAATCTTCTTTGCCCATTCGTCGCGCACGGCCTCGGGCAGCTGGAGCGTCATGTCGGTAAGGATGAAGCCCGGGGCGATGATGTTGGCACGGATGCCGCGGCTGCCAATCTCCTGGGCAATGCTTTTCGTGAGGCCAATCATACCCGCCTTCGAGGCTGAGTAGTTACACTGGCCTGCGTTGCCGTGTACGCCCACCACGCTGCTCATGGAGATGATGCTGCCCGCACGCTGGCGCATCATGATGGGGGTGACGGCGTGGATGAAGTTGAACGTGCTCTTGAGGTTGACGGTGAGCACGGCGTCCCATTGTGCCTCGGTCATGCGCATCATCAGGCCATCCTTGGTGATGCCGGCGTTGTTAACCAGAACATCGATACGTCCGAAGTCCTTCACAATGTCGGCAACGACAGCCTCGGTGCCTGCAAAGCTGGAAGCATCGGAGGCATAACCCTTGACACGGGTGCCGTAGGCAGCAATCTGATTGACGGTCTCCGTCATAGCATCGTTATAGACGAGGTCGGTGATGGCGATGTCGGCGCCTTCAGCGGCAAAACGCAGGGCAAGGGCTTTGCCGATGCCACGTGCTGCGCCCGTGATGAGGGCGACTTTTCCTTCAAGAAGTTTCATACGATTTTTATTTTTGTTGAATAGATTTATTTATAAAATGCTGCATACAAAGCACTCCTCCAACTCACAACTCTTAACTCTTAATTCTTAACTCTCAACTAAAAACGTTCTTTCTATCTCGTCGAAGATGGCAAAGAGGTCGTCCACCTTCTCGGCACGGAGCATACGGATGCGTGTGGGACGGAAGTCGGGAATGCCTTTGAAAAGGGGTGTGGCGGCCAGATGGCGGCGGATGTGAAGGATGCCGGCATGCTCGTCGAGACGCGCCACACTCTCGCGTACCTGCTGACGCAGGATGTCGAGCTTCTGGTGAGGGGTCAGGGGTGAAGGGTTAGGGGTTAGGGGTGAGGGGTTAGAGTTATCGTTAACGTTATCGTTAATTGGGTCAGAGGCTAAAGCATCCTTCACCTCTTTAAAGATCCATGGGCGGCCGAAGGAGGCACGGCCTATCATGATGCCGTCGACACCATAGCGCTCGAAGCACTCGAGGGCACGTTCGGGGGTGGTGACGTCGCCGTTGCCGATGATGGGGATGTGCATGCGGGGATTCTCCTTGACACGTCCGATGAGCGTCCAGTCGGCCTCACCGGTGTACATCTGGCTACGGGTGCGGCCATGGATGGTGAGCGCCCGGATGCCACAATCCTGCAGCTGCTCGGCCAGCTCGACGATGATTTTATGTTCGTGATCCCAGCCGAGACGCGTCTTCACGGTGACGGGGATGTGGACAGCATCGACGATGGCACGCGTCATCTCCAACATGAGGGGGATGTTCTGCAGCATGCCTGCTCCGCCGCCCTTGCCGGCCACACGCTTGACGGGACAACCGTAGTTGATGTCAAGGATGTCGGGTCCAGCAGCTTCGACCATCTTGGCTGCCTCCACCATCGAAGGGATGTCGCGGCCATAGATCTGGATGGCCACGGGACGCTCTTCGTCGCTGACCTGCAGCTTCTGCACCGAGCGGTTGACGCCACGGATGAGGGCATCGGCTGAGACAAACTCCGTATAGACCATGTCGGCGCCGAAGCGTTTGCACATCAGCCGGAAGGCCGGGTCGGTGACATCCTCCATCGGAGCCAGCATCACCGGCCGCTCGCCCAAGTCGATCGTTCCTATCTTCATTTCGGCTGCAAAAGTAGTGAAAAAACTTCTTAAATGAAAGATTTTTCACTAAACAATATAATCAGAGGACCATGATAACTTCGTTAATTGACAATTGACAATGGACAATGGATAATTATCAATTTTCAATTGCGCCGAAGGCGCCAGACGTGTTCGTTAAACATTAAACAAAGACAGTCATATTTTTCATTTTTTCATTCTTCATTCTTCATTTATTTGTACCTTTAATCTCCTTCGGAGCTTTTAGATAGGGGTCGCCTCGGAACGGAAGGAGCAGCGAGCGCAGAACGATGCTTGCATCAGCTCTGCCGAGTCGCGACGGACGAAAACGCAGTTAAAAATTCAAATAAATTTGGTTTTTCGCTCGGCTCACCCTATCTTTGTCACCATGAATTACGACATACACGACTTTGAAATCATGGCGCCGGTGGGTTCTCGCGAATCCCTGGCAGCCGCCATACAGGCTGGTGCAGACAGCATCTACTTCGGCGTGGGCCATCTGAACATGCGTGCCCGCTCGGCCAGCACCTTCTCGCTGAGCGACCTGCGCGAGATTGCCGCCACCACCTCCAAGCATGGCATAAAGAGCTACCTCACCGTCAACACCATCCTCTACGACGAGGACATGACGCTGATGCGCCAGACCGTCGATGCCGCTCACGAAGCGGGCATCTCGGCCATCATCGCCAGCGACGTAGCTGTCATGAACTACTGCAACGCCATCGGTCAGGAGGTACACTTGAGCACTCAGCTCAACATAAGCAATGCCGACGCCCTGCGCTTCTATGCCCGTTTTGCCGATGTTGTTGTGCTGGCCCGCGAGCTGAATCTCCATCAGGTGCGCGTCATCTACGACACCATCCAGCGCGAGCAGATCCGCGGTCCGCGGGGCGAGCTGGTGCGCATAGAGATGTTCTGCCACGGCGCCCTCTGCATGGCTGTCAGCGGCAAGTGTTACCTCAGCCTCCACGAGCTGGGACCCAGCGCCAACCGCGGCGCCTGCATGCAAGTGTGCCGCCGAGGCTACGACGTCTTCCGCCGCACCGACAGCGGGGGCGAGATGATGACCGCGGACGAGCCAACGTACATCCTCCACGACAAGGAGAGCGAGATTGAGCTGGAGGTGGAGAATAAATACGTGATGTCGCCCAAAGACCTCAAGACCATCCGCTTCATGGACGAGATGATGGAGGCAGGCGTGCGCGTGTTTAAAATAGAGGGACGCGCGCGCGGACCGGAATATGTCCGCACCGTCGTGGAGTGTTACAAAGAGGCCATCCGCAGCGTGGTGGACGGCACGTTCACCGACGAGAAAAAGGACGCCTGGGACGCACGGCTCGCCACGGTGTTCAACCGCGGTTTCTGGAACGGCTATTACCTTGGACAGCGGCTCGGCGAGTGGAACCCACACTACGGCTCCAATGCCACCGAGCGCAAGGTGTATGCCGGACATGGCGTCAAACACTACTCGCGGCTCGGCGTGGCGGAGTTTTTCATCGAGGCTGCCCCCCTCCATCTGGGCGACAAGCTACTCATCACAGGCCCCACCACGGGCGCCGTCTATGTCACCCCCGACGAATACCGCGTTGACCTCAAGCCCGTCGAGACTGTACCGCAGGGCGTGGCCGTGTCCTTCAAGGTTCCCTGCAAAATCCGTCCGTCCGACAAACTGTTTATCATCAGATAAGACGTCCAGCCCAATCCTCGTTCTGCTGGCCTGCCTGCTGGCCTTTCGCAAAAAAAACATAAGGAATTAGGAAATGCGGGCGAAATGTAGTACTTTCGCGGCCAAATTATCAACGAAGCTGACAAAACGAACTATGGAACTGTTTTCAACCCTTCCCCATAAGGTAGCTGACCTCGGCTTGGCCGACTTCGGCCGCAAGGAGATCGACATGGCCGAGAAAGAGATGCCCGGCCTGATGGCGCTGCAAGAGAAGTACGGTGCCCAGCAGCCCCTGAAGGGAGCCCGCGTGATGGGCTCGCTGCACATGACCATTCAGACGGCTGTGCTCATCAAGACGCTCCGCTGTCTGGGCGCCGAGGTGCGCTGGTGCTCGTGCAACATCTATTCCACACAGGATCATGCCGCCGCAGCCATGGCCGACATGGGCGTACCCGTCTTTGCATGGAAGGGCGAGACGCTGGCCGACTACTGGTGGTGCACGCTGCAGGCCATAAACTTCCCCGGCGGCAAGGGGCCGAACATGATTGTCGATGACGGCGGCGATGCCACCCTGATGATACACCTCGGCGTGGACGGCGAGAACGACGCCTCCGTGCTCGACACCCCCTCGGGCGGCGAGGACGAAGCCGAGCTGAAGGCCATCCTCAAGCGTGTGCTGGCTGAGAAACCCGGCTTCTGGCATACTGTAGCAGGGGAGGTGCGCGGCGTCAGCGAGGAGACAACCACCGGCGTACACCGCCTTTACCAGATGATGGACGAGGGCAAGCTGCTGTTCCCCGCCTTCAACGTCAACGACTCCGTCACAAAGAGCAAGTTCGACAACCTCTACGGTTGCCGCGAGAGCCTCGTCGATGGCATCAAGCGTGCCACGGACGTCATGGTGGCGGGCAAGGTGGCCGTGGTGTGCGGCTACGGCGAGGTAGGCAAGGGCTGCGCCCAGAGCCTGCGCAGCTACGGCGCCCGCGTGATGGTCACCGAGGTGGACCCCATCTGCGCCCTGCAAGCCGCCATGGAAGGGTTCCAGGTCGTCACCCTCGACGAAGCCTGCTCGCAGGCCAACATCTTCGTCACCACCACGGGTAACATCGACGTCATCCGCATTGACCATCTGGAGCGCATGCCCGACCAGGCCATCGTCTGCAACATCGGTCACTTCGACAACGAGATACAGGTGGCAGCCCTGAAGGCCTATCCTGGCATCCGCTGCCAGAACGTCAAGCCGCAAGTGGACCGCTACTTCTTCCCCGACGGGCACAGCATCATCCTGCTGGCCGACGGGCGGCTCGTCAATCTGGGCTGCGCCACCGGCCATCCCTCGTTTGTGATGAGTAACTCGTTCACCAACCAGACGCTGGCTCAGATGGAGCTGTTCAACAAGCCCTACGCCATCGGCGTTTACCGGCTGCCCAAGCACCTCGACGAAGAGGTCGCACGGCTGCACCTCCAGCGCATCGGTGTACACCTCACCACCCTCACGCCGGCACAGGCCGACTACATCGGCGTAGCCGTCGAAGGCCCCTACAAAGCCGAGCACTATAGGTATTGAGGATAGAGGTAAGATGAACATCGCGGTTTACTGTGCGTCGAGCACACGGATACGGAAGAGTTTCTTCGATGCTGCGGAGGCTGTGGGGCGTCTGCTGGCAAGCCGCGGCGTGGGCATCGTTACTGGTGCCGGCAACCTCGGTCTGATGAATACAGTCGAGAACGCCGCTCTCGAGGCCGGAGGCCGCGTGGTGGGCGTCATCCCTGAGTTTATGGTGCGCGAAGGCTGGCACCACACGGGGCTCTCGGAGCTCATCGTCACGGCCGACATGCACGAACGCAAGCAGACCATCGCCAACATCACCGATGGCTGCATCGCCCTGCCGGGCGGCTGCGGCACCCTGGAAGAACTGCTGGAAGTCATCACGTGGAAACAGCTCGGCCTCTACCTCAACCCCATCGTCATCCTCAATCTCGACGGCTACTACGACGCCCTGCTCGCACAGCTGCAGACGGCTGTCGATGAACACTTCATGCGCGACATCCATGCCGACATCTGGCGCGTGGCCACCACCCCCGACGAAGCCGTGGAGATGGTGCTCACCACGCCTAAGTGGGACGGCAGCATACGCAAGTTCGCTGCCATCTGATGCCATAATGGGCGGAAGTCCGAAAAGACGCTGAGCCGCAAGCGATTTTTATGAACGGAGCATTACTCATGGTGAGCGAGACAGTCAACCCGATGCTGAAGGCCCTCGAGGAACGGGCCTCGCAGCCCTTCTCCCCGATGGGCGACGATGTGTTCGTGGGCATCCTGTTGCTGCTGGCCCTGTTGCTGGCCACGGTGCTAGCCGACAACACCTGCTATCTGCGCCAGCTCGTCGCCAGCTACTCCATCGGTCATTCACGGCGCCTTTCCGACGAAGTGCGCACCTCGCGGGCGCTCTACATGAGGTTGCTGCTCCTGCTGCTGGCCACCGTCAGCACATCGTTCTGCCTCGTCAACCTGCTGCATGCCAACCATGCGCTATCCGGACGGACCGAGGCATTGACGCTGCTGCTGGGCGGCATGGCGGGCATAGCCCTGTGGATGCTGCTCAAGACAGCCCTCTACAGCCTCGTCGGCGCCATACTCTTCACCCCCCCGCAGACCGCAGCCTGGAATCAGGTTTATGCCGACACCTTCATCATCACGGGCCTCGTGTCGTACCTTTTCGCCATTGCCGGAGCCTTTTTTCCCCTCCCGCCACGCGCCCTTGCCATCGTCGCCCTCGCCATATTGCTGCTGGCCGAGACAGGACTGTCTGTCAAAGCCTTTCACATCTTTTTTGTAAAAAAATATGGCGGTTTGCTTTTAATTGTCTATCTTTGCACGCTCGAATGGATTCCTCTCCTCGTTTTGGGGAAGTTTTTCGCTCGAAGCGGTTTATAATTAGACAATTATCAAATGGAAGCAAAAAGTACGGAAACAACAAAAAGAGTGATAAAGCGCATTTTGGTTTCCCAACCTCAGGGAGCCGAGGCAAAAAAATACTACGACGAGATTGCACAGAAATATAATGTGCAAATCGACTTCAAGCAGTTCATTCAGGTAGAGAGTCTCTCCCCAAAGGAATTCCGTGCTCAGAAGGTGTCCATTCTCCCCGAGCATACCGCTATCATCTTCACCTCGCGCCACGCCATCGACCACTTTTTCCAGCTCTGCCAGGAGATGCGCGTCAACATCCCCGAGACGATGAAGTATTTCTGCACCACCGAGACCGTGTCGCTCTACATCCAGAAGTACGTCCAGTACCGCAAGCGCAAGGTGTTCTTCGGCACCACAGGCTCGTTCGACAGCTTGCTTTCCGTCATCCTGAAGCACCCTGAAGAGACCTACTTCCTGCCGCAGTCGAGCGTCCATAACGACGACATCAAGAATGCTCTCGAGGCTCATGGCATCAAACATTCCGAGGCCGTCATGTACCGCACGGTGAGCAAGATTTTCAAGCCTCGCGAGCTCAGCGGCTACGACATGATGATCTTCTTCAGCCCCGCCGGCATCACCTCGCTGCTCGAGAACCGTCCCAAGTTCACACAGCGTAAGCTGCTCATCGGCTGCTTTGGCCCCACGACGGCGCAAGCCATCCGCGACCACAACATTCGCCTCGACCTGGAGGCTCCGACCCCCAAGGCGCCCTCTATGACCATGGCGCTCGACCAGTTCCTGGCCCAGATGGCCGACGACCAAAGCGAGTAACCCCGTTGTCAGGCACGCAGACATTCACCAAGGCCGAACGGCTGTGCAGTCAGGCAGCCATCGACTGGCTTTTCGACGGAAAAGGGCAATCCTTTTCCGTCTTTCCTCTTCGTGTGGTCTGCAAGGCCGTGCCCGCGGAGACGCCTGCGGTGCCCCTGCCCCGGCTGCTTATCTCCGTGCCCAAGAAAAACTTCCACCACGCCGTGGACCGCAACCGCCAGAAACGCCTCATCCGCGAAGCTTACCGCAAGCAGAAACACGAGCTTGTCCGCTTCGCCGCGGACCATCGTCTAGCTGTCACGCTGGCCGTCATCTTCGTAGGCAAGGACGAGCTCCCCGCCTCCGCTGTGGAAGAGCGCCTCGCCGCTGCCCTCTCACGCCTCATCAAGCAGCTGGGCTCTGCCCCCGACCATGAACCGGCTCTCTGACCCCGTGCGCCGTGCCCTGACGGCTGTCCGCCGTGCCCTGACGTGGCTATTGGTATTGCCCATCCGGCTCTACCAGCGCCTCATCTCCCCCCTTTTTCCGCCCCGCTGCCGCTACACGCCCTCGTGTTCGCAGTATGCCATCGAGGCGCTCCACAGGCACGGTCCCCTCCGGGGGCTCTGGCTGGCTGCCTACCGCATCGTGCGCTGCAACCCTTTCGGCGGATTCGGCTACGACCCCGTGCCCGACACCTTCAGCTTCTTTTATTATAAAAAGGAGATGCGCGGCGCCCTGCCCCCGTCCGTCACCAGCCCGCCCACCCCTGCCGGCACCCCTTTGCCGCCGGCGGTCGATGGCCCCGTGCCGCTGATCACCGATACCCACACCCACCGTCTGCCTGCCGTCGCCGGCACCGCCATAGTCAGCGTCAGCCTGACCGACGGCTTCAGCCCCCGGCCCGGCCAGCTCTATGCCGTCGGCATCCACCCCTGGGACATCGAGGGCGACGGCACCCGCCAGCTCGACGCCCTGCGCTCGCTGCTCGCCCACGACACCTCCGGACAACTGTGCATGCTGGGCGAGGCTGGGCTCGACAAACGGCGCGGCCCGGCGTGGGACATACAGCTCGCCGTGTTCAGCGAACAGGCCCGTCTTGCCTATTCCGTCGGGAAAGCACTCGTTGTCCACGACGTTCATGCCACCGCCGAGCTGCTGTCCGTACGCCGCACGCTCGGCATCACCACGCCCTGGCTCGTCCACGGCTTCCGCGGCGGTCCCGAGCATGCCCGCCAGTATCTGCGCGCCGGCTGCCACATCTCCCTCGGCCCCCGTTACCGTCCCGAGACGCTCATGGCGTTGCCCCCCGACGAGATCTTCCTCGAAAGCGACGAAGCCATCGACAGCCTCGACGCCCTCTATGCCGACGCCGCAGAGCGCCTCCGACGCCCCGTCGAGACCCTGAAGCAACAGGTCAACGACAACATTTTACACCATTTAATGCCCTGACTGTTGCCACTTTCGAAAAAACGCCGTACCTTTGCGCCCGAGGACGTAAGCGACTTTGACGCAATTGAAGATTGAAAAATGAAGATTGAAGATTGAAATGGGTTTAATGTTTAACGGCCATGCGGCAGGAAGTGAATTATATTTTTAGACTTTTAGACTAACAGACTATCAGATGAATGTTTCGTGGACGGCGCAGTTGCAGGGCTTTTATCTGTCAGTCTGATAGTCTGTCAGTCTTGAACCGACGTGTTCGTTAAACATTAAACGTTAAACGTTAAACGAAAAAAGTAAATCGTCAAATAGTAAATATAATGATGAATTTTGTAGAAGAATTACGCTGGCGCGGGATGATACATTCCATGATGCCCGGCACAGAAGAGTTATTGAACAAAGAAATGGTGACGGCCTACGTGGGCATCGACCCCACGGCCGACTCGCTCCACATCGGCCACCTCTGCGGCATCATGATGCTGCGCCACCTGCAGCGCTGCGGCCACAAGCCGCTGGCCCTCATCGGCGGTGCCACCGGCATGATCGGCGATCCCAGTGGCAAGAGCCAGGAGCGTAACCTCCTCAACGAGGAGACGCTGCGCCACAACGTCGAGTGCATCAAACGGCAGCTCAGCCACTTCCTCGACTTCGACAGCGACGCCCCCAACCACGCCGAGCTCGTCAACAACTACGACTGGATGAAGGACTTCACCTTCCTCGACTTTGCCCGCGACATCGGCAAGCACATCACCGTCAACTACATGATGGCCAAGGACAGCGTGCAGAAGCGCCTGAACGGCGAAGCCCGCGACGGGCTCTCCTTCACCGAGTTCACCTACCAGCTCCTGCAGGGCTACGACTTCCTCTACCTCTACGAGCACAAGGGCTGCAAGCTGCAGATGGGTGGCAGCGACCAATGGGGCAACATCACCACCGGCGCCGAGCTCATCCGCCGCACCAACGGCGGCGAGGTCTTCGCCCTCACCTGCCCGCTCATCACCAAGGCCGACGGCGGCAAGTTCGGCAAGACCGAAAGCGGCAACGTCTGGCTCAGCGCCGACTACACCAGCCCCTACACCTTCTACCAGTTCTGGCTCAACGTCGGCGACGACGATGCCGTCAAGTACATCAAGATCTTCACCTCCCTGCCCAAGGAAGAGATTGACGCCCTCGTGCTCGAGCATGCCGAGGCACCCCATCTGCGCCTGCTCCAGAAACGTCTCGCCAAGGAGGTCACCTGCATGGTGCACAGCGAAGCCGACTACGAGGCCGCCGTCGAAGCCAGCGGCATCCTCTTCGGCAACAACACCCACGACGCCCTTGTCCGCCTCGACGAGCGCACGCTGCTGGCCGTCTTCGAGGGCGTGCCTCAGTTCAAGGTCGCCAGAAGCCGGCTCGAGAGCGGCGTGAAGGCCATCGACCTCCTCACCGACGACGCCCCCGTCTTCCCCTCGAAGGGCGAGATGCGCAAGATGGCGCAGGGCGGAGGCATCAGCGTCAACAAGCAGAAGCTCGAGACCTTCGACCAGACGCTCACTACCGCCGACCTCATCAGCGGCAAGTACCTCCTCGCCCAGCGCGGCAAGAAGAACTACTACCTCCTCATCGCCGAGTAGCCCTTCTGCCATTCCCCGTTTCAGTCAGAGGGGAAAACGCACGATTGTCCGCAAGGATATCACATTTTTGCAGGAGAAAAAATAAATTCCACGCGCTTCGATCTGACATTCCAAGCGCGTGGAATTATAGTTTCAAGCGCGTGAAACTGAGGTAAAGAAAGCGCAGCAAGAGCAGAAGAACATATTTGTTTGCTCTGCCTTGCAATGTCACCCCGCCGAAGAATCATTCTGAGCAGACCCCAGCGTATCTGGAACGGATTAGATTGAGGACTGAGGACTGAAGATTGAGAGGCGCTGGCGAAGATAAACAGAGGGGGAAAGAAAGGGAAATCATAAAAAAAACGGCTTTTTTCTTGCTTACTCCCTTTTTTGTCACTACCTTCGCGGCGATTTTCAAAGGATTGTCCTTTGGTGTAATGGCAGCACAACAGGTTTTGGTTCTGTTTGTAGAGGTTCGAATCCTCTAAGGACAACATTCTGACCGCACGGGTCTCCTCTGGCGCTAACCGGCATTCGCTTCCGGTTTTTTTCGTTTTTTAAGGTGTCCGTCCGCGTAGGAACACTCGCTTTGCCAAAGTATGAAGAAATACATCTCCCTCATCCCCTTTGGGGTGCTGATTGCGCTGATAGCGACGTGCGTGTCGGCGTTCGGCACGGATGCGCTTGACGGCGCCACGCAGGTGTCGCTGCTGATTGCCTCGGCGGTGTGTGCGCTGGTGGGCTACCTGATGTGGCACGTGCGATGGGAGGCGCTGGAGCGCGAGATGACGAACAAGATTGCCAGCTGCATGCCCAGCATCATCATCCTGCTGCTCATCGGCGCCATCGGCGGCACGTGGATGGTGTCGGGCATCGTGCCCACGATGATCTACTACGGGGTGCAGGTGCTGCGGCCGGAGTGGTTTCTGGTGAGCAGCAGTCTGTTCTGCGCGCTGGTGAGCGTGATGGTGGGCTCGTCGTGGACGACGGTGGCCACCATCGGCGTTGCCCTGATGGGCATCGGCCGCGCCCACGGCTTCGACGACGGCTGGGTGGCGGGCAGCATCATCACGGGCGCTTACTTCGGCGACAAGCTCTCGCCGCTGTCGGACACCACGGTGCTGGCGTCGAGCGTCTCGGGCACGCCGCTGTTCACCCACATCCGCTATATGATGAAGACCACCATCCCGACGTTCTGCATCTCGCTCGTCATCTTCGCTGTGGCGGGGCTGCTGATGGAGGTGTCGGGGAGCAGCGAGGTGGGCTTCCTGCGCCAGCTTGACGGCACGTTCATGATATCGCCGTGGCTGCTGCTGGTGCCGGTGCTGACGGGGGTGATGATAGCGCGGCGGTGGCCGGCGATGGTGGTGCTGTTCCTGGCCTCGATGATGGCGGCTATTGTGGCGGTCATCTGGCAGCCGGAGCTGATCAGGCAGATTGCAGGAGGCAGCTGGTACGAGGGCATCATGAGGGTCGTCTATGGCTCAACACAGATTGAGACGGGCGTCGACACGCTCGACAAGCTGGTGCAGACCAGCGGCATGGCGGGCATGATGCCCACGATATGGCTCATCATCTGCGCGCAGATCTTCGGCGGCGTGGTCACGGCAACGGGCGTGCTGCGCGACGTGATGGAGATACTGCTGCGCCTGGTGCGCGGCACGACGTCGCTCATCGCCTCGACGGTACTGACAGGCATCTTCTGCAACATCGCGATGGCCGACCAGTTCCTGAGCATCATCCTGACGAGCTCGATGTTCAAGGACGTCTATCACGAGCGGGGCTTCGAGTCGCGTCTGCTGAGCCGCACGTGCGAGGACGGGGCGACGGTGACGAGTGTGCTGGTGCCGTGGAACACGTGCGGCCTGGTGCAAAGCACCGTGTTGGGCGTGGCCACGGTGGCCTATCTGCCCTACTGCTTCTTCAACCTCCTCTCGCCCATCACCAGCGTGGTGGTGGCAGCCACAGGGCGCATTCCGAGAGCAAAAACCGAATAGCGATTTATAGCAATCCGTAGAGCGCCTGGGTCAGATTGGTCCAGGCGTATTTCTTTTTCTCCTCGGCAGCTGCGGCCGTGAACGAGGGTTCGCGGTAGTGGGCGTAGAAGTCCACCAGGGCATCGGCGATGGCGGCAGGGGCAGGAGGGACGACATAGCCGACGGCACCGGCTGGAGGCTCTGTGCCCACGGGGGCGTGGGGGATGATTTCGGCCAGACCGCCGACGTCCGTCACCAGCATGGGCTTGCAGAAGTGGTAGGCTATCTGGGTGACGCCGCTCTGGGTGGCCGAGCGGTAGGGCTGGCAGACGATGTCGGCGGCGGAGAAGTATCGGTTCACCTGGTCGTTGGGGATGAAACGATTGTGCAGCACGATGCGCTCAGACAGCCCTAACGCCTGGATTTTGTCGCGATAGGGCTGCTCGTCGTCGTAGAATTCACCAGCAACCACCAGACGGACGTCGGCCACGTGCAGCAGGGGGTCGGCAAGGGCTTCCAGCAGCAGGTCGAGGCCCTTGTAGGCACGGACGAGGCCGAAGAAGAGCACGTAGCGGCCTTCGGCATCGAGGCCCAGGGCATGTCGGGCATCCGCCTTCGGCAGCAGTTCGCCATAGTGGTCGTAGAGGGGATGGGGAGTGACGGCAATCTTTTTAGACTTCAGACTATCAGACTTCAGACTATCAGATAACACCTTCCTGACGTCGTCGGCTACGGCCCCAGACAAGGTGATGAAGCCGTCCATGCGACGGACGAAATAGGGTGGGAAAAGCTTGTCGAGCAGATTTGGTTCGTGGGGCATCATATTGTGGATGAGCCCAAGGCGCTTGACATTCTTGCCCAGCCGGGCGGCAATGGTGCCGAAGCAGGGGGCCATGAACGACATCCAGTAGGCAAAGACCACCACATCGGGCTGCTTGCGCCGTATCTCCCTGGCAGCCTTCAGCCAGCTGAAGGGATTGATGGAGCTGAAGCGCCGCCGGATGACGAGCCCCTCAGGCGCAGGGTCGGAGGAGTACTGCGTCTTGCCAGGAAAAAGCAACGAGGGGTATTGCAAGGTGAAGGTATAGAGTTCCACGCTGTGCCCCTCGGCGATGAGCTGGTAGGCCAGCCGTTCGCTAAAGGCTGCGATACCGCCACGAAAAGGCCACGCAGGACCGACGATAATATAATTCATATCACTCCTTTTTTCGGCAAAGATAGTGACAAAAATGCGATTAAGCGAGAGCAAAAAGAAAAAAATTTCTTTTTGCCGAGCGTGAGCATTTTAGACGGAAGGTCAAGCCGAGAGGAAATGCAAATTTATTTGCAATTTTGACGTTGTCTTCGTCCGTCGCGACTCGGCATAACTGATGCAAGCATCGTTCTGCGCTCGCTGCTCCGTCCGTTGGCTACACCTTCGTCCGTCGCGACTCGGCAGAGTTCAAGCAAGCTTGACTTTGCGCTCGCTGCTCCGTCCGTTCCGAGGCGCCGCCTATCTAAAAGCCCCCGAAAGGGGATAAAAGATAGTGCGAGCAAAAAGCCATTTTTTATTTGTTTTTTTCCAAATTAGCCAAAAATATCGTACCTTTGTGCGCAAAGTTTTTTCCTATGATGTACAGCATTTACGATAAAGAGGCCATGAAGTATGTCCGTCAGGCTGTCGAGGAAGTAGCCGACGGACTTTGGAAGAAAATCACCTACCTCGATACGCTGGATTTCGACTTCATGGCGTACGACGTCGTCATCCCCAACATTGAGCCGGAGTACGCCTGCTCGTTGGCATTGCAGAAGTTCAAAAGCGTTGCCAGCGTGCGCTACGACGTCAGCATCAACACCATCAAGCGCAGCAATCCACTCATCAACGCAGGCTCCATCATCGCCACCCTTCCCCTTGCAGACGCCTTCTCCCTGATAGCCAGCCCCAACGGCCGGGAAGATATAGCCTACGAGCTCATAGACCTGATGAAACGGCTGGATGATTAAGGGGAAGAGGATGGAGTCCCTTGTTACCCGTACAAGAGGATGACAGCTGATGGATGTGTCTCCCCACAAAGAGTTTGTTTTTCTGCACCGCGTGCGTCACACCCTTGTAAACGACAGATTACAAGCTCCATATGCGTGACGAAGCGTGTGACGGAGGGTGTGACGCACTTTTGTGCGTCACACTTGATTGGACTCTGGACAAGGCTGCTTTTAAGCAAAGAGTCAAGCGTTTACGCTCTTCCATCCGGGCAAAATACGCCTTTCTTCCTGATATGGGGCTTTGAAGTTTGTACGTTAGTTCGGGGGGTTATCGTGGAGTATGACGAAAAGATGTAGACGCAAGCTAAGGTTCTTAAAACGCAATTGTGTTTTATTTAGAACACAGCTGCGTTTTATTTAGAACACAATTGTGTTTTAATTAAAACACGACTGCGTTTTAAGGAAAGATGCAATATATGGCAGAAAAAGAGATTGAATACCAGGGAACATAGGGAATCTAAAAGGATAGGACATCTAATACCACATAATATCCGTGAATGGCTAGCGCAGAAGTTTCAACTATATATAGTTTGCGAAAGGGGTAGCGGGTGTCACATTACACGTTCAGAAGGGCCAACATGCTGAAATAGAGTGCAGAAAATGGCTGATTTGAGGTAACAGGACGTGTGACGCACAAAAGTGCGTCACACCCTCCGTCACGCTCTGCGTCACACTTACGAAACTTGTAATCTGTCGCTTACAATGGTGTGACGCACGCGACGCAGAAAAACAAACTTTATGGGGAGTAGAATGGATAATTGGAAAAACTCAACTATTATTTGCATTATCGCTCGGCTCACCCTATCTTTAATCCTCCTTCAGAGGCTTTTAGATAGGGGTCGCCTCGGAAAAACT
>JAILEU010000093.1 GCA_024697785.1 Bacteroidaceae bacterium | reverse complement strand
AAGCTTGCAAAACATTGAATTTCATTCTTCGTTTTCTCGCCATGGCAGAGCTGATGCAAGCATCGCTCTGCTCATTTGGCTTAACGAAAACGTTCCTCCTGCGGCAGATGGGGCTGCTGCAGGAGGAAGGGAAGGGGGCGGTGGGGCGGAGGTTACTTGATGATGACCTTTTTGCCGCGACGGATGTAGAGCCCGGGTGTGGCTGGCTCGGCTTCCAGACGCTGTCCGCCGAGGGTGTACCAGGCGTCGTCGTCGGCGGCGCCCCCCGTGAGGGTGGCGACGGCATCGGTGTCGGGCGTGATGGTGATGCCGTAGATGAACAGGGCATCGTCGCCCACCTCGGGTGCACGGCGTCCGCGGACCAGATTGCCGCTACCGACGGCGTAGATATAGATGTAGGTCTCCTCGGGGACGTTGTAGCTGACGTATGTCTGCCAGCGTGCGTTCTCGCTGGCGTAGGTGGGCGTGCCGCCCAGGCCGATACGCACGGCGAGCTGGAGTTTTGTGCCGAAGACGCTGGCGTCGATGGCGATGGTGCCCTTGCCGGGGCCTACCTTGAGGATGATGCCGTTGAAGTTGTCGCGAACGGCATCGCTGCCGGGTTCGCCGCTGCCCACCTGCGTCATGTCGGTGGTGCCCGCGATGACGAGGTTGCCGGCGATGTAGCCGCAGCCACGTGACTCGGGCAGGTTGTAGTAGATGTTGGAGATGGTGTTGTCGGTGAGGTCGTCGTCCTTCAGGGCGGCGATGTCGACGTCGGTCTGCTTGTTGATGGGCTCTATCTTGTCGCCCAGGTCGCCGGCGAAGGTGACGTTGAGGAATGAGAAGCCGTTCTGCCATGCCTCGAGGTCGTCGGCCTTGACGTGGAACAGCGTCATGCGGTCGGGCTTGAAGCTGGTGGCTTCGTTGATGCCACTCGCCCACGAAAGGTTGGCGGGGTTGGCATAGCAATAGACGTCGAGGATGTTGGTACTGCTTTTGAAGACGTCACTTCCGATGCTTCCGACGCCGGCGCCGATGGTGACGGACAGCAGCTGACTGCAGCCAGCGAAGGCCGACTTTTCGATGAGCTTCACGCCGTCGGGGATGGTGACGGACTTGAGGTAGGAGGAGTAGAAGGCGTTGTTGCCAATCTTTTCAAGGCCGGCGGGGAGGTGGATGGCCTCGCGACGCGAGTACTTGAAGGCGTATGGGGCGATGGTCGTCACGTCGTCAGGCACATCGGTGGACGAGCCGCCCACGATGAGCGTATGTGTCTGCTTGTCGATGACGCCGTATCCCTCTCCGCTGTACACAGGGTTGGCTTCGTCGACGTAGAAATACTCCACGCTGAACATGCCTGAAAGCGCTTCTGATGCGATGGAGGTGAGGCTTGCCGGGATATAGACCTTTTTCACGAAGTTGAGCGAGGAGAAGGCTTCGGCGTCTATCGTCGTCAGGCCATCGGGCAGACGTAGCGTGGAAAGGAACGAGATGTTGTTGAACGCTCTCTTGCCGACGCTCTTCAGGTGGCTGGGGAGTTCGTCGGTGAACGTGCAGTTCCACAGTCTCGCAAAGGCGTTGTCGCCCACATGCGTCAGGCCGTCGGGCAGCTCAATGCGGGTGATGTTGGAACGGTAGTCGAACCAAGGAACGCGGGCGTCGGTGCCGGACCACTCGTCGTCGAAGTCGTACATGGCTCCCGTGCCGGTGATGACGAGTTTCATGGCAGGTATCTCCTCGTTGGTTTCGAAGTCGTAGGTGTAGTCGTTGTCGATGACCTGCAGGGCGAACTCGAGATTATCGCCGCACTTGCCGCTGGGCAGCTCCGTCTGCTTCTCCTGTTCGTAGATGGAGATGCTGTGGATGTAGATGGGCGACTCGCCGTCGATGAAGAGGTTGATGTTCGCATTCTGATAGACGAGGTCACCGGGGAGGTGGATCACATAGTCCTTGAAGTCATCGGCCGGCCTGGCCGAAGAATGGGCCTCTGCTTTCAGCTCTCCTTGGTCGACGATGCCGCTGTGGATATTATAGATGTTGCCGGCGGCGCGAAGGACGATTTTGCTTATCTGGCCGCTGTAGCTGAAGCGGTTTACCATGCTCAGGTTCACGTTCCCGCTGAAGCCGTAGAAGACGAGGCACGAGGTGCCCTCGGCTCCGCCCGAGCCTATCGTGGTGAACTCCACCTGTGCGTCGGAGGCGCATCCGGCGAACCAGTTGTTGTCCTCGAGACTATGCATGGTGCCCTGTTTATCCTGGGGCGAGGAACCTTGCTCCTGCCATTCGTCGAACGTGGAGACGACGCTGGCCGACTCGTCGTCGCTCATCACAAGGGTGATGCCCTTCACCACGAAGGGTTGGGGGGTGAAGACGTGGAACTCTATCGGCCCGCCCCCGATGCGAACCGAGGGGTTGAGGGTGAGCTCGAAGTCGCGAAAGTCGCCGTCGGTGGTGTACGTCTGTTCTATCTTTCTGCCGTCAGGGAACAGGTACTGGAGCATCTGTATGTTGCCGGCGCCGTGCAGCACAATCTGTTTGACGTGACCGTTCACCTCGAAACCGGAGGTCAGCGTGAGATGCTTGACGGAGCTGTTTCCCCCCGAGAAGTTGAAGCGCAGGGCGTCCTCGCCCCAGTAGCTGTAGCTCCCCAGTTCAATCTCTGTGCCGGCGTCGTACACGCTCAGCTTCCAGTACCTGTCGTGGTCTTCGGAGACGAGGGTGTGTGAAGAGGGGTCCCAGTCGGTGAAAAACGACTCTATGACGTTTTCGTCATCGGGTTCGGGCTCGCCCGGCAGGCCGTCAACGAACGTCACGTTGACGTCGGGGAACTTCTGCACGTAGCGGTCGAAATAAGCGTCAAGGACATGGAATTTCGTACGGCGGTCGGACTGGAACCAGTCGATGTCGTAATACTTGCTATAGGCTATCGACAGCTTTTTCGGGTTGGCAAAGCAATAGACATCTGTGATGCCCGTGCAGCCTGTGAAGGCATACGCGCCGATTTTCTGTACCGTCTTCGGTATCGTCACCGACTTGATGCTTGTCAGGAAGCAGAAGGCCATCTCGCCGATTGCCGTCACCTCGTAGGTCTCGCCATCCAGTACGAAGTTTTCTAAAATCACGGCGTCGGCGGCGATGGAGTTCTTGTGCGTGTACACCTGCGGGCGGATGTCCGACTCGTATGTGCTGCCGGATGCAACCCTGGCGGTTCCTGTGCCGGGATAGTATTGGTACACAATGCCATACTGCGAGTCGATGTAATAATAATCGGTGTCGGCCCACGTCACAAGCGGCAGACATGCTGCCAGCAAAACAAATAGAAGAAGTCTCGAATGTTTCATCATGTGTTATTTATTTATGTTTGATGTTCACACAATCTTCGCCACAAAGGTATTACATTTCTTTAAGAAGTGCAAGAATCTTGAAAAGTTTTGAAAACATAGCCCCCCTCTTTCGCGTACAATTTAAATAATAATCTCTTCCACTTTTGGCGGACAGCAATAAATATGGAGGATTGGAATTTGAAAAAAACGGATTGCAGGGGCTGGGGGGAGGGAGAGAAACCCGATGCGGCGTTGATTTGCGCAAAATTGTTTTGAACTTTGCTGGTTTTTTTATTACCTTTGCTTCCGATAAGGAAAACGATATGGAAAGAGAGCCGAACTACATTTGCATCGAGGGCCGCGAACAGGCGGTGGCGTTGTTGGACAACACGAACGAGAACATCGTGCACTATGCCTTTCTGGGCGTGAACTTCGAGAAGATTGAGCATCTGGATCGTCTGCTGGGCGACAGCGTGTTCGAGGACTGCCTGTTCCTGGGCTGCGTGCTGACCGTGGGGGTGATGCACCACATGGGCGGGGACTGCCTGGTGTTTCCCCGCATACCTGACCTTGACTATAACGTCTTCCCTCGCCGGCTCTATACGCCCGAGAAGCTCTACGAGGGCTACGTCGCCGGGCAGCCGGAGACGTTCGCCACATGCTACGACTCGATGGTCTATGACCGCTACCGCTACCGCGGGGTGATGTGCTCGAACGTGAAGGTGACGCTTGCCCGCTCGCTCCACGACCACTTCATCACCAAGGCGATGCACAGTTTCCTCGAGGCGTGGGACGAACGTTGTGTGGTGGGCGTCATGGGCGGACACAGCCTGCTGCGCACCGACCCTATGTACCGCCAGATAGCGCACGTCAGCAAGCGCCTCACCGAGGAGGGTACGCTGATGGTGACAGGCGGCGGACCGGGGGCTATGGAGGCCACGCACCTCGGCGCATGGATGGCCGGGCGATGGATGGAGCAGCTCGACGAGGCCATCGACGCCCTGGCCGTCGCACCCAACTACCGCGACGAAGGATGGCTCGACACGGCTTTCGCCGTCCGCGAACGCTACCCCCAGGAGCGCTATGTCAGCCTCGGCGTGCCGACGTGGCTCTATGGCCACGAGCCTTCGACGCCCTTCGCCACCCACATCGCCAAATATTTCACCAACGCCATACGCGAGGACGAGATCCTCACCATCCCCATGGGGGGCATCATCTACACCCCTGGCAGCGCCGGCACCATGCAGGAGATTTTTCAGGACGCCGTGCAGAACCACTACCTCAGCCTCGGCTACGGCAGCCCGATGGTGTTCCTCGGCCGCCATTTCTGGACGGAGGAGATGCCGGTGTTCCCGCTCTTTACCCACCTGATGGAGACTGGGCGCTACAAGAACCTGCGCCTGACGATCACCGACTCGTCCGACGAGGTCATCCGCGTCCTCCGTTCCTTCCGCAAAGAAGCATTTTAAAATAAGAATTAAGAATTCTAACTTCGTTAATGAAAAATGAAGAATGAAGAATGAAGAATAAAATGCTCCGAAAACGAAATCTCCTTTCCTCTGTCGGCATCTCCGCTGGCATAACTATTTATTTTTCATTTTTCATTTTTCATTTTCATATCCAGTCTGCTAGTCTGATAGTCTGACAGTCTGACAGTCTTGAACCGTCTGTTAGTCTATACGGAGCTCCAGAATTCCATTCCATAAAAAATAGCCCTCGTGGCTCGGGGAATGCCTATGAGAGCTATTGAAAAAAAGAAGGCCGTCATCGCGACGACCAATCTTTCAACTTTAAAAAATCTAATACCATGAAAAACACGATGCAAAGGTAGGGACATTTTTTGTATCTGCAAATAAATCCGTAGAAAATCATCTGTTTTTAATACTAATTAACGATTTTAAGGTGGAAATTAATGAAAAATGAAAAATCAGGGCATTATCCAATGTTCATTATCCATTAATGAAGTTTCGCGCAGCCAAATCGTAAATAGTCAAATCGTAAATTAATCGTAAATCGTAAATAGTCCAATAGTAAATAAAATAGGATTGTCAGATCGTAAACGGGTTAGAAGTTTCCTTCGCGCCAGAAGGTGGGGGTGAGGACGAGGAGGACGGAATAGAGCTCGAGACGTCCGACGAGCATCAGGAAGCAGCTTACCCATTTGACGGTCAGGGGCAGGCCGACGCAGGAGGTGCCTGGGACGATGATGCCCACGTTGCCCAGGCAGCAGAGCGACATGCCGTAGGCGTTGGGGAAGTCCATGCCGCAGATGATGAACAGCAGCCAGCCGAAGAGCACCAGCAGCACGTACAGGCAGACGAAGGTGAGCACCGTGGTGCGGGTGCTGGAGGGGATGACCATGCCGTTCATCCGTACGGGCAGCACGGCATTGGGGTGGAGGATGCGGCGGAACTCGGCGGCTATGCTCTTGGCGAAGATGGCGATGCGGCTGCTCTTCATGGCGCCGCTCGACGAGCCGCCCATGGCGCCGAAGTACATCGAGAAGCCGAGGATCATCCATACCCACGACGGCCACGTGCTATAGTTGGTGCAGGCAAAGCCGGTGGTGGTCTGCGTGGAGACGACCATGAAGATGGCGTCGCTGACGGCGGTGATGAAGTCGCGGTCCTCGCGGTGGACAAGGCCGCCGGTGATGATGGCTGTGAAGATGAAGACGATGAAGAGATACCAGTGGAACTCGCTGCTGCGCAGCAGGTCGCGAACCTTGCCCTTCACGACGGCCAGGTAGATGAGCGTGTAGTTGATGCCGCCGACGAACATGAATAGCACCAGCACCCACTCCATGGGGATGGAGTGGAACGAGGCGATGCTTTCGTTGCGGGTTGAGAAGCCTCCGGTGGAGATGGTGGTGAGGCTGTGGCAGATGGCCTCGAAGGGGTGCATGCCGCACAACCACAGGGCGATAGTGCAAAGGATGGTGAGGCTGACATAGACCGTGAGTATCCATCGTGCCGAGACGGCTACGCGCGGGTTGGCCTTCATCTTGGCGTAGCCCGTGGCCTCGGCGGCAAAGAGCTGCACGCCGCTGAAGCCGAACATGGGCAGTACGGCTACGGTGAAGAAGACGATGCCCAGTCCGCCCAGCCATTGGCTCATGCAGCGCCAGAGCAGCGTGGCACGGGGGATGGCTTCGGTGTCGCCGATGACGGTACACCCCGTGGTGGTGAAGCCTGACATGCTTTCGAAAAAGGCATCGGTGAAGTTGGTGATGAGGCCGCTAATGAGGAACGGCAATGTGCCCACAAGGGCGAACAGCATCCACGAGAGGGTGATGGTGAGGTAGCTGTCGCGCCGCGAATACTGTTTCTCGCCGCCCTTGCCGAAGTAGAGCAGCCATAGGCCCAGCAGCACGGTGATGAGGGCAGAGGCCAAAAATGCAAAAAAGTCCGTACCTCCGAAGAAGAGCGCAACGGCTGCACACCCCGCCATGATGACGGCAAGGAGCATGAGCAGCGAACCCAAAATGCGAAGGATGGTCTTAATGTGCACGCTCTGAATAAATAAATGAGTTAAAAGTATTTCTCCAGTTTCTTTATCATGGAGCCGAGGCAGAAGACGACGACGTGGTCGCCAGGCAGGATTTGGGTGCTGCCCCCTACCAGCATGCCCTCTTTGCCGCGCACCAGCCCGCCGATGGTGGCACCCTGCGGCAGGTCGAGGTCCTTGACGAGGCATTTGGTGACGCGGGCTTTCTCGCTGACGGTGAACTCGGCCACGTCGGCATCGGCAAAGGTGAGGCTCTTGACGTTGTTGACGTCGGCGTCGAGCAGCATCTGGTAGATGGTTGAGGCCGCCAGCTTCTTTTTATTGATGACGCCGGCGATGTCGAGGCTCTCGGCCATGCTGATGAAGTCGATGTTCTCCACCTCGGCCACGGTCTTGACGGGGGCGAACTGGCGGGATGCCACGCAGGTGAGGATGTTCGTCTCGGCATTGTCGGTGAGGGCGACGAAGGCCTGTGCGCTGTCGATGCCTTCAGAGAGCAGCAGCTCGCGGTCTCGGCCGTCGCCGTGGATGACCATGACGTCTGAAGGCAGCAGCTCGGTGAGCCACTCGCAGCGGGCACGGTCGCTCTCGATGATCTTCACCGTCATCTCCTCGTGCATCAGACGGGCGGCGTTGACGGCGATGCGGCTGCCGCCCATGATGAGGACATTCTTGATTTTCGGGTAGCCCGCCTTGCCTGTGATGCGGCGGATGTATTCGATGGAGCTACGTGCTGCCATGAAGAAGACCAGGTCGTTCTCCATGACGCAGTCGCTGCCCTTGGGGATGATGGTCTCGCTGCCGCGCTTGATGGCCACGATGTGGTAGGGCTCGTCTTTCTTCAGTTCCATGAAGGGGATGCCGAGCATCTGGCAGCCGGCACGCACCTTGACGCCCATCATCACCAGCGCCCCGCCGGCAAACTCCCACCACTGGCGGATCCAGCTCTTGCGCAGGCAGTCGGCAATCTCCTTGGCAGCCAGCATCTCGGGGTAGATGAGGGCATCGACGCCCAGGCCGCGGAAAAACTCGCGGTTCTTTGGCTGCAGGTATTCGTAGTTGTCGATGCGTGCCACAGTCTTGCGGGCACCGAGGCTGTGGGCAAGGATGCAGGCTGTGACGTTGCGGCTCTCGTCGGGCGTGACGGCCACAAACAGGTCGGCGCCGTTCACCCCTGCACTCTTGAGGTCGGCCAGTGATGTCGGCTTGGCCTCCACCGTCAGCAGGTCGAAGTTCGACTCGAGCTTGCTGAGCTTCTCCGCACTCTCGTCGATGAGGACGATGTCCTGCTGCTCGCCCGCCAACAACTTGGCTAGGTGCGTCCCGACGGCTCCTGCTCCGGCAATAATGATTTTCATATTCTTTTAGGACACTTCTTTTTAGAACACTTCGTTGGCAGAATGCTGCGTTGCGGGGCGCTGCGCGCGCAGGGTGTCTGCGATGGATTTCACGTCAAGGTGGCACGATGCCAGCAGCTGGGGCACCGAGCCGTGGGTGACGAACTCATCGGGCAGCCCGAGGCGGACGACGCGGGGCGTATAGCCGTGGTCGGCAAAGAACTCCAGTACCGCCGAGCCCAGTCCGCCGCTGACGACGCCGTTCTCGAGGGTGACCACGCATTTGAACGTCTTGCCTACGGCGTGCAGGATCTCCTCGTCGATGGGTTTGAGGAAGCGCATGTCGTAATGGGCAACGCTGATGCCCTCCCGTTCCACTTCGCTTATGGCCTCTGCGCCGAGGTTGCCGATGGCGCCGAGGCTCAGCAGGGCGATGTCGGTGCCCTCGTGCAGTAGCCGCCCTTTGCCGACGGGCACAGCCTCGAGCGGGCAGCGCCAGTCCATGCGGCGGCCGCGTCCACGCGGATAGCGGATGACAAAGGGTCCCATGTCGGGCTGCTGGGCGGTGTACATCAGCCGGCGCAGCTCCAGCTCGTCGAAGGGGGCGCTGATGGTGAGGTGGGGGATGGGGCGGAGGTAGGCCAGGTCGAATGCCCCGTGATGGGTGGGGCCGTCTTCGCCTACCAGCCCGGCACGGTCGATGCACAGCACCACGTTCAGGCGCTGGATGGCCACGTCGTGGATGACGTTGTCGTAGGCACGCTGCAGGAATGACGAGTAGATGTTGCAGTAGGGCACCATCCCTTCTTTGGCCATGCCGCCCGAGAAGGTGACGGCGTGTCCCTCGGCGATGCCGACGTCGAAGCAGCGGCAGGGGTATTTCTGCATCAGGGTGTCCATGCCGCAGCCTGTGGGCATGGCGGGGGTGACGCCCACGATGCGTTTGTTCTGCTCGGCCAGCTCCACTAGCGTCTGGCCGAACACCTCCTGGAAGAGCGGGGGCAGGGCGTTTCCCTGGGCGGACGTCATGCGCTCGCCCGTGTCCTTGTCGAACAGGCCGGGGGCGTGCCATTCCGTCACCGCCTCCTCGGCCGGGGCGTAGCCTTTGCCCTTAACCGTGTGGATGTGCAGCAGCTTGGGCCCCGCCATGTCCTTAATGGCGCGCAGGGCACGCACCAGCTCCTCGACGTTGTTACCATCGACGGGGCCGAAGTAGCGGATGTTCATGCCCTCGAAGATGTTCTGCTGGCGTGCCAGCAGCGACTTCAGGCTGTTGCCGAAACGGATGTACTGTTCGCGCCGCGCGTCGGACAGCAGCCCCAGCTTGCGCATCACCTTGGCTACACGGTAGCGGAAGGTGTTGTAGCTGACGCTGGTGCTCAGTCCCAGCAGGTAGCGCTTCATGCCGCCTACGCTGCTTGATATGGAGTAGTGGTTGTCGTTGAGGATGATGAGCAGGTTATTGTCGCTTTCGCTGACGTTGTTCAGCCCTTCGTAGGCCAGCCCGCCGCTCATGGCGCCGTCGCCGATGACGGCCACCACGTGGCGCTTCACGTCGCCGCTCTTCTTGGCGGCGATGGCCATGCCCAGCGCGGCAGAGATGGAGTTGGAGGCATGTCCGGCGGTGAAGGCATCGTAGTCGCTTTCTGAGGGGGTGGGGAAGGGCGCCATGCCACCGAACTTGCGCAGGGTGTGGAACGCTTCGCGCCGTCCCGTCAGAATCTTGTGGGCATACGCCTGATGCCCTACGTCCCACACCAGACGGTCGTGGGGTGTGTTATATACATAGTGGAGCGCTACCGCCAGCTCGACGGTGCCAAGGTTCGACCCCAGGTGGCCGGGGTTGTGCGACAGCTCGTCGATGATGTATGCCCGCAGTTCGTCGCACAGTTCTGGCAGGCGGTTCTGCTTCAGGCGACGCAAGTCGTCGGGACTGTCGATGTGGGCAAGGAGCGACTCTTTCTGGTTCTCTTTCTTCACGTTTGCTTACGTTGTTTCCGGCTTGGTCCGGATATTATCGGGCAAAAATACGGATATTTCAGGAAAAAGCGATGTTTTTTTACACTTTTTTCACCTCACCCCCCGTTTTTCGCCGTGCGAGGGGCTTAGTGGATTGCACCGGCGCTCGCTGTTGCTCGCTGCACGAGGCGTCGGATCTGGGCATCTTCGCCCACCACCCAGACGATGTCGCCCTCCTGGAACACCAGCTCGGGTGTAGGCTTGAGCAGGTCGTCGTCGCCGCGGTCGATGCCCACCACCATGCAGCGGTCGTTCTTCCGTATGCCGCTGTAGAGTACGCTGGCACCCACTAACGGCGACTGGGGTGCGATGGCAATCTGGCGGAGCACCATCTCCTTGTCGGTCGAGGGCGGCAGGGCCTCGATGCGGGCTCGCTCGTCGCTGAGGGCGACGGAGAAACGCTTCAGCTGCTCATCGGTGCCGATGAGCGTCACCTTGTCGCCCGGGAAGAGCGGCATGTCGGCGGGCGGGATGTTGATGCGTCGTGAGCCGCGCTGTACGGACGCCACGTTGACATCGTAGTGCTTTCGCCATTCGAGCTGCCGCAGCGTCTTGCCGCCCCAGTCAGAGCGGTCGGGGATGACGACCTCGGCCAGATGGAGGTCGCGGCTCAGCAGCTCCCCGGCATATTTGGGACGTTCGGCCGCAGCCGCAGCGCTCTTCGAGTTGAGGTTGTCGCGGAACGTCGATTCCAGCGCATGCTGGCGGTCTTTCAGCTGGCGCGAGAAGAGCAGGAAGATGAGGATGGCGGCGATGATGCCGATGAGGACGGCGATGGAGGCGTGGTAGTGGCGGTTGACGGCAGCGACGATGAGGATGACGACGGCTGCCAGGCGGAACAGCACGAAGGCCGCCAGCGGGGCGCGGTTGAACTGACGGTCGTTCCACAGCTTCCAGAAGTCGGGCGTGAAGCAGTTCTTCAGCAGCAGCGGACGCAGGAAGGGCGTCATCACAATCAACGTGGCCGCCAGCGTGGTCAGATGGGCCCATTGGGCAGAGAGGACGCTCTCGGCCAGGGGATAGAGCACCTTCGACGACACGATGAGGATGGCCACACACAGCACGCCGTGGATGAGCATGGGGGGGAGCATGCCCGAGATCATCTTCTTCCATTTGTTCTCGTCGTGGGCGGTGGTGCTGCCTGCGTCGTAGCGTGCCAGCGCTGTCTTCAGCCTCTCGGGGATGCGCGGCTCTATCCAGTCAGCCACCGGGTTGGCAAGGCGTATCATCGTGGGCGTCATGAAGGTGGTGACGACAGAGACCGAGACGATGATGGGATAGATGAACTCGCTGATGGCGCCCAGGCTGATGCCGAGGGTGGCGATGATGAACGAGAACTCGCCCACGGGGGCAAGGCTGAAACTGCTTTGCAGCGACGTGCGCACATCGACGCCGCCCAGCATGAACGAGAAGACGCCCACCAGGCTGCGGATGACCAGCACCACCAGCGTGATGACGACGATGGGCAGCCAGTATTTGAGCAGCATGGCGGGGTTGATCATCATGCCGACAGAGACGAAGAACACGGCGCCGAAGAGGTCCTTGATGGGCGAGACGAGATGCTCGATGTGTTCCGACTCGACCGTCTCGGCCAGGATGCTGCCCATGACAAAGGCTCCGAAGGCGGGCGAGAACCCCGCCAGCGAGGCTAGCACCACCATCAGGAAGCACAGCGCCAGCGAGACGATAAGCATCGTCTCGTCGTTCATCAGCCTGCGGGTCTTGCGCAGCAGCAACGGCACCAGATAGATGCCCAGCACAAACCAGAGGATGAGGTAGAACACCATCTTGGCCATGCTCATCAGCAGCTCGCCGCCGTCCACCTTGCCGCCGGCGCCCAGCGTGCCGAACAACAGCATCATGACGATGGCGATGATGTCCTCGAGGATGAGGACGCTGAACACCAGCGATGCGAACTTCTGCTGCCGCAGCCCCAGGTCGTCGAAGGCCTTGACGATGATGCCCGTTGACGACATGGCCAGCATGCCGCCGAGGTAGAGGCCGTTCATGAACGACCATCCGAACAGTCCTCCCACCCCTATGCCCACGACAATCATGCAGGCCGTGCTGGTGATGACGGCGATGACGGGCGTGCTGCCCGCCTTGAGCAGCTTGCGGAAACTGAACTCGAGACCCAGCGAGAAAAGGAGGAAGATGACGCCGATATCGGCCCAAGTACTCACCTCGGCGCTGTCGGCCACCGAAGGGGTGTAGGGCATATAGGGACTGGCGAGGAAGCCCGCCACGATGTATCCCAGCACGACGGGCTGCTTCAGCTTCTTGAACAAAAGGGTCATGACTCCTGCGCAGAGCAGGATGAGGGCAAGGTCAGAGATTAGTTGGGGAAGGTGTTCCACTATTTGGGGTTTGAGGGATAAAAATTATGAAATAGGAATTTTTGTTTAACGTTTAACGACCATGCGGCAGGACACTTATTCAGTTAAGAGTTAAGAATTAAGAGTTAAGAAAAAAAGTTCAGAGGACGTGTTCGTTAAACGTTAAACCTTAAACGTTAAATATTTACTCATAGGACGTGTTCGTTAAACGTTAAACGCTAAACCTTAAACGTTAATTATCAATTGTCAATTATCAATTATCAATTGCGCCTTTGGCGCTTAGCGTTGGGCGACAAGCTCGGCGATGTGGACGATGGTCATCATGGCCTTCTGCATGGTCTGGACGGGTACGTACTCGTAGCGGCTGTGGAAGTTCATGCCGCCGGCGAAGATGTTGGGGCAGGGCAGTCCCATGAACGAGAGCTGTGCGCCGTCCGTTCCGCCGCGGATGGCCCGTATGCGGGGTTCGACGCCTGCACGGCTCATAGCCTCGCAGGCGATGTCGATGACGTACATGACGGGCTCTATCACCTCGCGCATGTTGGCGTACTGGTCGGTAATCTCGGCCGTGGCCACACGCTCGCCGAAACGGTCGTTGAGGCCGTCCACCATGCGCTGGATGAATGCCTTGCGGCGGACAAAGGTGTCGTGGTCGTGGTCGCGGATGATGAGGCTGACGATGGCTTTGTCGACGGTACCGCTTACGGATGTGGGATGGTAGAACCCCTCGTAGCCCTCGGTCTGCTCGGGCGACTCCTGCGTGGGCAGCGAGGCCACGAACTCTGCCGCCACCCGCAGGGCATTCAGCATCTTGCCCTTGGCGTAGCCCGGGTGGACGTTGCGCCCTTGGATGGTGATGCGGGCAGAGGCGGCGTTGAAGTTCTCGTACTCCAGCTCGCCCACCTCGCTGCCGTCCATGGTGTAAGCCCAGTCGCAGCCGAAGGCCTCCACGTCGAACTTGTGCGCGCCAAGCCCTATCTCCTCGTCGGGATTGAAGCCGATGCGAATGCATCCGTGCTCAATCTCGGGATGCTGCTGCAGGTATTCGATGGCCGAGATAATCTCGGCTATGCCTGCTTTGTCGTCGGCGCCGAGCAGCGTATGGCCGTCGGTAACGATGAGGTCCTCACCCAGATGGTCGTTCAGCTCGGGAAACTGCAGGGGGCTGAGGATGATGTCCTCCTTGCTGTCAAGCAGTATGTCGCCCCCTTGGTAGTTGTTCACTATGCGGGGATTGACATTTGCGCCGCTCATGTCGGGGCTGGTGTCCATGTGGGCAATGAAGCCGATGGTGGGCACCTGACGGGTGGTGTTGGCTGGCAGGGTGGCGAAGAGATAGCCGTTGTCGTCGAGGCTGATGTCCTCAAGCCCCATGCTGTGCAGCTCCTCCTCGAGGGCCCGGGCAAACACCATCTGCCCAGGGGTGCTGGGCGTGGTGGCGGCATCCTCGGCAGAGGTCGTCTCAAAGCGGACGTACCGCAGGAATCTGTCTATCATGTTTTTTTCGGTTTATGGGTTTATTTCGGCTTTGCCGAGGTTTAGTGCCGGCTATGCCGGCGGTTTATTTTGCCTTGGCAAGGTTTATTTCGACTATGCCGGCGGTTTATAAACCGATTTTGCTAGCAAAATCATTAAACCTTTTTTGCTAGCAAAAAAACTAAACCTTTTGCTAGCAAAAACTAAACCATTACACTTCTATCTTCTTATACTTCGGAACCAGCGATTTCATGATGCTCCAGGCGATGAGGTAGGCCACGCCGCAGAAGCAGAACATGACGAAGTAGCCGGCAGGCTTGCCCGTGAAGCCGAGGAAGTGGAACGAGTCACCGGCGTTCTCGGCATAGGTGAAGAGGTTACCGGCAATCCGCTGGATGAACATCGAGCCTACGCCGCCTGCCATAGCGCCGATGCCCGTGATGGTGGCGATGGCTGCCTTGGGGAACATGTCGCCGACGGTTGAGAAGAGGTTGGCGCTCCAGGCCTGATGGCCCGCTGCCGCCAGACCGATCAGCACGGCAGGCCACCAGGGCGAGTGGAAGTGCACGCCCAGCGGCTGAGCAAACAGGGCGGCGATGGGGAAGAAGGCGAAGATGAGCATCGCCAGCATGCGGCCGGCGTAGGGGTTCATGCCTTTCTTATCGACAAAGATGCGGGGCAGATAGCCGCCGAAGATAGAGACCACGGTCACAATCAGATAGAGCGTGAAGATGAGCGCCTGACCCAGCGACGATGTAGCGGGAGCCTTGAACTGGTTGCTGAAGTAGCTCGGCGCCCAGAACAGGAAGAACCACCACACGCCGTCGGTAAAGAACTTGCCGAAGAAGAACGACCACGTCTGGCGGTACTTATAGCACCTGACGAACGGGATGTTCAGGACGATGATGGCCACGATGAAGCTCAGCACGTTCCACACCACGGGCTTGATAAGGAAGAACGAAGCCATCAGGATGGCGATGCCCACGACGATGAACACCCACGAGTTGGGCAGCATGGCAAAGGTTTTATTCTCCGGAGCCTCCCCCGTCCCCTCCTGGAGGATAGCCTCCCCCGTCCCCTCCTGAAGGAGGGGAGACTGATTACTTCCGCTCACGGCTCCCTTCCCTTTAGGGGAGGGCTGGGGTGAGGCTTCGGGCTGGGGAGAGGCTTCGTCTTGGTTGATGTACGCCAGCTCGGCGGCGTTGACGTGCTTCGACTTCTCGGGCTTGTCGTACATGAATGCCCAGAAGAACATCCAGATGAATCCCAGTCCGCCGATGATGATGAACGCCCACTCCCAGCCCATCTTCACGGCCAGGGGCGGTATGCAGAGCGGCGCCGCCAGAGCACCCACGCTGGCGCCGGCGTTGAAGATGCTGGTGGCGAAGGCGCGGTCCTTCTTCGGGAAGTATTCGGCCGTCACCTTGATGGCGGCGGGGAAGTTGCCCGCCTCGCCCAGCGCCAGGATGCCGCGGCAGAGCAGGAACAGATAGACCGATGTCGTCGAGATGGCCAGCGCCACCTTGCTGCCTGCCTCGACGGCCTTCAGGGCAGCCGCGCCCGTGACGCCGTCAACGAACAGCGCCGTGGCCCAGCCGCACGCCGCGTGCATGCAGGCACCCAGGCTCCACACGAAGATCGCTATGAGGTAGCCGCGCTTCGTGCCCATCCAGTCGACAAACTTGCCGGCAAACAGGCAGCAGATGGCATAAAAGATGCTGAAGAAACTGGTGATGGTGCCGTAGTGGGCATCCGTCCAGTGGAACTCGGGTTTGATGAACTCTTCGTAGGTGAGGCTTAGCACCTGGCGGTCCAGATAGTTGACGGTGGTAGCCACAAACAGCAGCGAGCAGAGCCACCAGCGCCAGTTGGACATCAGTTTTTTCTGTGTACTCATAGGGTTTATGTTTAGATTCCTTGTTTCTTTTGGCCGCGAAGATAGTGCTTTTTTTTGACATTCCCCCTCTTTTCCCCACCTTTTTCACTTTTTTTCCGCAAGCCTTGCAGAATTATAACGCATCACATATAGCTATCAGTCGTGCCTATGATTCGTCATCAAATCTCTTAAGAGCCTGGAATCCCATTCGATTCGTAAGTTTCTCGTCGCGTGACGGGTTCCGAAGGAAGCGATTCCACTATAGAAGTGGTCTCTACTGAGCGGTTTCCTTTTCAACCCGTCACTCAACCAAAGGTGTTTTCGGACCGAGAAAGGCATCTGAGCGGAGTGGTGGAAAAGGTTACAATCTGTAAGCAGAAGCAGAATGGCGGGTAATTCCGAGTGACGGGTCAAAAAGAAAACCGCGCAGGAGGACGGACTTTCTCCGTGGAATGGAGGACCTGTAAGTCCTTCGATGCCGTCATACCTAATCTTCTCCCGGCCTGCAAACGTCGTCCTTCCAGGGCGAAGTTACGGATTGTAAGCGGAGAGATGTGGTTTTTTGTTTAAACGCTTCGCCCGCAGAATCAAACGCTATCTCGCCGGAATCAAACGCTATCTCGCTAGAATCAAACGCTATGATGTCAGCCCCTTGCTCTGTGCGCTCAGCGCACTACGTTGCGACCACGACGTAGTGCGTCCGCAGATGGACGTAGTGCGTCCAGAAGCAGACGCACCACATCGACGGTCAATCGCAGTCCGTTGTCACTCCACCACCTTCGGGCGGCGGAGGGGGATGACGCCTGAGCGGGCGGCGACGGGGATGAGCGTGACGCGGTCGGTGGCATTATCGACGACGAGCACGGTCGTCTCGTCGGCCAGACGGCTGTGGACGATGGTGTCGCCTGCGTGGGCATGACGGCTGACGAGGCTGTCGTTCAGCCACACCGAGAGGTCCAGGCCGCCGAAGTCGTCGGTCACGACAAGCTGATAGACGTCCTGCCGCATCCGCTCCTCCTTGCTGCCCGCGAGGCCGAACCCCCAGTAGAGAAAAAGAAGCACGACGGCAAACACAGCGACAAACATCACGGCTGTTCCGGCAAGGAACGATTTATTGGCATTCTTGGCTTTTCGCATGGCGATGCATCGGTTTTCGGCGGCGAAGGTAGCCCTTTCAGGCGAAAAACGGAAATTTTTTCGTAAAATGTTTTGTCCTTATTTAAAAAAGCAGTACTTTTGCCAGCGATTTAGGTGATTAACGCTTGAGTGGCTCCTTTTTCAGGGAGCCATTTCGTTTAAATGAATGAAGGAAAAAGACTATAGGTCAGACGAAACAGAGTATTGCATACATGATTGAAAAGAACAAGATTATCGACATTGTGAACGAGTGGCTTGAAGGCAAGGAATACTTTCTGGTGGATGCCCGCATAAGCCCTGATGACGAGATTGTCGTCGAGATTGACCATGCCGACGGCGTGTGGATTGAAGACTGCGTGGAGCTGAGCCGCTACATCGAGTCGAAGCTCGACCGCGACGAAGAGGACTTCGGCCTCGAGGTGGGCTCGGCCGGCATAGGACAGCCCTTCAAGGTGCATCAGCAGTACGTCAACCACACCGGCAAGGAGGTGGAGGTGCTGGCCGGCGACGGACGCAAATACCGCGGCGTGCTCACGGAGGCGGCCGACGAGACGTTCACCGTCGAGGTCAAGGAAAAGGTGCTGGCCGAAGGCGCCAAGCGTCCCAAGATGATGCCCGTGCCCCACACCTGGCGATACGACGAGGTGAAGTATGCAAAGGCTATCATCACCTTCTAACGGCGAATAAACGAAACAAACAACATACAGCAAGAAAATGGCAACATCAACAAAGAAAAAGGACACCATCAACCTGGTGGACATGTTCCAGGAGTTCAAGGAGTCGAAAAACATCGACCGCACCACCCTCATCAGCGTGCTGGAGGAGAGTTTCCGCAGCGTCATCGCTAAGATGTACGGCAGCGATGCTAACTACGACGTCATCGTCAACCCCGACAAGGGCGACTTTGAAATCTACCGCAACCGCGAGGTGGTGGACGACGAGGAGTTCACGAACCCCAACACGCAGATCGCCCTCTCGGAGGCGCAGAAGATTGACGAGGACTACGAGGCCGGCGAAGAGGTCACCGAAGAGGTGCAGTTTGCCGACTTCGGCCGCCGCGCCATCCTCACCCTGCGCCAGACGCTGGCTGCCAAGATTCTCGAGCTCGAGAAGGACAGCCTCTACAACAAGTACAAGGAGCGCGTCGGCACGGTCATCGCTGCCGAGGTCTATCAGATCTGGAAAAAAGAGCTGCTGCTGCTCGACGACGAGGGCAACGAGCTCATCCTGCCCAAGACCGAGCAGATTCCCAGCGACTTCTTCCGCAAGGGCGAGACCGTCCGTGCCGTTGTTCATCGTGTCGACAACGAGAACAACAATCCGAAGATCATCCTCAGCCGCACGTCGAACGTCTTCCTGCAGCGTCTGCTGGAACAGGAGGTGCCTGAGATCAACGACGGCCTCATCACCGTGCGTCGCATCGCCCGCATCCCCGGCGAGCGCGCCAAGATTGCCGTCGAGAGCTACGACGACCGTATTGACCCCGTCGGCGCCTGCGTCGGCGTCAAGGGCAGCCGCATACACGGCATCGTCCGCGAGCTGCGCGGCGAGAACATCGACGTCGTCAACTACTCGTCGAACATCGAAATCTTCATCAAGCGCGCCCTCCGTCCCGCCGAGGTATCCAGTCTCGTCATGGACACCGAGAACCACAAGGTGGAGGTCTATCTGAAGCCCGACGAGGTATCCCTCGCCATCGGTAAGGGCGGCGCGAACATCAAACTCGCCAGCATGCTCACCGAATACACCATCGACGTCTTCCGCGAGATCGACGACAGCCAGGAGGAAGAAGACGTCTATCTCGAGGAGTTCGCCAACGAGATCGACCAGTGGATCATTGACCAGTTCATCGGCGTCGGCCTCGACACCGCCAAGAGCGTGCTGGCCGTTCCCCGCGACGAACTGCTCAAGAAGACCGACCTCGAGGAGGAGACCATCGACAATGTGCTCGACATCCTTCGCGCAGAATTTGAAGAGGACTAAACCCCGTCAACCTTCAATCTTCATTTTTCATTTTTCAATCTTAAGAATCCGTAGATGGCAAGATTAAGTAAGGTAATCAAAGATTTGAACATCGGCAAGTACACCGCCATCGAGTTCCTCGAGAAAAAGGGGCTCCCCACCAGCGACGACCTGAACGCCAAGTTGACTGATGAGCAGGTGGAATTGCTGACCACTCAGTTTGCCCACGACAAGAGCATCCGCAAGGAGACCGACAAGCGTCAGGCCGCCCGTCAGGAGATAAAGGAGCGCTACCAGGCCGAACGTGAAAAGGAGAAAGAGCGCGAGAAGAAAGCCTCAACGCCCAAAGAGCCTGAGATGGTGGAGACCGTCGTCCCCGACGAGGTGAAGCCGCGTTTCACGCCTGTGGGCAAGATAGACCTCGACGCGCTCAGCGGCAAGAAGAAATCGTCCGCCGCCAAGCCCGCTGCCAAGCCTGCCGAGCCCAAGGCTGAGCCCAAGCCTGCCGCACACGAAGCGGACAAGCCTGCTCACAAGGCTGAAGAGACCGTCCAGCCGGCCGAGGAGAAGCCCGCAGGTGATGTCCCCGCAGCTACCGAACCCGCGCTGGCCGAGGCAAAGCCTGCTGAGCCGCAGGAGCAGACAGCTGGGGCAGACTCGTCTGACAGACAGGGCCGTGACAGCCAGCCGCAGGAGGCAGAGGACGGGACAAGGCCGTCTGCACAGCCTGCGCCGGAGGAGACGAAGGCCCAGCCCGAGGCGGCTAAAAAAGAGGAAACGGAGCCTGCCGTTGCCGCCAAGACAGAGACTGAAGCGCCCCAGGCGGAACAGCCCCAGGCGGACGCCGAGAAGCCGGCACCTGCCGAGCAGCCTGCGGAGAAGAAAGAAGAGATCTTCGAGTTCGACCACTCAGACCTTCAGATGAAGCCCCTCACCGTGCTCGGAAAGGTTGACCTTAGCGCCATCAACCAATCGACTCGTCCGAAGAAGAAGTCGAAGGAAGAGAAGAAGAAAGAACGCGAGGAGAAAGAGAAAGTCCGTCAGGAGCAGCGCAAGCAGCTGCGCGAGAGCATCCTCAAAGATATCCGCAAGGATGGCTCGAAGGCGGCGGGAAGTACCGACTCGCAGAAGAAGAAACGTAACCGCATCGGCGGCAGCGAGCGCGTGGACATCAACAAGGCCGGCGCAGCTGTGGCCAGCCAGCAGCAATCCTCCAACAACAATGGCGGCGGCAACCGTCGCGACGACCGCCGCAGCCGCGGCGCCGACCGCGACCGCGACCGCGCACGGCGCATCCTCGAGAAGAACGAGCTCAGCGAGGGCGACGTCTCGAAGCAGGTGAAGGACACGCTGGCCCGTCTGACCAACAAGCAGAAGTCCGCCTCCGCCAAATATCGTAAGGAGAAGCGCGAGCAGGCCTTCAACCGTCAGATGGAGCAGATTGCCGAGGAACAGGCAGGCAGCAAGGTGCTGAAGCTGACGGAGTTTGTTACCGCCAACGAGCTGGCAAGCATGATGAACGTGGGCGTGGCGCAGGTCATCGGCACCTGCATGAGCGTCGGCATCATGGTCTCCATCAACCAGCGTCTCGATGCCGAGACCATCAACCTCGTCGCCTCGGAGTTCGGCTTCACCACCGAGTTCATCAGCGCCGACGTGGCCAAGGCCGTCACCGAGGAGGCCGACGACGAGGCTGACCTCCAGCCCCGCGCCCCCATCGTCACCGTCATGGGCCATGTGGACCACGGTAAGACATCGCTGCTCGACTATATCCGCAAGTCGAACGTCATTGCCGGCGAGGCCGGCGGCATCACCCAGCACATCGGCGCCTACAACGTCACGCTTGAGGACGGCCGCCGCATCACCTTCCTCGACACGCCGGGCCACGAGGCGTTCACCGCCATGCGTGCCCGCGGCGCACAGGTGACCGACATCGCCATCATCATCGTGGCAGCCGACGACAGCGTCATGCCCCAGACACGCGAGGCCATCAGCCATGCTCAGGCCGCCGGCGTGCCCATGGTGTTCGCCATCAACAAGATTGACAAACCTCATGCCGACCCCGAGAAAATCAAAGGCGAGCTGGCACAGATGAACCTCCTCGTGGAGGACTGGGGCGGTAAGTATCAGTCGCAGGACATCTCTGCCAAGCAGGGCATCGGCGTGGAAGAGCTGATGGAAAAGGTGCTGCTCGAGGCTGAGATGCTGGAGTTGAAGGCCAACCCCAACCGTAAGGCCACGGGTTCGGTCATCGAATCGACGCTCGACAAGGGACGTGGCTACGTGGCCACGGTGCTCGTCTCTAACGGTACGCTCAACATGGGCGACATCGTGCTGGCCGGTACCCACTATGGCCGCATCAAGGCTATGTTCAACGAGCGCGGACAGCGGGTCAAGAAGGCTGGGCCGTCGGAGCCGGTGCTAATCCTCGGTCTCAACGGCGCGCCACAGGCCGGCGACAGCTTCCACGTGTTCGACACCGAGCAGGAGGCACGCGCCATCGCCACCGACCGCGAGCAGCTGCAACGCGAGCAGGGACTGCGTACCCAGAAGCGCAAAACCCTCGAGGACATCGGACGCGACATCGCCAAGGGCGGCGTTCAGGAGCTCAACATCATCGTCAAGGGCGACGTCGACGGCTCCATCGAAGCCCTGTCCGACTCGCTCATCAAACTCAGCACGGACAAGATTCAGGTCAACGTCATCTACAAGGCCGTCGGTCAGATTTCCGAGAGCGACGTCCAGTTGGCGGCAGCCTCGCAGGCCATCATCGTCGGCTTCCAGGTGCGTCCTTCTCAGGGCGCACGCAAGGTGGCCGAGAACGAGGGCGTCGACATCCGCCTCTACAGCATCATCTACGACGCCATCGAAGAGGTCAAGGCTGCTATGGAAGGCATGCTGGCCCCCGTCGTCAAGGAGGAGGTCACCTCGACCATCGAGGTGCGCGAGGTGTTCCACATCAGCAAGGTGGGCTTCGTGGCCGGTGCTATGGTGAAGGAGGGCAAGGTGAAGCGCAGCGACAAGGCTCGCCTCATCCGCGACGGCATCGTCATCTTCACCGGCGACATCAATGCCCTCAAACGCTTCAAGGACGACGTCAAGGAGGTGGGCACCAACTTCGAGTGCGGCATCAGCCTCGTCGGCTGTAACGACATTCAGGTGGGCGACCTCATCGAGACCTTCCAGCAGGTGGAGGTGAAGCAGACGCTTTGACACTATGGAGCTGATTGACATCATCGTGACTGTCCTGCTGGTCGTAGGCCTTGTGACGGGCATCAAGGACGGATTGGTGAAGCGGGTGCTGGGGCTTGCCGGACTGATTGCCGGACTGATTATCGGCAAGAGGATCTATCTTTCGGTAGCGGCCAAGCTGACGCCCCTCCTCGGCACATCGGAAAAGACAACCCAGATTATCGCCTTTGTGCTGATTCTGATTGCCGTGCCCCTCATCTTCTCGCTGATAGCATGGCTCATCGCCGGTCTGCTGAAGACGGCAGGGCTAGGATGGGTAAACCGCCTGCTGGGCGGCGTCGTTGGCGTCATCACCAATGCGCTGGTCATCGGGTTGCTGTTCATCGGCATCGAGACGTTCGACACCCACGAGAGCCTGCTCAGCCACGAGAAGAAGGAAGCCTCGCTGTTCTTCTACCCGCTCTACCGCTCAACCGGCCTTTTCATCAAGGACGTCCGCGAGCAGATAGATCATTGGAAGGAAACGCATCCCGACGAAGCCGACGAAGCCGACGATGCCGAGGATGCCGAGGATTCCGGAATCTCCGGAAAGTCCGGAAAGTCCGGAAGCTCCGGAAAAACCCAAAAGAAACAACGCCAATCATTCGAGGAGGCTGTGTAAATGAAATCCGACGAATCAAACAAGGAAATCCGTCAGCTCACCGAGGAGAAATACAAGTACGGCTTCACCACCGACGTCGCCACCGATATCATCGGGCCGGGACTCAGCGAGGAGGTCGTACGCCTCATCTCTTCCAAGAAGGGCGAGCCGGAATGGCTGCTCGATTTCCGCCTGAAGGCCTACCGCCATTGGCTGACGATGACGTGTCCCACGTGGGCACACCTCACCATACCGCCCATCGACTTTCAGGCCATATCCTACTATGCCGACCCGCGCCGGAAGGCTGCGGGGCCGCATTCGCTTGACGACATCGACCCAGCCGTCATGAAGACGTTCGACAAACTCGGCATTCCCCTTGAGGAGCGCCTCGCCCTCAGCGGAGGCATGGCCGTCGATGCCGTCATGGACTCCGTGTCGGTGAAGACCACCTTCAAGGAGACGCTGAAGGAGAAGGGCATCATCTTCTGTTCCATCAGCGAGGCCGTCCGCGAATACCCCGACCTCGTGCGCCAGTATCTGGGCTCTGTCGTCAGCTACCGCGACAATTTCTACGCCGCCCTTAACTCGGCGGTGTTCTCCGACGGCTCGTTTGTCTATATCCCCAAGGGCGTCCGCTGTCCTATGGAGCTGTCCACCTACTTCCGCATCAACGCGGCGGGCACGGGACAGTTCGAGCGCACCCTCATCGTGGCCGACGACGACGCCTACGTCTCGTACCTTGAGGGCTGCACAGCCCCCATGCGCGACGAGAACCAGCTGCATGCCGCCATCGTCGAAATCGTTGTCCTCGACCGTGCTGAAGTCAAGTACAGCACCGTCCAGAACTGGTACCCAGGCGATGCCGAGGGGCGCGGCGGCGTCTATAACTTCGTCACCAAGCGCGGCCATTGCCGCGGCGTGAACAGCAAGATATCGTGGACGCAGGTCGAGACCGGCTCCGCCATCACGTGGAAGTACCCCAGCTGTGTGCTTTCCGGCGACAACTCTGTCGGCGAGTTCTACTCCGTGGCCGTCACCAACCACCACCAGCAGGCCGACACCGGCACCAAGATGATTCACCTTGGGCGCAACACCCGCAGCACCATCATCTCCAAGGGCATCTCTGCCGGCCGGAGCTCCAATGCTTACCGTGGCCTTGTCCGCGTGGGTGAGAAAGCCGACGGCGCACGCAACTACAGCCAATGCGACTCGCTGCTGCTGGGCGACCAGTGTGGCGCTCACACCTTCCCCTACATGGACATCCACAACGAGACGGCCGTCGTCGAACACGAGGCTACCACCTCCAAAATCAGCGAGGACCAGCTCTTCTACTGCAACCAGCGTGGCATCCCCACCGAGGACGCCATCGGACTGATCGTCAACGGCTATGCCAAAGAGGTGCTCAACAAGTTGCCTATGGAGTTCGCCGTTGAAGCCCAGAAGCTGCTCAGCGTCTCCCTCGAAGGCTCGGTCGGATAAGTTGACCCTTAGCGTTTAGAGAGAGTGGTGATTCAGCTGCTTAAAAATAGTAAATCGTAAATAGTCAAATAGTAAATCCCTTGATGTTAAAGATAGAAAACCTCCACGCTTCGATTGCAGGCAAAGAAATACTGAAGGGCATCAACCTCACCGTCGGCGAGGGCGAGGTGCATGCCATCATGGGCCCTAACGGCTCGGGCAAGAGTACGCTGAGCAACGTCCTCGTCGGACACCCAGCCTACACCGTCACCGAAGGCACAGTCACCTTCCGCGGCAAGGACCTCCTCGGCATGACGCCCGAGGACCGCAGCCACGAAGGCCTTTTCCTCTCCTTCCAGTATCCCGTCGAGATACCTGGCGTCAGCATGACCACCTTCATGCGTACCGCCGTGAATGCCCAGCGCACCTATCGCGGCCTGCCTCCCCTCGAGGCTGCCGACTTCCTGAAGCTGATGCGGGAGAAGCGTGCCCTTGTCGGTCTCGACAGCAAGCTCGCCAACCGCTCCGTCAACGAAGGCTTCAGCGGCGGCGAGAAGAAACGCAACGAAATCTACCAGATGGCCATGCTTGAGCCCCTGCTGAGCATCCTTGACGAGACGGACTCCGGCCTCGACATTGATGCCCTCCGCATCGTCGCCGAGGGCGTCAACAAGCTCCACACACCGCAGAACTCCGTCATCGTCATCACCCATTATCAGCGGCTGCTTAACTACATCCGCCCCGACGTCGTCCATGTGCTCTACGCGGGCCGTATCGTCAAGACCGGCGGCCCCGAGTTGGCACAGGAGCTCGAAGAGCGCGGCTACGATTGGTTAAAGGGTTAAAGAATGAGGTAATATGGATAAAGTGTTGAAAGACCTTGGGAATGGTGCCGTGATCTCCGATGTTGGTGACGACGGCATCCAGATTGAAGTCCCTGCTGGCGTAAAGATCGAGAAGCCTATCTATCTGACCCAGCTGCTCGGCAAGAAGGATAAGCTGAAGATTGAACAAGGCGTTTTCATCTACCTTCGTGAGGGCAGCGAGGCCGATGTGGTCATCACCGACCGTACCGCCGTCAACCGTCCCTTCAAGGTCAAGCGCGACATCATCGCTGATGTTCGTAAAGATGCCAGGCTGAACCTCTATTTGCTTCAGGAGCAGGGGACAAAGTCGGTCTGGTTGAACAAAATGGATTCATACAACTCGGGCCACCTGACGTTGGGGATATTCTGCCTTGGTGGAGCCAGCATCACCAATAGCCTGTTGTTGGATATGTGTGCCGAAGGAGCCACAGCCGACGTTTCCGGCATGACCATCGCCTCGGGCACGCAGCAGGTGACGAATGCCGTCACCGTCACCCACCGAGCCCCCCGCTGCCGCGACCGCGAGCTGTTCAAGCAGATTCTCGACGAAGAAGCCGTGGGCCGCTTCGAGGGCCTTGTGCAGGTCAATCCCCATTGCCCGGGTGCCGACTCGCAGCAGACAAGCCGTAACATCTGCCTCAGCCGCACCGCCCGCGCCTATGCCCAGCCGCAGCTCATCATCGACACCGACGATGTCCGCTGCTCGCACGGCGCCACCGTCGGCCAGCTCGACGAGGAAGCCCTCTTCTACCTTCAGCAGCGCGGCATCCCCCGCCACGAGGCGCGTCTGCTGCTTCTCTCCGCTTTCCTGAACGAAGTCGTTGACAAGGTGTCCATCGACGGCCTCCGCGAACGCCTGCGCATGATGGCCGACGCCCGTCTGCGCGGCGACCTCAACCATTGTGTAGCCTGCGGCAGTTGTGGCACCTTCGGCGCAATTGATAATTGATAATTTACGTTTAAGGTTTAACGTTTAAGGTTTAACGTTTAACGAACACGTCCTATGAGTAATTGTTTAAGGTTTAACGTTTAACGAACACGTCCTTTTGATTAATGATTAATGGTTCATGAATAATGGTTAGCTGCATGCAAAGCTATTTATTTTTCATTTTTCATTCTTCATAGTTCATTTTTTATAATACTGCTGCAGCGTCGTTAAACCTTAAACGTTAAACGAAAAACGAAAAATGATAACCATGCTTGACGTTGCAAAAATAAGAACCGACTTTCCCCTTCTTGCCCGCGAGGTGTATGGCCGTCCGCTGGTCTATCTCGACAATGCTGCCACCACGCAGAAACCGCGTTGTGTCATCGACGCCATTGCCGACGCCTACACCACCGTCAACGCCAACGTCCATCGTGGCGTCCACCGCCTGTCGCAGGAGGCCACCGACCGCCACGAGGCTGCCCGCGAGACCGTCCGCCGCTACCTCGGCGCCGCCTCCGCCGCCGAAATCCTCTTCACTCGCGGCACCACCGAGAGCATCAACCTCCTCGCCACCTCGTTCGGCGAAGCCTTCTGCCACGAGGGCGACGAAATCATCGTCAGCGAGATGGAGCACCACAGCAACATCGTCCCCTGGCAGCTACTCGGCCAGCGCCGCGGCACCGTGCTCCGCGTCATCCCCGTCACCGACGACGGCCGTCTCGACATGGAGGCCTTTCAGCGCCTCTTCACCCCTCGCACCCGTCTCGTCAGCGTCGCCCACATCAGCAACGTTCTTGGCACCGTCAACCCCGTCGAGGACGTCATCCGCATCGCCCACGCTCACGGCGTCCCCGTAGCCATCGACGGCGCCCAGAGTGCCCCCCATATCCCCGTCGATGTGCAGGCCCTCGGCTGCGACTTCTACGCTTTCAGCGCCCACAAGGTCTATGGCCCTACGGGTGTCGGCGTTCTCTACGGCCGCGAACGCTGGCTCGAGCAGATGCCCCCCTACCAGGGCGGCGGCGAGATGATAGGTCACGTCCGCTTCAGCGGCACCACGTGGAACGAGCTCCCCTACAAGTTCGAGGCCGGCACCCCCGACTTCATCGGCACCATCGCCACCGCCCGTGCCCTCGACTACGTCAGCGCCCTCGGCCTCCCCGCCATTGCCGCCCACGAGCAGTCGCTCGTCCGCCGCGCCCTCGACGGCCTCGGCACCCTCCCCGATGTCCATATCTACGGCCAGCCCTCGTCGCTCATCTCCTTCAACCTCGGCGACGCCCACCCCGCCGATGTCGGCATCCTGCTCGACCATCAGGGCGTTGCCGTCCGCACCGGCCACCACTGTGCCCAGCCCCTCATGGAGCGCCTCGGCATCCCCGGCACCGTCCGCGTCTCCTTCGCCCTCTACAACACCGAGGCCGACGTCGATGCCTTCCTCGCCGCCCTCCGCCGCACCGCCCAGATGCTCTGAGCTCTAACCCCTAACCTCTAACCCAATTTTATAACTTACATCTTACATTAATGCCCAAACCGTTTCTCCGTCTTCTTTTTGCGTTCCTGCTTCTGCTTGCCGCCAGCCTAATCTCTTGCGGCGATGCCGGTCACCCCTCCTTCAGGCGGAGTGACGAAAAGGCCGTCCGCGCTTCCCTCGTCCGTGCCGAAGCCCTCATGGAGTCCGACCCCCACGCCGCCCGCGCCCTGCTGGACAGCATAGCCAGGGCGATGTCGCCCTGGCAATTAGGAATTAGGAATGAGGATTTAGAAATTAACCATACAGACGAAAACCCTGCGGACGAAAGCCAAGCGCAGCCCGTAATTCCTAATTCCTCATTCCTAATTCCTAATTTCCCCCGTAAGGGGGAGGCTGCCTATTACGCCTGGCTGCGGACGCAGATAGACTACAAGTGCGACGTCCCCTTGACGTCCGACAGCCTCGCCCGCATCGCCACCGCCTACTACGGCACGCCCCGCCGCCCCGACTACCACGCCGCCATGGCGTGGTACACGCTGGGCTGCGTCTATAAGGAAATGAGCGATGGCGTCAATGGGGCGGATGCCTTCCTAAAAGCCAAGAGCCTCTTCCCCGATACGCTTATCCGCTACTATGCCCTTGCTGAGCAGAACTTAGGACTGCACTACCTTTTTCGTAACCTGTATGATGAGGCCACCCATGAACTGAAATGTTCCAAAGAAAACCTTATCCGTCTGGCTGACAGTTCAACGGTCGCTTTTTTAGATTTACGTTTGGGACAACGCTATTTATATAAGGAAGAATATGCGATAGCCAAACAGCACCTTGAGCGAGCGCTTAGTAACCCCCATGCCCGTGGCTATGTAATCAATGATGCCCATTTCGAACTGGCAAAGATAGAGGCTTATGACAACCATGACTACGTAAAAGCACATGAAAATCTTGATTACAAAATCTCTCATACCAAAGACAAAAGTGCTTTGTACGGCTCTTATAGTCTGAAAGCCTTTATTTTTCAAGAACAAAACCAACTCGACTCTGCCTGGCACTACTACAACCGTTCCCTTTCTTGTCAGCCTGCCCCTGCCTCTTTTGCCTACGACTATCTGCAAATGGCCTCCCTTGCTTCCCGCGTTGGGAAAGCAGATTCCATTCAATACTACATCCAGCGTCATGACCATTACATCGATTCCCTCTATACCATCAGCAACCAGCAGGCCATCCGCCAGGTGATGAACGACCATCGTGTGGAGATGGAGCAGCAGCGAATGGAGAACGAGCATCGCCGCCTGATCTGGACGTTGAGCCTTAGTGCGCTGGCGTTAGTCGCCGCTGTTTTGGCCGTCCTTGCCTGGTCGTTGAGCTTGGCTAACCGCAAGAAAAAACAGTACATCCAAGTCACCGACCAGCTGAAGCAGGCCCAGATGCAGGAGGAGAGGCAGAAGACCGAACTGACCAAGGCAAAGGAGGAAGCCGACAGGCTGAAAACCGCCTATCAGGAGGCCCTTCAGCACATCGACGAGCTGGAAACCATCGCCCCGACGGACTACGAGAGCCGCATCCGCATCTGTGCCCACCAGTTCCGTCAAGGCTTGTCGTGGCAACTGGTACAGAAGTACTTGCACGGCAGCGAACACTTCCTTCGGAAGGAGGAACGTGCCGCCATCCGTCACGACCTCAATGTCTGCTTCACCGATTTCTACGAGATACTGCAAACGGAAGGGAAGAAGGTGAACCAGACAGAAAAAATGGTTTCGGCCTGCTACATCCTCGGCTTCAAGACCGAGGAGGCTGAAGAGATTCTGGGCATTTCCGACAGCACGGTTCGCGTGCAGAAACACCGCTTGAAAGAAAAGCTGCCCCAAGACCTTTACCAAATCATCTTTTTTTCCTCATTCTGAAAAAGAGGATAAACCGACTGAGTGCAAAGGGCTTGCGACGTTTCAAAAACGTTTCAAGCCCCTTCTTTTTCATTTTGAAACGATTTTGAAACGCTAACGCAATAGGCTTTTTCATTACCTTTGCACCGTAGTTTTTAAAAATGTTTCACTATGAAAAAGCTGTTTTTGTTTTTGTTTGTTTCATGCTTTGCGTGCATGAATAGTTTTGGAGATGAGATCATACTCCAATTGAAATTAGAAGGAGGGAACCCTGAACAAGATGGAGGAAAAAGTCCCTCCGAATTGGTTACAGCTTCCTTAGAGAACAATTCTCTGACTCTCTTCTTCACCCCGTCTGCTTCTTCGCAGGTAGTTATCACGGATAGTCAGACCAACACGGTTGTCTATTCTGCCGCTTTCGGCGTAGCGTCAACACAGGTGATTTCCTTGTCATCTTTTCCTGCTGGCGAGTACGAACTCTCTATCTATGCCTATGGCACATGGTGGGAAGGGGAGTTTGAAATAGAATAAAAAAGAATAGGAATATAGTATCAACTTTAAAACGAGACAAGATGAAACAGAAAGTATTATTTAAGAACATGAGGCGGGTACTTCCGCTTTGCTTGTTTTTTCTGGTTGCTGGGCTGACTTCCTGCAATAGTGGCCTTAATGTAGGTACTGGTCTGTCATGGGAAGGCATGCCCCCTTCTGATTCTCTAGAAGTGTCGGATAGTACAGAATATATAACACGTGTGAACCTTGTTGACAAGGAAGAGTTACCTGATTGGTTGATAACAATCTTAGACTCTATGGATGAGCGTGATGCTCATTTTTGCGGCGTTTTTACTGCCCATTGGAATGAGAAAAAGATTTATTATATTTATAATCTGCTAAAGTCTTCTCTTTTTAGTGATGTTTATTGTGAAGATGGAAGTCCTCTCAAATCAGAAAACGGTAGTACCGACTTGTATAAGTTGGAATGGTGTCTTATATATAGTTTTAATCCTGATCCTGAATGGATAAATATCCTTACAAATATACTATGAGGCGTCATTTCTTACTTTTTCTAGTAATAAGCATCTCTTTTTCAACCATTCTTGCAACAGAGATAGCCACCGTCAGCAATTCTCTTTCAACGATAGAACAAAATGATAGCATAAATCAGATTTCATCCGACCAGCTTAGAAAACTAACTACGGAGGAACTGCTTCAAACATGCGTGAATAATCCCCTTGTAATTAATTACATTTTGTTTGATGAAGGCCACCATAAATTTGATAACGTATTAAAAAGATATAACGGATTTGCAGAGTTCTTTAGTAGAGAAAATTTCTCGATGTGCTTCTTCTTGAATACAAAGAGTTACCAAATCAAGTAGATAAAATACTTGAAGCCGAAGACTCTACAAAAGGAGCTTTTTCCATCAAATATCTTATTTATGAGCACATTCTCGCTACGAGTGAATCTGTTGAAAAGATAAAGAAAGGAGGTTGGTCAAAAGACTATGAGGATATTATTTTGGATGGTTTTGAAACCATTTTAAATTATCCTGATATTTTTAGTGGTATCCACTCTATTCCAATGAAAAAAATAATGGAAACATGTTTTTTTTCGGAAAGAGACGTACAACGCTTTTCAAGACTATTGTATTATAGTGGACATTATGAACCAGTTTACAACATCACTACGCCAAACGGGACGCAACTAGAAAGTGTTTTTCAATGGGTAGGAACTGACTTAAATCCATCAGAGCAATACTCGATTATTATGAGTGTTGTTCAAGATAATAATGTTTCACTGGATTCAATTGTAGGATTACCATCCCTTAAATATAATTGTCATTCATACGCTTGGCACATGTCGCAAGGAGGCGGTATGGTTTGGATTAATGGCAGGGATGAGATAGCACCTCACCCTGAGAATGGATACTACCTTACTCCATATTGGAATGATGGAAGTTATTATGAATGCACACAGAACGATGATTATGATATAGTTTTGTATGCAGGCGACCATTCTGCCCGTTATTTGGGGAATGGGGTTTATGAATCTAAATGGGGTCAAGGTCCTATTGTCAGACATCAACTTAATGATGTTCCTTCTATTTATCTCCCAAGTCAAACAAAGAGGTTTTTTAAAAGAGTTCAATTATCTTTATCTGGTCCTACAATCCCTGGAGCTCCTTCTACATACTTTGTGGAGGATCTTCCGCCGAGTTGGAATGTAACTTGGAGCATGCAGGGCAAGACATCGCTTCCGAACTATTGCACGACTAATTTTCCTGCAGCAAATCAATTGCAAATCAATAACAGCAGCAAACTGCATATCAAGGAAACACTTGTTGCAGAAGTGTATAAGCCTGGTGGAACACTCGTTAAGACGCTGACCAAGTATATTAATACCGCAGATGGCTTCACCGGCACCTATTTGCAAACTGTACCCACGCCATACCAAGTCATATCAGGGACTTTCTATGATGGTAGTCTCATCCAAGTAAAGCAGGGCTTGGTTGTCTATTTGACATCAAGCGATTTTAACGGCGCAACCGTTAGTTGTACAAGTTCAAATCCCCCGACTATAAGCACGTCTGGCAATACTATAAGCGTCTATTTTTTGAATAGTACGAGTTTCTCTTCGGCAACATTACATTGCGTTAAAGGCGATAAGGTTATTGAGTTCAAACTACGGGCCGAACCCATACTACAAATAGATCCTATTCTTCATCTCATGGCCAATATAAATGGTGGCAATAGCTACATAAACATCTCGCTGAGTGAAAATGTGGATAGCGGGCAGCCAATGAGGGGTAACACCTTTGATTCATGGGAACTGACTATCTACAGCTATACGACGGGCAAGGTTGTCCATAGGCAGAAGGTGAGTGGGCGTTCTGTGTCCATCGACACCAGCGCATGGGAGCCGGACACCTATATCGTCCTTATATGGATAGACGACAAAGAAATCGTTAAAAAGTTTGTCCTCGAATAGAAACGGAGATTGTTTTCGATACTCAAGTCAAAGCGGCGCTTCGCGATGTGCGAAGTGCCACTTTCTCCTTCATTCAGAATAAATATACACTCGCACGTGAAAGCACAGAACTGAAAAACAAACAATAATTCTTATTCAAATGAAAAAAAGCATTATCTTTGCAGCAACCCTACTACTGTTGCTCACAATGGTTTCATGTAATCAGGACAGTTTGACGCCCTCAGATACGCCCCTGACGTGGGATGGAGGAACTCGTGCCGAAAAGAATCCGCTCGACGAGATAGACTTCTCGGCATTGGATACGGCGTATTTCGTCTCGGACAAGGACGTGGAGGCTTACATCCATTTCAAGGAACTGTTGGCAAAGGGGCAGGGAAAGGACTTTGCCATTCAAGAAATCGTTCCCTTAGGGCTGAATGACGAGGCAACACTTGCCTATCTGCTGAACTACAATGAAGGCTGGGAAATCATATCGGCAGACAAGCGTGCACCTGTTGTGTTAGCGTCAGGTGAAGTGGGGTGTTTTTCCCTAAAAGAAGCTCCTGAAAATGTAATGGCATGGATAGAATGTTCAGAAAAGGAAATTCTAAATCTTCGCACCTTCGAAGGACAACCCGAAATGATAGACGGGAAAACTTGGAAGGAAATGTTATGCTATGCGGATTTCTGGAAAGCTATCAATGCAGATGAAGAGTACATCTTCCGTGGCAAGAGTGAAACAAGACATATTCCCGATTCATTATTGATAATAATAGATAATCCCTCTATTGACCCTTATTATCTAGAAGGGCATTGGGAGGTTGTTGGCATCACCAATGAAGGTGTTACACTAATGAACACAAATCACTTGATATCAACCCAATGGGGGCAAGGGGTCGGGTACAACACATTTTGTCCAAGAAAGTCAAATTCTTTTGAAAATGCACCTGCGGGATGTATGGCTGTCGCAGGAGCCCAGATGGCAAAGTATTTACATGACAAGAATGGCGTCCCAGTTAATGCGCCTTCTTCAATTTTTTGTACCGCTGTAGTCGGGAATGTCTCTTATAGTACGAACATGTACATAGTGAGCACTTCACCAAATACATGGAACAGCATGTATAATACGACGGGATCTTCTTCTGCAGCAAGTCTAATTGCCGGCATAGGGATAATTATTCAATCAGAATATGGAAACTATGATACTTCTGCAGCTGAAGGAAGTTTAAGTTATTACTTCGATAATGAGAATATATCATTTTCTTACTCATCATATAATCCTCAAACCATAAATAGCAGCTTAATTCATGACATGCCTGTAATTGTTGAAGCGTATGGATTTGAAAACAACACGCACTTTGGTCATGTTTTGATCATAGACCGTTACAGAGCCTATGCGACCCAATATAATATTTTTTATGAATGGGTATATGACCATCCAGGAAATGGAATGCCACGCCCAATAAGAGAAAAGATAGAGATTGAATATTCCAATCCTACTATTATTGAATATGGGATGAATTGGGGTTTTAACGGCCTTTACGACGATGGGTGGTATTCGAAATACGATAGTTGGAACATAAACTCTTCGTTATATTTCTCTTCCAATAATAGAAAAATGTATGTATTCCCTTACGACTAACATTATTCACCCGAAATGAAGAACAAACTATTTTTTTCCTTTTTTCTCTGTGTTTTTTTTTCGTGCAATGATTACACAGGCATACCTCACTCAGTAGAAGAGGAGGATCAATTTGATAGCAACCTTCTTCTCGGTGACAGCGTCAAACCAGATAGCACTTCTAAGATGCTAGGGGGCATTATATTGAAAAATGCTTTTATTACGGCACTAGAAGACATTTCCGACGAACTTACTGTCATTTGGCCCACTTGGGATTCCTCTGCAAAAGAATTTGAGATGGAAAGGGAAGCTGAAAAAGAGGTTGTCAGATACGAAGAAATGATGTTTAGGGTTGTTGCTACACATTACCATGATGCCTTTGGCATTGTGTCAGGCAGCAAAGAATGGGCTGAATACCTATGGTTTCAAGACAACAAATGCAAGCAAATAAATGATTATATAGAAGCGAGGTATTTAAGTGGGCTGGTTTGGTATAGTCCTAGGTACACCTATGCCGGCGTACGTGAAAGAGCGCAAATCTATGCCAATGTTCCGCTGTTCGGGCGTAAAGCGAGAGAACCGCTGAACGACAAGTTTGCTGTAACATCCTATTCTCCTCTAACATGGATTAGGGTATCGTATCCCGATTTCAACATCATTTCTAACGGCTATGAAGAAGACCTCCCCACGGACTTCGATGAAGTGTTTCAGGCAGGCACGGCCTTGTTCTCCTACATTAGCGACGGGTTTGTATTCTCATTCAAGGAAATACCCGAGGAACGATACAAGGCCATAACCTTTTCTATAGAGATTCCCATCGAAGGAGAGTATTTTCAGCTTTTGTTCAATGGGGAGGACTACCCCGAATCATACTATACATACGAGAAACGCGTCCTTCCGAACGAAAACCGCGTGCTGCGCGGCTCGGTAACGGTCAGGTTCGAAGAATAGTCTATCTGACACAAAAAAAGCTTACTTTTTTGATACGATGTATCTGTTCCCGTTGCTCGCGATGAGTGGCGGGAATTATTTGTGGTTAGAAGTTAGAAGTAAGAAGTAAGAAGGAAGTAAGAGGTCTGAGGTCTGAAGTCTGAGGTCTGAGGACGTGTTCGTTAAACGTTAAACCTTGAACTGAAGTGTACTGATTTTGGGGTTCACTTGCAGGAACCTGTGTTTCTATGAACCAAAACAAGCAAAACCCTTTTGCTCTGTCTAGATACTTTGTCTCAGTTATTATGTCTATATGTTTTTCCTTGTAAGCCAGCTTACAGATAAAAGCCTACAGCCATAACATCATCCATACTGGATGATACCAGAGCAAAAGAAAAACCCCGCTATCGCTAAAAAATCGTTAGCACACAGGACGGATTTGCAAAGCAGGATGCAGC
>JAILEU010000092.1 GCA_024697785.1 Bacteroidaceae bacterium | reverse complement strand
AGTGAAGGTCGATTTCAAAAAGCTTTTCCTCCGTCTGTGGCGGCTGCTGGTCAGCCCGAGGCAGGAATGGGAGGCTATCCGCGAGGAGAGCCCCCGGCCCGACATGCTGATGACCTTCTTCTTCCCGCTCACCTGCTGCTGCGGTCTGGCGGTGCTGCTGGGGCGCCTGTTGCGCGAGGGCTTCGGCAGCGCGTTCATGAGCGGCTTCGCCGAGGCCGTCGTTGCCAGCCTGGGGCTGGTGGTGGCGTTCTACCTGTCGATGGCTGTCGTCGGATGGGCCGCACCACGCTACCTCCACATGGAGACCGACCGGCGCGACACCACCCTGCTGGTGGGCTACTCGTTCGCGGTGGTGTTTGCCCTGACCCTGCTGGTGGGGCTGTTCCCCGCGTGGGTGATGTTCAAGTGGGTGCTGCAGTTCTATGTGGTCTATGTGGTGTGGGTTGGCGCCGACGTCATGCTGCAGATTGGCGAAGACCGTCGCATGACATTCAGCCTGATGGTGTCGGCGGTCATCCTGCTGGTGCCCTTCATCATTCAAACCATTTTCAACAAATTGTCGCTTGCCTTCGGGTAAGCGGGCAAAAGCATTGCCGTCCCGTCATGGAAAAGAAACCCTCATCCATCAATATAAAAAACCGGAAAGCGTCGTTCGACTACCTTTTCGTGGAAACCTACACCGCCGGCATCGTCCTGACAGGGACGGAGATCAAGTCCGTCCGTCTGGGCAAGGTCAGCCTGGTGGATACCTACTGCTACTTTGTGAATGGCGAGCTGTGGGTGAAGAATATGAACATTGCCGAGTACTTCTACGGCTCGTACAACAACCACAACGCCCGCCGCGAACGTAAGCTGCTACTGAACAAAAAGGAGCTGCGTGCCCTGCAGCAGCAGGAGAAGAACCCGGGGTTCACCATTGTGCCCGTGCGCCTCTTTATCAATGAGAAAGGGCTGGCCAAGGTGGTCGTCGCCCTGGCACGCGGTAAGAAGGAGTACGACAAGCGCCAGACCATCAAGGAGAAGGAGGACCGCCGCGAAATGGACCGCATGTTTAAGCATTGAGAGAGGTTAGGGGTTAGAGGTTAGGGGTTAGAGGTAAGAAGTTTGAGGTAAGAAGTAAGATTTTTATGACAACGCTCTCCCAGCTCATACAAGAACGTGTGCTGCTCCTTGACGGGGCTACGGGCACCATGGTGCAGCAGTATGGCGTGGCCACCGGCAACAACGACATGCTGTCGTTGATACATCCCGAGATTATCGAGGATATCCACACACGCTATCTGCGTGCCGGTGCCGACATCATCGAGACCTGTACGTTCAACGCCCAGCGTATCTCGCTGGCCGACTGTGGCGCTGCCGACCGCGTGCGCGACATCAACCGTGCCGCTGCAGCCATAGCCCGACGGGCTGCCGACGCGTTCGCCACCGACCGGAAGCCCCGCTTCGTGGCAGGCTCCGTAGGGCCGACGGGCAAGACGCTCTCCATGAGCCCCGACGTCAACGACCCCGCCTTCCGCGCCATCTCGTTCGACGAACTGGCTGACGCCTATGCGGAGCAGATGGAGGCGCTGCTGGAGGGCGGCGTGGACGCGCTGCTGATAGAGACGATTTTCGACACCCTGAACGCCAAGGCGGCGCTCGCCGCTGCCGAGGAGTCGATGCGGCGCGTCGGACGACAGGTGCCCGTCATGCTCTCCGTCACCATCAGCGACAATGCCGGTCGCACGCTCTCGGGACAGACGCTGGAGGCGTTCCTCGCCTCCGTCAGCCCCTACGAGGTGTTCTCCGTGGGACTGAACTGCTCCTTCGGACCTGACCAGATGAAACCCTATCTCCGCGAGCTGGCGTCGAAGGCACCCTGCTACATCTCGTGCTACCCCAATGCCGGGCTGCCGAATGCCCTGGGCAACTACGACACTACGCCCGACGAGTGGGCCGAGACGACATCCGCGTTCCTGCGCGAAGGGCTGGTTAACATCATCGGCGGCTGCTGCGGCACCACCGATGCGTTCATCGCTGCGCTGGCGCCGAAGATGGCCGATGCCCGACTGCATACGCCCGCTGCCGACAGCCATCAGGGGCTGTTCCTGTCGGGCCTTGAGCCTCTGCGCCCGCTGGCAGGGGCGGGCGAAGGCAGCGCGTTCGTCAATGTCGGCGAGCGTTGCAACGTAGCCGGCTCGCGCAAGTTCCTGCGGCTGATCTCTGAACATAAGTACGACGAGGCCATCGCCATAGCCCGCCGACAGGTCGAGGACGGTGCGCTGATGCTCGACATCAATATGGACGACGGGCTGCTCGATGCCCGTGCCGAAATGGAGCACTTCCTCCGCCTGCTGGCTGCCGAGCCAGAGGTCGCGCGCGTACCTTTTATGATAGACTCCTCTAACTGGGACGTCATCCTCGCAGCCTTGAAGTGCATACAGGGTAAGCCCGTGGTGAACTCCATCTCGCTGAAGGAGGGCGAGGAGCCGTTCGTGGCCCATGCCCGCGAGCTGCGCCGCCTGGGAGCGGCCGTCGTGGTGATGGCGTTTGACGAACAGGGCCAGGCCACCAGCTTCGAGCGCAAAATCGCCATCTGCAAGCGTGCCTACCGGCTGCTCACCGCCGAGGTGGGGATGAATCCGTCGGACATTATCTTCGACCCGAACATCCTGGCGGTGGGCACGGGCATTGCCGAACACAGCACCTATGCTCTCGACTTCATCCGCGCCACCGAGTGGATCCGGCAGAACCTGCCTGGCGCCCATGTCAGTGGCGGCGTCAGCAACCTCTCGTTCGCGTTCCGCGGCAACAACCCCCTGCGCGAAGCCATTCACGCCGTGTTCCTATACCACGCCGTCCGCGCCGGTATGGATATGGCCATCGTCAATCCCTCTGCCTCCGTACAGTATGCCGACATCCCGACGGAGGAGCTGACGTTGATTGAAGACCTGCTGTTCAACCGCCGTCCCGATGCCACCGAAAGGCTGACGGCGTATATTCCTCGCTCTTGTAAAGAAGTGGAATCTCCGGAATTTCCGGAATCTCCGGATAATCCGGATAATCCGGGTAATCCGGAACATCCGTCTTCTCCCTCCATTGCGGACCGCTTGCAGCAGGCTCTGGTGAAAGGCGACGACACCCATCTGGCGGATGATCTGGCTGAGGCCCTCGCCGTCTATCCTTCGCCTGTGGCGGTCATCGAAGGGCCGCTGATGGACGGTATGAACAGGGTGGGCGAGCTGTTCGGCGACGGAAAGATGTTCCTGCCTCAGGTGGTCAAGGCTGCCCGCACCATGAAGGAGGCGGTGAGCATCCTGCAGCCTGCCATCGACGCCCTGCAACGTCCGACGCATGGGGTAGGGTGCACGTGCCCCGACTGTGCTGGGCTCATGAAGCGCGTGGCTGCCCCTGACAGCCGCCGGACGGTGCTGCTGGCGACGGTGAAGGGCGACGTGCACGACATCGGCAAGAACATTGTCAGCGTCGTCATGGCCTGCAACGGCTATGAGATTATCGATATGGGTGTGATGGTGCCGGCCGAGGACATCGTCCGCAAGGCCCAGGAGTGCCATCCCGACATCATAGGCCTCTCCGGCCTGATAACGCCCTCGCTGGGCGAGATGGTCACGGTGGCCGAACAGCTTCAGGCGGCGGGGCTCCGCATCCCGCTGATGATTGGTGGTGCCACCACCAGCGACATGCACACGGCGCTGAAGATAGCCCCGGTGTACGATGCGCCGGTTGTCCACGTGAAGGACGCCTCGCAGAACTCGCGTGTCGCCGCCCAGCTGCTCAGTCCCTCGTCGAGCGAGGGCTTTGTCAGCGAGTTGCGGCAGCACCAAGCGGAGCTCCGCGAACGCTTTGCTGCCCGCCAGCAGGATTTGCTGTCGCTCGACGAAGCCCGCCGACACCGCCCCACACTGTGGTAGAAGGGCGAAAAAGCATTTTTTAACAAAAAAAACGCAAAAAATATGTTTTATAACATAAAAACGCAGTAACTTTGCAGCGTTTTTAGGTAACGCCTTTCCCAAAGGGAGGCACAGTATTAACCAAAAATAAAAGACAAGGAACTATGTTAGAAACGAAAGTTGGTGAGTTCGCAGGTCTCATTTGGACTGCACTCAACGAAACCGCTAACCTGAATCTGAAAGACCTCAAGAAGGCCACCAAGATTAAGAAGAACGAAGAACTCTTCATGGGTATCGGCTGGCTTCTGCGCGAAGGTAAGCTCAACGCTACCGAGACCGAGGAAGACGTGGTTTACTCCCTGAAGTAATTCTACCCCCTCTCTACCGCAAATCAGAAGAAGTTACTATCCCCACATTTGCGGTATGCTGGCAAACTCCTTTGCCGGCTTTTTTTTATTTTGTCTGAGCCCTCTCCGCCTCAAATCCTCTCCGCCTCTTCAAAAACCTGTTCTAATTCAAGTTTCGCAAGTAATAAAACGAGCCCAGACGGCAACGAGCGCCCCGAAGGGGCATGGAGCACCCAGCCCAGGGCAACGCCATGGGTTCAAATGTCAAAAAGAAACTTTCGCCCTGAAGGGGCAAAAGCATTGTTATATCCTAACGACCGATTTGGGTTAAAAAAGAAAAAGGGGCTGAGAGAAATCCCAGCCCCTGATGGTGCGGCAAACGTTTTCTTACTTGATGCCGAGTTTGCGCTTGATGTCCTTGGGAACGGCGTCCTTGTGGAGGAGGATATTGATGGTCTTGTAGGCCACGAAGGGCTTGCTGACATACCAAAAGCCGTCGTGCGGGCCACGTGCGCCCCATGAGTTCTTCATCATGTACCACTCCTTGCCGTTCTCATCCTTGGCGATGCCGTAGATGATCATGCCGTGGTCGTCGGTGGTCTCCCAGTTGTCGTAGCCCTGCTGACGGAGTTCCTGGGTGATTTCGAGTTCCTTGATGGATTTTTTCTGAGGTTCGCCCTTGCCGTTGTCGCCTGTCCAGCGTACGGCGTCGCTGCCCTCCTTGCTCTCGACCTTGGTGTCGGGAACGGTGACGGTGGCGGTAGCGCTGTTGAAGCCACGCTCGCTGACGTCGGCGCCCCAGGCGAAGGTGTAGCCGTTGCGGACGGCATAGTCCATCGTCTCCATGAACTCGTCGAGCGGCAGGTTGTACGAGAGGCCCCAGCGCCAGTTGTCCTGAACCTCAATCACAAACTGCTCGTAGAACGGCTCGTGGTTGAACGAGGTGAGGCTGACGTAGTCGTCGGGGTTGATGCCGAGATACTGCACGAAGCTCTGCGGGGTGTACGATTTGCCTTTGTATTCGAAGGTCTCGGGCAGTTCGCCGAAGTAGTGTTCGAAGATGCTCGAGAGGTCTTTCTTCCACACGGGGTTGGGGTTCTTGATGCCCTCGGACGAGATAGTCTTGACGACGGCGCCGGCCACTTTCATCATCTGGGTGAAGTTGAAGAGCGAGTCGCCGTAGAGCGAGCCGGGGAAGGGCATAGCCTCCTGCGGCACGATGCCGTAGTGCTTGAGGCAATAGACAGCGTCGTAGAACGAGCCGCCCTCGGAGAAGCTGGCGTCGCCATGAGTGCGGACAGCCTTGTCGGCACGGTCCATGTAGGTCTTGTAGGCAAGGAACGATTCGCAAAGGTCAAATTCACCCTTGCCCATGCGCAGCAGTTCGCTCTCGAAGAAGCCCAGCGAGCTGTAAGCCCAGCAAGTGCCGCTGCGGTGCTGGTCCTTGACGGAGGTGACGGCATTCTCAACCACGGGGGTAAACACATTTTTCTTCTCGTCCTTCTTCTCATCCTGAGCGAAGGAGAGTGTCGGCAGCAGCACGGCCACGGCTGCCAGGGCAATCAGTTTTTTCATCTTGTTTGTTGTTAGAATGAATGGTTTCGACATAAATTGGCGCAAAAATAGTGAATATTCTGCAAAAAGCCATCGCCTTTCCTTTTTTTTGTTTACTTTTGTAGCAAAATTTCTATTCACATGAAAATATTAGTAACAGGAGCAGCCGGATTCATCGGCTCGAAGCTTGCCTATCTGCTGGCAAAGCGCGGCGACGAGGTCGTCGGCATCGACAACATCAATGACTATTACGACATCCGTCTCAAGCAGGGCCGTCTTGACGAGTTCGGCCGTGACTTCCGTTTTGTCCGCATGGACCTCACCGACCGTGAGGGCCTTAACCGCCTCTTTGCCGACGAGCATTTCGACAAGGTCGTCAATCTCGCTGCCCAGGCGGGAGTCCGCTACAGCATCACCAACCCCTATGCCTATCTCGACAGCAACCTTGTCGGTTTTCTCAACATCCTCGAGTGTTGCCGCCACCACGGCGTGCAGTATCTTGTCTATGCCTCCTCCAGCTCGGTCTATGGCATGAACAGCAAGGTGCCTTTCAGCGAGGACGACAAGGTGGATACGCCCGTCAGCCTCTATGCGGCCACCAAGAAGGCCAACGAGGGCATGGCCCACGCCTACAGCAAGCTCTATGGTCTGCCCACCACCGGCCTGCGTTTCTTCACGGTCTATGGCCCCTGGGGACGTCCCGACATGGCCCCGATGCTTTTTGCCCGTGCCATCAGCCACGGCGAGCCCATCAAGGTGTTCAACCACGGCAACCTCAGCCGCGACTTCACGTACATTGACGACATTGTCCTCGGCACGATCGGCGTCATCGACCATGTGCCCGTGGCCGCCCAGTGTCCCAACGAGGTGCCCGCCACCGTCTATAACATCGGTTGTTCCAATCCTGTCCGGCTCATGGATTTCATTCAGGAGATTGAGCAGGCGCTGGGCGTAGAGGCCCAGAAGGAGTTCCTGCCCATGCAGGCCGGTGATGTCTATCAGACCTACGCCGACACCACCAAGCTCGAGACGGAGGTGGGCTACAAGCCCTCCATCACCCTCCACGAAGGCATTACCCGCTTCATCGACTGGTATAAGTCCGACAAGAATCCCCTTCGCTAAAGAGGGGGGTAGTATGATTATCCGAAGAATAATCCCATAACCCCAATAGCGCGCCCTGAAAGGGCAATGAGAACGCAGCCCAGGGCATCGCCCTGGGTTTATTTCGGGCACACATCGTTCCGCGCCCTGAAAGGGCAAAAGCATTGTTGTTGAAGGCTTTTGCCCTTATAGGGCGAAAGTTTCATTTGGCGTTTGCACCCAGGGCGTTGCCCTGGGCTATGTGCTCGTTGGCTTCGCCTTCGTCCGTCACGACTCGGCCCTTCAAGCAAGCTTGATGGCTCTCGCTGCTCCGTCCGTTGCCCCTTCGGGGCG
>JAILEU010000088.1 GCA_024697785.1 Bacteroidaceae bacterium | reverse complement strand
CAGTTGCATAATCTTACCTTCCAATTACTCTGCAAAGGTACGAAAAATAACTGAAATTACAAAATAATTTATTGATTATTAATTGTTTAAAATAGTTAAAATCTTTCGACCACTAGTGATTGCAAATCCGCCCGAACGGGTGTAGAACGGTGTAGAACGGTGTAGGGATTTTAGCTTACTACACCACATAAATCGCTATGAATGTATAGCTAAGACAAACTGGTGTAGTGGTGTAGTAAAAAAACAAATAAATGTAGAAGAGAAAAAGACCACAACCCTCAATAAAGAAAGGAAGATGTATGATGCAAGAAGGATGAGGGTTGAGGGAAGAATGATTCTTTTTTCCGCGAGTAGGAGGCGGTTTATAAACACGGGCCGCGTTTATATAAACAGGGGCGCTGTTTATAAATATACTTAAACAATAGGAAAATTGGGTTAGAGGTTAGGGGTGAGGGGTGAGGGGTTAGGAATTGGGTTAACGATAACGATAACGTTAACGATAACTCTGAACCATTTTTCTTAACTCTTAACTCTTAACTCTTAATTCTTAACTTAATTGACCACTAACCCCAAATGGCCTTTTCTGCATGACGATAGCTTTGTTTTATATATCTACTGAAGCTTTTTTTAGAGCGTGCTTTAAAAAAAGATAGTTGCGGTTTGACCTTTTATTTTTTTTTCCTTACCTTTGACGCGAAAAAAACAAGTACTAACCCATGTAAAACCCATTTGCTTTATGAAGAGAAGTATCATTTTCTACTGTCTGCTGGCGTGTCTGCTGACGGCCGGCAGCCGTGCGATGGCACAGGAGGACGAGCCGCTGACGTTCGGCGTCATCTCCGACATCCATTTCGGTAACGGTGCGGGCGAAGGCCCGCTGGTGAAGGTGCCTCGGGCGCTGAGGAACCTGACCTCACAGGGACGGCTGGACGTGCTGGCCGTTGTGGGCGACTTGGCCAACAGCGGCGCAGCAGAGGAATATGAGCAGCTGGTGAGCGTCTTCAAGGACGAAGCGAACTTCGCGAACCCCGTGGGGAAGCTGCTGTTCATGATGGGCAACCACGACCACTTCGACAGCGACGGACGGGCGCACTACCAGCAGGGACTCAGGGCGTTCAGCGCGGACGGCGGCGACTATCCCTTCCACACGTACACCGTCGTCAAGGGCTATCCCTTCATCACCATCAGCATGATGAGCGGCGACAGCAACGACACGTCATCAGCTGCGGCGGGCACGGCAGCCTATCCCGCTGACGTCGTGGCGCAGCTTGAGGAGTGGCTGGCGCGCGCCGCGAGCGAGTGCCCGGGCAAGCCCATCTTCGTGTTCACTCACGTGCCGCCACGCTGGACAGTCTATGGCTCGTGGCCCGAGGTGGAGACAGGCGGCGCTTGGGGCATGCAGGTGCTCAACCCCGTGCTCAACAAATATCCGCAGGCTGTGGTGTTTGCCGGACATAGCCACTACCCGCTGGGCGACCCGCGCAGCATCCATCAGGGCGTCAACCCCGAGTCGCCGCGACAGAACTACTATACCGTCATCAACACGGCCAGCACCACCTACTCGGAAATCAACCCGGGCGCCGTCGATGCCGGCATACACCCTGCGGGCTACGACAACGTCACCGAGGGAATGGTGCTGACGGAGCTGCCGAACGGCGACATCGAGATACGCCGCTACGACACCACGCGTGACGTGGAGATTGGCGCTGCTGACCGCTGGGTGCTGAAGGCGCCGTTCGACGGCTCGATGTTCCAGTATGGCGACAAGCGCGATGCCGACGACAACCCCGACGGCCGGCCTCTGCGCGACGGCGGGCAGGCACCCACGTTTGCGGCATCGGCGGCCGTAACGGTCACGCCAACGGCCCACAAAGCGGTCGTCTCCTTCCCGCAGGCCACGGACAACGAGGACGTGGTGTTCCGCTATCGCGTGCGGCTCAGCAAGGACGGGCTCGTGGTCGGCGAGAAGTTCGTCTTCTCGCAGTTCTACTTGAACAGCGACATGCCCGAGACGCTCGAGTGCACCTTCACGGGCCTCACGGCCGAAGCGAAGTACAGCGTGGAGGTGGTGGCGCTGGATGCCTATGACAACCTGTCGTCCGCCCTCAACCGCGACTTCACCACCCCCGCCGCAGGCACGGGTGACGACGACCTCGCCCCCGACGCCCGCTGGACGTTCGACACCCCCGACGACCTGCTGCGGGTGGAGAAGGGCAGCTACGTGCTGCAGCCCATCAGCGTGGGAAACAAGTCGGTGACGGTAGTAGGCAGCCCTGACGAGGTGGGCATCGTCACGACCAAGGACGACAAGGGGGGCGACGGCGCCGTCCTTGTGCCCAAGAATGCCGGCTTCAAGATGGTGCGCCCCGACGGCAGCGAGACAACGCAGGACTACACCCTGATGATGCTCATCAAGATGGACGACACCTATCCCTACAACGCCCTGTACCAGACCAACGCCGCCAACACCAACGACGGCGACCTCTTCATCAACAAACACCAGATTGGCATCAACGTGGCCGGGCTGGGCTATCACGGCGAAATCGAGGACGAGACGTGGCATCGCATCTTCATCCTCAACCGCAACGGCGACTTCTGCGTCTATGTCGATGGCACGATGGTCAGCCACGCCAACAGCCAAGGCTGCTGGGAGATTGACCCGTGGGGGTGCTACCTCTTCTGCGACGAGAGCGACGAGATGACCGACACCTACGTGGCCGAGGTGGCCTTCTGGGAATACGGACTCTCGGAGAGCGAGGTGGGCGAGCTGTGCGGTAAGGAGCCGGATGTGGACCCCCCTTTTCTGAGTGTGCCGACGACGGCCGTCAAAATCGTCGATAACCTCGAATTTGCCCTTACGGTCTCGACGAACATCCCCTTCACGTTCGTGCTGCCCGACTGGATAGAAGGCATCGACACGACGCCCTTTGCCGGCACGAGGGCCTACACGTTCCGCGCCCAGCCCATGACGCAGTCGGGCCGGCGCACGGGCTACATCTCCGTCGAGGGCGAGGGCGTGGAGCCCTGTGAGGTGGAGGTCGAGCAGACCTACGTCGGCGACGACGTCCCTGAGCCCCTTGGCCGCTGGACGTTCGACGACCCTTCTGACCTCATGAGCGGCGAGGGGCTGTCGGTCATCAGCGCCGCTTTCAAAGGCGAGGGCGGTCCTGAGACGACTGACGACCCCGCCAGCGCAGGCATCGAGGCCGTCGCCGGACCCACCGAGGATAACGGCGCCATCAGCGTGCCGGCCGATGCCTACCTCTGGCTGACGGCCAATGCCGACGCGGAAACCCTCTCCAGCTTCACCCTGATGTTCGACATCCGCCCCGCCGACACCAAAGGCTACAAGGCACTCTTCCAGAACGACATCACCAACCACGAGGATGCCGGACTCTTCTTCAAGAACAACCAGGTGGGGCGCGGCGGCGCATCGGACAACCTGGGCTACGTCGGCAATTTCGACCCCGAACGCTGGTACCGCCTGCTCTTTGTGGTGCAGGACAGCTACGCACGGCTCTACGTCGATGGCGAGAAAATCAGCGAGAGTCCCGCCTCACACAACTACTGGAACCTGCTGGGCGACGCCCTGCTGTTTGCCGACAACGACGGCGAGGAGGGCACGGTCGAGCTGGCCGAGCTGCGCCTCTGGGACTACCCCCTCAGCGACAAGCTGGCACGCAAGCTGAGCGACGTCTATAGCGACATAGAGCGGCTCTTCGTCGTCCAGACCACCCCCATCCGCCTCGTTGACGAGACAGACTTCTCCATCACCGTCAACGCCAACGTCCCCGTCACCTTCACCCTGCCCGACTGGGTCGAGGCGGTTGACATCGAGCCCTTCGTGGGCGAAAAGGCCTACACCTTCCGCGCCCTGCCCATGGAAGAGGAGGGACGTCGCTCGGACATCATCGTCGTCGAGGCCGACTTCTTCGACATGCAGGAGATTGAGATCACCCAGATCAAGCTTGGCGACAGCATGCCTGAGGCATGGGGCCGCTGGACGTTCGACGACCCCTCGGCTCTCCTGAAGGGTGAGGGCGAGGCCGCGTTGCGTGCCGCCACCCTCGCCGACGGCGCCATACAGCCTGCCGACGACCCGGCCGCAGCAGGACTGAAGGCCATCGAAGGACCTCTGGCGGGCAACGGGGCCATCAGCGTACCGGCCGATGCCTGCCTGTGGCTCACCTCCAACCTGGGCATCGACCAGCTGCGCGACTTCTCCATCCTCTACGACATTCGTCCCTCGGCCCTCAACGGCTGGAACGGACTCTATCTGAATGATGTGAACAACAAAAGCGACGCCGCACTCTTCATCAAGAACGGTCTGGTCGGTTCGGGCCAGTCGGGGCTGAGCTATCACGGCGACGTCGTGGCGGGCAAGTGGCACCGCATCCTCTTCGTCGTCAGGGGCGGCTATGCCACCGTCTATCTGGACGGGGAGAAAATGGGCCAGAGCACCAGCACCTACGCAGGCTGGACGCTGCTGCCCGACGTGCTCCTGCTGATGGACAACGACGGCGAGACGAAGGACAACGATGTGGCCGAGATACGCTTCTGGGATGTTCCCCTGAACGATGCCCAGGCCCTTGAGCTCGGTGGCGTCGAACAGAACTGGGAGGACGAGCCCTTCGTGGACCCCGTCAGCATCTGGACGTTCGACAATCCGACTGATCCGCTGGCTGGCACAGGTACCGCCACGCTGCGCGGCGCCGTCAAGGGCAGCAGCGGCCCCGAGCTTATCACCGACCTGACGGCTGCGGGCTTCAAGGCCATCAGCGGTACCTCGGAGGGCGATGGCGCCCTCACCGTGCCCGTTGACTGCTACCTCCAGTTTGCCCGGGGCGGCGGAGGCGACCTTAACACCTTCTCCTTCCTCATGGACATCCGGCCCAAGAGCCTGAACGGCTTCAACGCCATCTTCCAGAGCCACGTGAACAACGACGACGACGGCTCGCTCTACACCAGCGGCAAGATGATAGGCATCAACATCAGCGGCCTCGGCTATGGCGGCAGCCTCGTCGAGGGCCAGTGGCATCGCATCGTCTTTGTGGTCAACGAAAACTGCATGTCCGTCTTCATCGACGGCACGAAGGTCCTGGCCACCTTCACGGCTAACGCCGACAAATGGATTCTCCACGACGTGGCCTGGCTCTTCTGCGACGACAATGGCGAGGAGGGCACGGTGGACGTTGCCGAGCTCCGCTACTGGGATGTGGCCCTCACCAGCGCCCAGATAAAGTCCCTCGCTGGTGCAGGCTTCGACACCTCCGTCGCTCCTCCCCTCACAGACGACGTTCACAAAGCCTCACCGGCGTGGTACGACCTCAGCGGTCGCCGCCTCAGCACTACCCCCACCGCCAAAGGACTCTATATCGTCGACGGCAACAAGGTGCTGATAAGGTAAGGAGTGAAAAAGAACGCTGCGCTTTAGAACGCGTTCTAAGGCGTAGCGTTCTACAGGCCAAAGACCGTTCTACGGCGAAGCGCTCTAAAAGCCATACGTCCTACAACAAAAGAAGAGAGAGGAAAAACCTCTCTCTTCTTTTGCTGGGCTACCCGGATTCGAACCAGGAAAGGCAGGACCAGAATCTGCAGTGTTACCATTACACCATAGCCCAGTGTTCTGACTGAATTGCGCTGCAAAGATACTGCTTTTTTCGTTCACACAAACAAAATCTGACTTTTTTTTCATAAAATCTCGTAAAAAAACTCCTTTCTCTGCTTTCAGCCCGATACTTATTATTACCTTTGTGCCCCACAAATGAGTATTGCATGAACAAAGATACACAACATTTGGCGAACAAGATTGTGGACGCCATACAGGACAAAAAGGGGCGAGGGATTGTCGTCGTCGATTTGTCGGACATCGCGGGAGCCATCTGCCCCTGCTTTGTCATTTGTCAGGGAAACAGCCCCACGCAGGTGGATGCCATAGCGCGCTCGGTGGGCGACAAGCTGCGCATCGACGAGGGCCTGAAGCCTATCGCGGCCGAGGG
>JAILEU010000077.1 GCA_024697785.1 Bacteroidaceae bacterium | reverse complement strand
CGTGAGCGAAGCCCGCCAGACGTTTGTGCTCGACAAGGACGAGGCCATCTACGGACTGGGCACCATCCAGAACGGCAAGATGAACCGCCGCGGCGAACGCAAGCGCATGGAGCAGTCGAACCTCGAGGACTTCCAGAACGTACTGCAGAGCATCAAGGGCTGGGGCCTCTACTGGGAGAACTACTCACCCACCCTGTTCGAGGACAACGCCGAGGGCATGACCTTCGACTCGGAGGTCGGCGAGGGCATCGACTACTACTTCATGTACGGCGGCTCGGCCGACGGCGTCATCGCCCAGGTGCGCCACCTCACAGGCGACGTGCCTCTGTTCCCGCTCTGGACCTTCGGCTACTGGCAGTCGAAGGAGCGCTACAAGACCGCCCGCGAGACCGAGGGCATCGTGGACCAGTACCGCGCCTTGGAGGTGCCCCTCGACGGCATCATCCAGGACTGGCAGTACTGGGGCTCGAACTATCTGTGGAACGCTATGGACTTCCTCGCCGAGGAGTTCTCGGGCGGCAAGCAGATGATTGACAACATCCACAAGAAGCACGCCCACTTCATGATCAGCATCTGGGCCAGCTTCGGCCCCATGACGCAGCAGTTCCGCGAGCTCGACGAGAAGGGCCTGCTGCTGCCCATCGAGACCTGGCCGCAGAGCGGACTCTCGCATATCTGGCCTCCGAGGATGGACTATCCGTCGGGCGTGAAGGTCTATGACGCCTTCCACCCCGAGGCACGCGACATCTACTGGAACCACCTGAAGCGGCTCTACGACTACGGCACGGATGCCTGGTGGATGGACTCGACGGACCCCGACTTTTTCAATCCCAAGGAGAGCGACTACGACCACCCCGTCTATGGCGGCACATGGCGCTCGCAGCGCAACGCCTTCCCGCTTGAGACCGTCCGCGGCATCTACCAGGCCCAGCGCAAGGACGACCGGGGCAAGCGCATCTTCATCATGACGCGAAGCAGCTTTGCCGGACAGCAGCACTACGGCTCGAACATGTGGAGCGGCGACGTCAACTCCTCATGGGACATGCTGCGCAAGCAGGTGCCGGCAGGGCTGAGCTTCTCGCTGACAGGCAACCCCAACTTCAACACCGACATCGGCGGCTTCTTCTGCGGCTCGTACAACACGCGCGGAGGCGGCTCGGCGCCCCGCAACCCGCAGTTCCAGGAGCTCTACGTGCGCTGGATGCAGTATGCCCTCTTCTGCCCCGTCTTCCGCAGTCACGGCGCCGATGCTCCGCGCGAGATATGGCAGTTCGGCCAGAAGGGCGAGCCCGTCTATGACGCCATCGAGAAGCAGATCCGCCTGCGCTACCGCCTGATTCCCTATCTGTACAGCCTTGCCTGGCAGGTCACCCGCAACAACGACAGCTATATGCGCCCGCTCTTTGCCGACTTCAAGGCCGACCGCAGGGTGTGGGACATGACGGACGAGTTCCTCTTCGGCCACGACATCCTCGCCTGCCCCATCGTTGATCCGCAATACACCGAGGAGCGCATCGTCCGCACCGATGCCATGACGGGCTGGAACCGCCAGAACGCTACGGAGAGCTCCCCAGTCGGCGTCATCGACTTCACGGCCACGAAAACCGCCACGAAGTACCTGCCCAAGGGTGCCGTGTGGTACGACTTCTGGACAGGCCAGCGCTACAAGGGTGGTCAGGACGTCACCTTCGAGACGGCGCTCGACCGCGTGCCCATGTTCGTCCGCGCCGGCAGCATCCTGCCCCTCGGCCCCGAGATGCAGTACGTCGGCGAGAAGCCCTGGGACGACCTCGAAATCCGCGTCTATCCCGGCGCTGACGGCTCTTTCACCCTCTACGAGGACGAGGGCGACGGCTATGACTATGAAAAGGGGAAGTACACCGAAATCCCCTTCACGTGGGACGACCGTGCCCGCCGCCTCACCATCGGCCCGCGCCAAGGCTCCTACGAAGGGATGCTCCCGTCGCGCCAGTTCCGCATCGTCCTCGTCACGCCCGGCTCCCACAGCGCCGCGCAGCCCGCGCCCGCCAGCCAGACCATCACCTATGCCGGTGAGCAGCTGTCGGTGAAGTTGTAAAGCCGGAGGCGTACCGTTGAACCAGGCCGTCAAGCAAGAACACGGGTAACACCCGTGTGTATGGTGTCACCATGTTACCGTGACACCATGATACCATGATACCATGATACCGTCATACCCGCATTAACGGGAGGCGCTGTCCTAACGAACGGCGCCCCCGTTAAAAACATGGTCAGACTTCTGCAAGGGGGGGATAGGCGGCGGTTCGCTGAGCCCCTCCCTCTTTATTTGTCGGTGTGGAGGTAGCTTTTCAGCGCTTCGACGTAGTCCTCGAACGCCTTCAGCCCCGCAGGGGTGATGCGGCAGGTGGTGCAGGGACGCTTACCCTTGAACGTCTTCTCGATGGTGATGTACCCCGCCTCGGACAGTTTGTCGAGCTGCACGCTGAGGTTGCCTGCCGTGGCCCCCGTCTGCTCCATGATGAAGGGGAACTCGGCCTTCTCGGCGCCAAGCAGCAGCGACATCACGGCCAGACGCAGCTCTGAGTGCAGCAAAGGGTCTAATGGTTGAAACATAATACAGTCCTCCTCTATTTACGCGTTTGGATGTTGACGATGATGCCGGGGATGATGAGGCCGACGACCGCCACCGCAGCCATCACCAGCAGCTGTTCGCCGCCAGCGAAGTGCAGGGCAAGGAAGAACCCGCCGATGCCAGCAATGACGCTACAGATGGAGATGGCACGGTTTTTCAGGATGAGGCCGGTGGTGGTGCTTGCCATGCCCAGGGCAAACGTGATGATGCTGGTGATGGGGATGAAGTACCCCGGAGTGGGCGCCAACGCCTTGAACGACACCACGCCCAGGCCCGCCAGGCAAGTGATGAAGCCCAGGCCGCAGCAGAAGATGCCGAACGCGCTCCACACCTTACCGATGACGCTCCCGATGATGTTCTTGGGCAGAGGCTCACGCTGCCTGTCCATCATTTTCGCACCCACCATGCCGATGACGGTCATGACAAACCAAAGGACGTTCCACACGGGGCCGCCGTGGTTCGTCCACAAATAGGCAATCAGCACGGCAAACACCACCACCAGACTGCCCCACCAGATCATGGGACGTCCCGATTGTTTCGTCATAGCCCGACGGCTCTGCTCGATCGACTCGCGAATAATCTCTAAACTGCGCTCTGCAGTCATGATTTCTTTTTCTTCCATTGTTTTTAACTCTTTTTTCTTGTTAACTACTTTGTTTTTAACTCTCTTTGCCTCCCCTTCCCTCCTGCAGAAAGGGTCGGTTCGGCGGTTTTGTGTTCGAATCACGGTGCAAAGGTAAAACACTTTATTTTATAAACCAAATAAAATCGTAAATTTTTTTCGTTTGTTCTTGAAAAAAATTTGCTACCCTTTTCACTAATGCTGAGTAAGAGGCTCCTTTTCACTAATTGTGATAAATATAATTCACTAATTTTGATAAATATAATCGAGATTATGATTATCCGAAAAGCACACCCCAAAATAATAATTTATCACAATTAGTGGAAAAGAATTTATCACAATTAGCGGAAAAGAATTTATCACATTTAGCGGAAAAGAATTTATCACATTTAGCGGAAAAGAATTTATCACAATTAGCGGAAAAGAATTTATCACAATTAGTGGAAAAGAATTTATTACAATTAGTGTGAAGGAACAGAGGGGAACGTTCGCCGAACTGCACCCATACGGAATGGAGAGTGCAAATTAATCTTAAATAGTCTTTTCGCGTGTTATAATTCAAGAACGAGGTTTTCGTATGCGAAAAAATCTCACTAATTTTGCGCCGTTTTTTTTCAGACTATATATTTAAATAGGTAAAATGAATACGAAAAGTAAGATTATGGCCTCGCTGCTGCTGATGCTGGCGGCGATGACGACAGAGGTGGCGGCGCAGGAACAGAGCGTGCTTCACCTGACGTTAGAGCAGGCCATAGAACTGGCGTTGGCCGACAACCCCACCGTGCAGATCGCCGAACAGGACGTGCAGCTGAAGGAGATGGCCAAGCTGGAGACCACCATGGGGCTGCTGCCCGAGGCCAGCCTGGCCGGCTCGTACCAGCGCACCATCGAGAAGCAGACGATGGTGATGAACAACATGCAGTTCAAGGTGGGCGTCAACAACATGTACACCGGCGGCCTCACCGTCAGCCTGCCCGTGTTTGCACCCGCGCTCTACAAAAGCATGACGCTGACGCGCACGGACGTAGAGCTCGCGCTCGAGTCGGCACGCGCCTCGCGGCAGGACCTCGTCTGCCAGGTCACCAAGGCCTTCTACCAGCAGATGCTGGCACAGGACAGCTATGCCGTGCTGCAGAAGGCGCTGGCACAGAGCGAGGAGAACTTCCGCATCGTCTCGGCCAAGTACGACGAAGGCCGCGTGAGCGAATATGACAAGATCAGCGCCGAGGTGCAGATGCGCAACCTGCAGCCCTCGGTCATCAGCGCCCGCAACGCCGTCGACCTGAGCAAGCTGCAGCTGAAGGTGCTGATGGGCGTGACGGCCGACGTCGACATCGCCGTCGAAGGCAACCTGCGCGACTACGAGGAGACGCTCTACGCCGGCATGCTCAGCCTCGACAGCGTCTCGCTGGCCCGCAACAGCTCGCTCGCACAGATGGACCTCAACAGCCGCCTGCTGCGCAACACCCTCTCCATACAGCAGCAGAGCTTCATGCCCAACGTGGCCCTGCAGTTCAACTACATGTACACGTGCATGGCCGACAACTTCGACTTCGGCACCTACAACTGGAACCCCTACGCCAACGTCTCCCTGAGCGTCAGCATACCCCTGTTCAAGTACAGCAACTTCAGCACCGTCAAGAAGACGCGCCTGCAGATGAACCAGCTGCAGCTGAACCGCGACTATGCCGAGCGCCAGCTGCGCATGCAGATGAACACCTACCTGAACAACATGACGGCCAGCGCCGAGCAGGTCAGTTCGAACAAGGAGGCCATCGTGCAGGCACAGAAGGGGCGCGACATCGCCCAGACGCTCTACGACGTGGGGCGCGGCACCGTGCTCGAGCTCAACAGCGCCGAGGTGGCGCTCACGCAGAGCGAACTCACCTACAGCCAGTCCATCTTCGACTGGCTCTCAGCCAAGGCCGACCTCGACAAGCTCGTCGGAACAGACTATCAGGTGGAAGAAGATTGAAGATTAAGATTGAACAAACAGAAATGACATACAACATGAGAAAGAGTGGAATCCTTGTAGCCCTTGCCGTGGCCACCGTGATGGGCGGCTGCACGAGCGGACAGAAGACCCCCGAGGCTGCCATGCAGCAAGAGAGCGCCAAGCCCAAGGTGCGCCTGGCAGCCGTCAACAAGCGGGCCGTCGACCAGGTGCGCGACTACACCTGCACCGTCGAGGCCGAAGTGAAGAACAACATCGCCCCGCAGACACCCGGGCGCATCAGCCGCATCTTCGTCGAGGTGGGCGACCACGTCGTCAAGGGCCAGAAACTGGTGCAGATGGACGCCTCGTCGCTGCGTCAGCTTGAGCTCCAGATTGCCAACCAGAAGACCGACTTCGAGCGCATCGAGAAGCTCTACAAGATTGGCGGCGCCAGCAAGGCCGAGTACGACAACGCCAAGATGTCGCTCGACATCAACGAGACCAGCTACGCCAACCTGAAGGAGAACACCACGCTGCTGAGCCCCATCACGGGCATCGTGACGGCCCGCAACTACGACAACGGCGACCTCTACGCCGGCAGCCCCGTGCTCACCATCCAGCAGATACGTCCCGTGAAGCTGCTCATCAACGTCAGCGAGCAGTATTTCAGCCGCGTGCAGAAGGGCGACCGCGCCGTCATCCGTCTCGACGCCCTGCCCGGCAAGGAATACGAGGCCAAGGTGACGCTGGTCTATCCGACCATCAACGCCGCCACCCACACCTTCCCCGTCGAGCTGAGCCTGCCCAACGCCGACGAGGCCGTGCGCCCCGGCATGTTTGCCCGCGCCACCCTCAACTTCGGCACCGAGCAGCACGTCGTGGTGCCCGACCAGGCCATCGTCAAGCAGCCCGGCAGCGGCGAGCGCTTTGTCTATACCTATAACAACGACGGCACCGTCAGCTACATGAAGGTCGAGCTCGGACAGCGTCTCGACGACAGCTACGAGCTGCTGAGCGGCGTCAGCGACGGTGCACGCATCGTCGTCGCCGGACAGAGCAAGCTCGTCGACGGCGCCGAAGTGCAGGTGGTGGAATGATACTTTTTAATGAAAAATGAAGAATGAAAAATGAAGAATGAAAATGAAGAATGAAAAATGAAGAATAAATAGCTTTGCAATCGGAATGTTGCACGCAGGACATTCTATTTTTCATTCTTCATTCTTCATTTTTCATATAAATAAAATTCTCAACTAACAACATCCGACTATGAGTCTATACGAAGGTTCGGTCAAACGGCCGATTATGACCTCACTGATATTCACGGCCATTGTGGTGATGGGCGTCTTCTCGCTCACCAAGCTGCCCGTGAACCTCTTCCCCGACATCGACACGAACACCATCATGGTGATGACGTCCTACAGCGGTGCCTCGGCCGAGGACATCGAGCAGAACGTCACCCGCCCCCTCGAGAACACGCTGAACACCGTCGGCAACCTGAAGCACATCACCAGCCGCTCGTCCGAGAACGTCTCCATCATCACGCTCGAGTTTGAGTATGGCTACGACATCGACGACCTCACGAACGACGTCCGCGACAAGCTCGACATGGTGAAGCGCGCGCTGCCCGACGGGGCCACCGACCCCATCATCTTCAAGTTCGACTCGGACATGATGCCCATCCTGCTCCTCTCCGTGCAGGCCGACCAGAGCGTCAACGGTCTCTACAAGATTCTCGACGAGAACGTGGCCAACCCGCTGGCGCGCATCGCGGGCGTGGGCAGCGTCAGCATCGGCGGCGCACCCGAGCGCGAGATCTACGTCTATTGCGACCCCGTCAAGCTCGAGGCCTACAACCTCACCGTCGAGGCCATCTCGAACATCATCACCCAGGAGAACCGCAACATCCCCGGCGGCTCGTTCGACGTCGGCAACGAGACCTTCCCCCTGCGCGTCGAGGGCGAGTTCAACGACCCCCGCGAGATGGAGAACATCGTCGTGGCCAGCGTGGCCGGCAGCGACATCTACCTGCGCGACGTCGCCGAGGTGGTCGACACCCTGCAGGAACGCGGACAGATGTCGTTCACCAACGGCGTCCGCGGCGCCACCATCATCGTCCAGAAGCAGTCGGGCGCCAACTCCGTCGAAATCTGCAACAAGGTCAAGAAGATGCTGCCCGAGCTCGAGCGCAACCTCCCCTCCGACGTCCACATCGGCATGATCAACGACACCTCCGAGAGCATCATGAACTCCATCGGCTCGCTCGAAGAGACCGTCTTCTTCGCCCTGCTGTTCGTGGTGCTGGTGGTGCTGTTCTTCCTTGGCCGCTGGCGCGCCACGTTCGTCATCGCCATCACCATCCCCCTCTCGCTCATCGCCTCGTTCATCTACCTGCTGCTCAGCGGCGGCTCGCTCAACATCGTCTCGCTCTCGTGCCTCTCCATCGCCATCGGCCTCGTGGTCGACGACGCCATCGTGGTGCTCGAGAACACGACGACCCACATCGAGCGCGGCGCCGACCCCAAGCAGGCCGCCATACACGCCACCAACGAGGTCGCCATCTCCGTCATCGCCTCCACGCTGACCATGATTGCCGTCTTCCTGCCCCTGACCATGGTGAAGGGCATGGCGGGCATGATGTTCAAGCAGCTCGGCTGGATGATGTGCGTCATCCTCACCGTCTCGACCACCAGCGCCCTCTCGTTCACGCCCATGCTCTGCTCGCAGATGCTCAGGCTGAAGAAGAAGCGCAGCCGCTTCATGGAGCGGGTGTACGGCCCCATCGAGCGCTTCCTCGACCGTTTCGACCGCTGGTACCAGCGCCGCCTCGACTGGTGTGTGCGCCATCGCGGCTGGATCATCGGCGTCTGCGTTGTCATCTTCGCCGCCAGCCTCCTCACCGTCCGCACCCTCGGCACCGAGTTCTTCCCCTCGAGCGACGACAGCCGCCTCACCATCAAGGTGTGGATGCCCATCGGGACGCGCACCGAGCGCAGCCAGCAGGTCGCCGAAGAGCTCGCCGAGAAGTGGCGCGCCGACTTCGGTGCCGACACACGCGTCATCAACTACACCGTCGGACAGGCATCCGAGGACAACACCTTCGCCTCGATGCAGGACAACGGCACACACATCATCTCCTACAACGTCCGCCTCAAGAACCCCAGCGAGCGCAAGGTGACGGCCTTCGACGTCGCCGCCATCATCCGTGCCGACCTCGGCGCACGGCCCGAGATTGACCGCTTCACCGTCAGCGCCGGCGGCGGAGCAGGCATGGGCGGACAGTCCACCGTCGCCTTCGAGGTCTATGGCTGGGACTTCACCGAGACCGACAACGTGGCCAAGATGCTGCGCACCGAGCTCAAGAAAGAGCCCGGCGTGGCCGAGGTACGCATCAGCCGCGACGAGTACCAGCCCGAGTACCACGTCGAGTTCGACCGCGAGAAGCTCGCCCGCCACGGACTGAACATGTCCACCGCCGCCACCTACCTGCGCAACCGCATCAACGGCGCCACCGCCTCCTACTACCGCGAGGACGGCGAGGAGTACGACATCAAGGTGCGCTTCGCCCCTGAGTTCCGCACCTCCATCCAGGACATCGAGAACATCCTGCTCTACGGCTCGCAGGGCAACGCCGTCCGCGTCAAGGACGTCGGCACCGTCGTCGAGAGCTTCACGCCGCCCACCATCCAGCGCAAGGACCGCCAGCGCATCAACACCGTCACCGCCATCGTCGAGAAGGGCTTCCCCATGAGCACCGTCGTCGAGGCCGGACAGCGCATCATCCGTGAGGGCGACATACCCCTCGGCGTCACCGTCGGCATCGCCGGCGACTTCGAAGAGCAGCAGGACTCCTTCTCCGACCTGCTCCTGCTCGGACTGCTCATCCTCATGCTCGTCTATATCGTCATGGCAGCACAGTTCGAGAGCTTCTCCGACCCGTTCATCATCATGCTCAGCGTGCCCTTCGGCGTGGGCGGCGTGCTCATCGCCCTCTGGCTCAGCGGCACCACCCTCAACCTGATGAGCGCCCTCGGCATGGTGCTGCTGCTCGGCATCGTGGTGAAGAACGGCATCGTCCT
>JAILEU010000073.1 GCA_024697785.1 Bacteroidaceae bacterium | reverse complement strand
CTGGCGCCCTGGGGATATTCGGGCACCTGTCATTTTTACGGCCTGAAGGGCCAGAAGCACCCAGCCCAGGGCAACGCCCTGGGGATATTCGGGCACCTGTCATTTTCGCGCCCTGAAAGGGCAAAAGCATTCAATATTAATGCTTTTGCCCTTTCAGGGCGAACGTTACCTCTGCCGTTTGGACCCAGGGCGTTGCCCTGGGCTGGGAGCTGGTTACCCCTTCGGGGCGCGCAAGGTATACAGCCTTCGTCCGTCGCGACTCGGCATAGTTCAAGCAAGCTTGACTCTGCGCTCGCTGCTCCTTCGGTTTTCACTGTTTTTCTTGATTGTACTGCAAAGCCGTAGGCTGTCTGTGGTTTCAGGCAAGAAATGGTTATGCTTGCATAAGCAGGGCTTGCGTGAAACCACAGACAAATGCTCGAAGAGCATGCAGTACAATCAAGGGTTTTGTTGGTTTTGGTTCATCCTAACTTTACGGGTGACCCGAAAAACCTATCAATAAGTTCTGGTGGGCGTCTGGGATGTGGGCACAAATTTGTGCTCACATCGCCAGCGTCGCATTGTCGCATTGTCGCATTGTCGCATCGTCGCATTTTCGATACGTGCAATGGCTGTGAAAAGCCCTGGAAAAGTTTAACGATTAACGAAAAACGGCCTCTGCTTCAGCGCGTGGGGGGAGCGACGATGACGGTGGTCAGGCGGTCGGGGTGGAGCCAGCGGCGGGCGACGGCCTGTAGGGCGGCGGGGGTGGTGGTCTGGAGGGCAGCGAAGGTGCGCTCCAAGTGGTCGGCGGTGAGGCCGAGGGTGTGGGCAAAGATGTGGGCGTCGATGCGGGCATAGACGCCTTCGTAGTTGCGCAGCAGCTCGCCACGCATGTAGTTGCAGACGCGGGTGAGCTCTTCCTGGCCGACGGGCTCGTCGCGCAGACGCTCGCATTGGCGTATCACCTCACGCACCACCTCCTCGCCCTGCGTGGCGTCGGTCTCGCTGCTGACGACGAAGAACACCTGACGGGTGTTGGTGTAGAGGTCAGCGGTGATGCCGTAGGTCAGTCCGCGCTCTTCGCGCACCACCTGCATCAGCCGGCTGCCGAAATAGCCGCCCAGCAGGGTGGTGACAATGCGGAAGGGATAGTAGTCGTCAGAGGCGACATCCATCAGCAACGCCCCCATACGCACGCTGGCCTGAACGGCGGTGGGAAGGATGATGATGGGGTTAGGGGTTAGGGGTGAGGGGTTAGAGTTTGGGTTAGGGGTGAGGGGTGAGGGGTTAGGGTTTGGGGAGTTCAGGAGTTCAGGAGTGGCAGGGAGTTCAGACAATACCCTAGTATGCAGGTTTTCATTTGCATCACTATCGTCTGAACTCCTGAACTCCTGTACTCCTGTACTCCTGCTATCGTCTGAACTCCTGTACTCCTGTACTCCTGTACTCCTAATAACCTCCTGAACTCCTGTACTCCTAATAACCTCCTGTACTCCTGAACTCCTAATAACCTCCTGAACTCCTGAACTCCTATTACCCTCCTGAACTCCTGTACTCCTGCTATCCCCAAACAGTTCTTCCGTCAGGCGGAGGACCTCGTCATCGACGTCGCCTGAAAGGAAGACGGCGAAGCTGGAGGGGTGGTAGTGGGCACGGTGGAAGCGGACGAGGTCGTCGCGGGTGAGGGTGTCGTAGTCGTGCACCTCGGCAAACCGCCCACAGGGATGGTCGGGGCCATAGACGGCGGTGCCGAGGCGGCGCTGGGCCACCACGTCGCCACGCTGGCAGTTGACCAGATGCTGGCTGCGCGAGTTGGCACGGACGACGTCAACGCGCTCGGCGGGGAAGGTGGGATGGCGCAGCATGTCGCTGACCAGCCGGAACGTCTCAGGCACAAAACGGCGGAGGGTGTAGAGGGTGACGAAGCTGTGGTGGACAGAGACCGAGAGGTCGAGCCACGCCCCGAGCCAGTCGAGCCGTTCGGCCAGAGCGGCGGCGGAGAGGCTGGCGGTGCCCTCGCGCAGGCAGCGGCAGGTGAAGAGGGCCTGCAGCGGACGTTCCTGCTCGGCCAGTCCCGCAGGGATGACAATGTCCAGGCGGACGGCTGCCACGGTGTGGCTGGGCAGCACGCATACGGGGCTGAAGCCGGCTGTCATCGGGCTGTCCGTCTTAATCAAAGAGGTTGTCAATGTCGCGTTCGTCGGCCGGGGTGACGGGGATGGTGATGGGGATGGGCGAAGCGTCGTCGCCCTCCAGGCTGCCCGTGCCGCAGGGGTTGAAGCCGGCGGGGATGTGGAAGGGCTCGTTGGGGTCGTAGCCGAGCGTCGGGTCGGCATATACCCTTTTCATATAGAGAGCCCAGACGGGCAGGGCCATAGAGGCACCTTGTCCGTCCTGCATGGAGGCGAAGTGGATGTCGCGGTCCTCGCCGCCCACCCAGCAGCCGCTGACGAGGCTGGGCGTATAGCCCATGAACCAGCCGTCGGAGTTGCTGTTGGTGGTGCCGGTCTTGCCGGCGATAGGTCCGCGCAGGCCATAGCGGAAGCGGATGCGTCCGCCCGTGCCCTGATCGACCACGGCGCGCATCATGTCTATCATCTTGTACGAGCCTTCGCGGCTGATGACCTCGTAGGTCTTGGGGGTGAAGGTGGCGACGATGTTGCCCTCGTTGTCCTCGATGCGGGTGACGAAGATGGGCTCGGTGCGTATGCCGTTGTTGGGGAAGGCGGTGTAGGCTCCCACCATCTCGCCCACGCTGATGTCGCAGACGCCGAGGCAGAGTGAGAGGGTGGCCTCAATCTCCTGGTTGCGGACGCCGAAACGATGTATGAGAGCCTTCAGGGCGTTGGGATTGAGCTTGCTCATCAGGTAGGCCGACACCCAGTTGCTCGAGCGCGAGAGACCCCATTTGAGGGTGACAATCTGACCGATCATGTCGCTGTGGCCGGCGTCACGCGGGCTCCACACCTTGCCGTCGTCGGTGAGGAGCGTCTGAGGCTCGTAGCGCGTCTGGTCGCAGGGCGAGAAGCCGTTCTCCATGGCCAGCGTGTAGAGGAAGGGCTTGACGGTCGAGCCCACCTGGCGTCGTCCCTGCATGACCATGTCGTACTGGAAGTGGCTGAAGTCGGGTCCGCCCACATAGGCCTTGACGTGACCCGTGAGGGGGTCCATCGACATGAAGCCGCAGCGGAGGAAATGCTTGTAGTAGCGGATGGAGTCCATCGGGCTCATCAGCGTGTCGATGAAGCCGCGTTCGTAGGAATAGACCTGCATGGACTGGCGGACGTCGAACGAGTCGCGGATGGCCTCGGGGCTGAAGCCCGCCTTGGTCATCAGGCGGTAACGGTCGGTCTGGCGCATGGCGCGCGTCAGGCTGGCCTCAATCTCGCTCTTCGAGAGGTTGTCGTAAGGGGCGTTCTTGCGGTTCTTCTTCGACTGGAAGAAACGGGGCTGAAGATAGCCCTTGATGTGCTCGTCGACGGCCTCCTCGGCATAGCGCTGCATGCGGCTGTCGATGGTGACGTGGATCTTCAGGCCGTCGGTGTAGAGGTTGTAGGGCTTGCCATCCTTCTTGAGATTCTTGTTACACCAGCCGTAGAGGGGGTTATTGACCCAGTCGAGGCTGTCCTCGTACCACTTCTGCTCCTGCCAGCCGCGGTAGTTCTTGCGCTCGGGCTTGGTGGCCGTCATGACGCCGCGCAGGTACTCGCGGAAATAGGGGGCGAGGCCGGTCTTGTGATCGACGCGGCGGTAGTTGAGCACCAGGTCCTTCTCGCGGTATCCGTCGGCCTCCTCGTGCGAGAGGTAGCCGTTCTTCTCCATCTGGCTGAGCACCACGTTGCGGCGCTGGCGCGAGAGCTCCTTGCGGCGGACGGGGTTGTAGAGCGACGAGTTCTTGCACATGCCCACCAGCGTGGCGGCCTCCTCGGGCGACAGCTCCCACGGCTCTTTGGCGAAATAGGTGTTGGTGGCCGTCTTGATGCCGATGGCATTGTTGCCGAAGTCGTACTTATTCAAATACATGGTGAGGATTTCCTCTTTCGTGTAGTACTTCTCCAGCTTGACGGCGATGACCCACTCGATGGGCTTCTGGAAGAGGCGTTCGAGCGTGCTGCCCGCCACCTCGGTGTAGAGCTGCTTGGCGAGCTGCTGGGTGATGGTGCTGCCGCCGCCGGCCGTCCGCTGACGAAGGAGGCCACGCTTGATGACGGCACGCACCAGCGAGCGCAGGTCGATGCCGCAATGCTGGCCGAAGCGGACATCCTCGGTGGCGATGAGGGCGTTCACCAGACAGGGAGCCAGCTCCTCGTAGCCCACCCACACACGGTTTTCGCCGCTGTAGCTGAACGTGCCTAGCTGGACGCCATCGACAGAGATAATCTGAGAGGCAAACTTATACTCAGGGTTCTCGAGGTCCTCGACGGGAGGCACAAAGCCTATCCATCCCTTGTTGATGGCAAAGAAGATGCCGGCCATAGCCAGCAGGCCAGCAGCCAGCAATATCCAGAGTATCCGAACGATTGTACGACGCATAGTTGCAATAATGAAATTTCAGGCCGCGAAGGTAGTACAATATCTGTGTAAAAGCAAAAGAATTCACATTTTTAACGCAAATGGAGTCGTTAGAAGTAGGTATTTCGACGGCGCGGCAAATAAAAAACTGTTACTTTTTTTGGCGGTCTGCGTAGATGTTTGTATTTTTGTCGCGTCTTTTAAGGAAAAAACGTAATGAAAGCAAAAACCGCTTCCCTGCTCTGCCTGTTGCTGCTCTTTGCAACAGCTGCCCGCGCCCAGCACGCCCTTTGGGGCGTCGATGCCAAGTTCTACGGCTTCGTCAACAACTTCTTCTGCTACGACTCGCGCCGTAGCCTGATGGTGGCCGAAGACCTCTTCAACATCCTGCCGCTCGACGCCAAATACGACGCTGCGGGGCACGACGAGAACGCCGACCCCTCGGTGAAGTTCCTCGCCATCACCACCCGCATGGGCATGGACCTCACGGGACCGGAAGTCTTCGGCGCACAGACCACAGCCAAGATTGAGACGGACTTCGGCGGCTACAGCGCCACTGGCACCCTGCTCCGCATCCGCCAGGCCTACACGGCGCTGACGTGGGAGGGCGACAACCGCTCATACCTCCTCGTCGGCCAGACGTGGCATCCGCTGTCGGGCGACCTCAAGCCCGACGTCTTCAGCCTCGCCACCGGCAGCCCCTTCAACCCCTTCAACCGCTCGCCGATGGTGCGCTACGACTACACAGTGGGCACGTCCACGACACTCTCCGCCGCCGCCATCTACCAGTTCCAGTATGCCTCGGTGGGGATGAACGGCGCACCGTCGTACACCTACTCGCGCCGCGGCCTCTGGCCTGAGCTCTATCTCGGCATATCCCTGGGAGGAAAGAAATCGCCTACCGCCCTCGGCTTCGACGTCTCGTCCATCAAGATTGGCAACCAGCGCCTCACCTCGTACGCCGCCATGCTCAGCACCTCGCAGCGCATCGGGCTGGTGGACGTCAAGGCAAAGGCGGTGTGCGGCGAAAACCTCTCGCACCTGCTGCTGCCCTCGGGCTTCGGCACCGATGCCGCCGACGGACAGTCGCTGCTACCCCTCACCGCCGCTGCCGCATGGACGACGGTGATGTACGACGTCCCCACACGGAACAACTCCTTCCGCATCGGCTTCATGGCCGGATATCTGAAGAACTTCGGCGTACGCCCCTGGCTGAAGGAGGACGACCGGCCAACCCTCGTGGCGGGCAGCGTCCACATCTGGGGCAACCATGCCGGCGTCGGCTCGAACCTCGGCGAGGTCTATCGCCTAAGCCCCATGGCCACCTACCGCGTGAAGAACATGATGCTCGGCCTTGAGCTGGAGCACACCGCAGCCCGTTACGGCGACATGCTGACCGACGGCTCGGTCGGCAACCTCCACACCGTGGCCAACAACCGCGTCTGCGCCCTGATGATGTATAATTTTTAAATAGGTATAGCGAAGTGCTGCGGGCCGGAGACATCACGCTCTACGAAGACACCCACCGCGTGTTCAGAGGCGAGAGGGAGGTGAAGCTCACCTCGCTCGAGTTTGCCCTGCTGGCCTGGCTGATGGAGCGCAAGAACACGGTCTGCACGCGCGACGACATCGTCGATGGCGTCTGGGGCAGGCGGTTCCACTACGACACCGGGACGCTGGATGTCCACATCGCGGCGCTGCGCCGCAAGCTGATGCTCGACCGCCTGACGGGGCCCATCCGGACGGTGCGCGGCACGGGGTTCAAGTTCGTCGACCGCGAGCCCGTTAACCCCGAGACGTTCCGCACGGTGTCGCTCAGGCCTTTCATCGGGCAGATGCTGACCGCTCACGCCCAGCGGCTGGCCGAACGGCGGCTGCACACCGAACTGCGCCTCGACCCCTTCGTGAGCGACATCACCACCGACGAACAGGTCTTCGGCGAGCTTTTCGGACAGTTGCTGGAGCTCTTCAGCCGCTGCGCCGCCAAAGAGAGCACCCTGCACATCGCCTCGGCATGGGAGATGCACGCCTTCACCCTCTCCGTCGAAGGCACGGCCACTCCGCCCTACCCCAACGACGCCATGCTGCAGGCACGCTATCTGGCGGCTCTGCTGGGCATGCCCCTGCTCATGGAACAGCGCGGCAGCACATTGCACGCCGAACTGTCCGTACCACTCCGAAAAGACTAATGAACAAATGTAGAATCTCAAGTGCCCATAGGTTATTTAAGCGCCTCTTCAAGACAGAAATCTTAAGCTTTTCTTAAGCTTTCTTTGCCTAAAATAAAATACCTTTGCCGTCCAAAACGAAAAAACCTGCCTTATGAAGAATCAAAATCTTACCCTCTTTCTCTATCTGACGCTGAGCGCCGGACTGTTTATCACCATCTTAGTTGGCCTCATCTCGCGCAGCGGTGTGCAGTCGTGGACATTCCGCATCATCTACGCCCTGATGTGCATCGCCCTGCTCATCGATGCCGTGCGGCGTCTGCGCCCGTTCCGGTTCAGCCGGCTGCCGCTGGCTACCATTCAGCTGGGGTTCGTCATTGCCCTTGCGGGTGGAGCAGCCTCGGGCCTTGTGCGCCAAGAGGAGGAGCTGAAGGTGTACGAAGGCACCACCGAATCGTTCCATAACCTCTCGGTGACGCTGGACGACTTCATCATGGACACCTACCCCAACGGACGTCCCAAACGCTTTGCCTCGGACCTGCGCGTGCGCACTTCAGAGGGCAAGGAGGTGAGCGGCACCATCGAAGTGAACCACCCCCTCAGCGTCGGCGGATGGAAAATCTACCAGTATGACTACGACAGCGAGGCTGGCGCCGAAAGCACCTACAGCGTGCTGGGCATGGTGCGCGAGCCGCTGCAGGGCGTCATGTTCGCCGGCATCCTGATGATGATTCTCGGCGCGGTGATGCTGTTCTTTACCTTATCGACGGGACAGCAGGGAAAGACGGAAGTAACGGGCGAGGCTCTATCGTCGGAAACAGAAAACCGTGAATCGTCAAATAGTAAAGATGATGGCCATAAGAAGCGGGGCGGATGGCGCTGGATCATCTGGGGCAGTGCCATGGTGGCCGCGATGTTCTTCCTGTTCATCCTTTTCTCGCCACAGATTGTGAGCAAGATGCCCGTGCCGGCGCTGCAGAGCCCGTGGTTTGCGCCGCACGTGCTGGTTTATATCCTGGCATACGCCATGGCAGCGGTGTCGGCCATATTGGTCATCTATCAGCTGATTGCCGGGCGCCGAGCCAAGCCCGGCACCCTTGCCGTCATCGACTCGTTTGCACGTGCCGCACTGGCATTCACCACCATAGGCATGCTCTTCGGAGCCCTTTGGGCTGAAAGAGCGTGGGGCGGCTACTGGGGTTGGGACCCCAAGGAGACATGGGCGGGCATCACGTGGCTGGCCTACCTGCTCTGCCTCCACATCCGCGAATCGAACCCCGAAAAGAAGCGGCTTGCCCTCTGGCTCTATCTGTTTGCCTTCCTCTGCCTGCTGATGTGCTGGCAGGGCATCAACCTCATCCCCTCAGCCCGCGCTGACAGCATACATCTTTATTAAATAATTCAAGTTTCGGAAGTATGAAATCGTACCAGAGAGAAGCGCCCCGAAGGGGCAATGAGCACTCAGCCCAGGGCAACGCCCTGGGTACAAACGGCCAAAGTAACTTTCGCCCTGAAGGGGCAAAAGCTTTACAACACATGGCTGCTGCTTGTATGTTCCCCTCTGAATGGAAATCTTTTGCCCTTTCAGGGCGCGGAATGATGTGTGCCCGAATAAACCCAGGGCGTTGCCCTGGGCTGGTGGCTTTCTGCCCTTTCAGGGCGCTCATCGCAGTCTGGAACCGTTTTTTAACTACCGAAACTTAAATAAAAAAAAAACCATGAAACGACTTCTATCATCCCTTATCTTTGTGGCGGTTGCTGCCGCCTCTGTCCGGGCACAGGTGGATGGAGCCCTTGTGCCTGCTCCCGTTGAGGACGTCAACCGTGTGACGGACCTGACGCTCGACAGCCTGAACAAGGCGGCCTCGGCGCGTCCTGTGGCGGGCAGCAGTCGGGTGGGGGACAACCCTGTGCTCTTCCTCGTTGGTAACAGCACCATGCGTACCGGCACCCTCGGCAACGGCAACAACGGTCAATGGGGCTGGGGCTACTTCGCCCACCTCTATTTCGACGAGCGCCGCATCACCGTCGAGAACCATGCGCTGGGCGGCACAAGCAGCCGCACCTTCTATCGCCGTCTCTGGCCCGACGTCCTGAAGGGCATCCGCCCGGGCGACTGGGTCATCGTCGAGCTGGGGCACAACGACAACGGCCCTTACGACAGCGGCCGTGCACGCGCCTCCATCCCGGGCACGGGCACCGACAGCCTTGTCGTCACCATTCAGGAGACGGGTGTTCAGGAGACCATCTACAGCTATGGCGAGTATATGCGTCGTTTCATCCACGATGTCCGCAGCCACGGCGCCTACCCCGTGCTCTGCTCGCTCACCCCGCGCCGCAGCTGGGAGGCCGACGGCACCATCTCGCGCAAGACAGAGACGTTCACCCGCTGGCAGAAGGAGGTTTGTGCCGAGATGAATGTCCCTTTCATCGACCTCGAAGGCACATCGGCCCGTAAGTTCGAGTCGTTTGGCGCCGAGAAGGTCAGCTATCACTTCTATCTCGACAACATCCACAGCAGCGAGTTTGGCGCCCGCCTCAATGCCCGTTCGGCCGCCGAGGCCATTGCCGCGTGCCCCGGGCTAGCCCTGGCCGCCTACCTGACGCCCCGCGCGACGTGGTACCCCGCCTATCCCGCAGCCTCCGACGGCAAGCCCACCGTCTATTTCTGCGGCGACAGCACCATGCAGAACGAAGATGACCCCTCCGACCCGAACAGCATGTGGGGCTGGGCGAACCCCGCCATCACGTCGGCCCTGTTCCGCCTTGACCGGCAGACGCATCAGCCGATTGTGCATGTCGTCAACGCCGCCAAGGCAGGCCGCAGCGCCCGCATCTATCTCGAGGAAGGCCGATGGGAGCAGGTCTATAACAGCCTGCGCCCAGGCGACTACGTCGTCCTTCAGTTCGGACACAACGACATGGGCGACATCGCCGGAGGCAAGGCCCGTGCCGACATAGCCGGCGTCGCAGACTCCAGCCATGTCTATCGTCTGAAGAGCGACTTCAGCTATAAGGTCGTCTATACCTATGGCTGGTACCTGCGCAAGTTTGTCCGCGATGCCCGCGAGAAAGGCGCCATCCCCATCATCTGCAGCATGACCCCAAGAAACGAGTGGAGCAGCGAGCGCCATAATGCTCGCATTGATGGCCGAGTCGCGACCCTCGAAGGCAAGGCCAACGAGTGGAGCAGCGAGCGCAGAGCGATGCTTGCATCGTCTATGCCGAGTCGCGACACTCGAAGAGCAAAGCTCAACGAGTGGAGCAGCGAGCGCCATAATGCCGAAAAACATACAAAGTCCGGCATTTACATTGAGCGCCGTCCTGGAAGTGCCGCCACCTGGGCTGCCGAGGTGGCCGCTGAGCTGGATGTCCCCTTCGTAGATATCCACAACCTCACGGCCGACTATCTCGACAAGCATTGCTCGGCCAGGACCCCCGAAGACAGCAAGGCGAAGGCCAACGCCTACTACAGCCACGACCACACCCACACGTCGTTGAAGGGAGCCCGGCTCAACGCCTCCATGTTTGCCGCCGGCCTCCGTCAGACCACCTGCCCCTTAAAAGACCTGCTGAAATAATTGAAAAAACTCGTTTAACGTTTAATGTTTAATGTTTAACGAACACGTCCTCGAAGACTGACAGACTAACAGACTAACAGACTGACAGATAATAGCATATCAACGAAGCGGCCCACGGAACATTCATCTGATAGTCTGAAAGTCTGTAAGTCTGATAGTCTAATTTGATAATTATCCATGGTCCATTGTCAATTGTCAATTAACGAAGTTATCTCTAACCTCTAACCCCTAACCTCTAACCCAATTTCAAAAGCGGATGGAAGTACGCCCTTTGCATCTGGAAGGCATGGAAAGGCTGAAGAGTCATCTCGTTTGTGCCGGCGGTCTGCTCGATGATGCCGGTCGTCTGAAGGGTTCAGTTCTCGTCATGGAGTTTCAGAACCGTGAAGAGGTTGACGCATACCTGGCGGGCGAGATATACGTGACGGAACATGTATGGGAAACGGTTACCGTCGAACGGATGAATGTGGTCTATGCTCAGGGAGAGCGGATCGGCCACTGAACAGACCCCGTTAGAGCTATACGTTTTCTGAAAAGGATGACTATGACATTCATGCAGATTGCTATTCTATACCTCATCGCCACGGGCGTGGTTACCTTCTTCTTATTTGGCATCGACAAGTGGAAGGCAAAGCGACCCGAATGGCGCATTCCAGAAGCCACTCTTTGGGGATTGGCTGTCGCCGGAGGCGCCATGGGTGCTTGGCTGGGCATGAAAGCCTGGCATCATAAGACGTTGCACAAAAAGTTCAAATACGGCATTCCCCTGATACTGGTTGCTCAGATTGCTTTGTGCGTCCTGCTGTTCTTATGAGGAGTGGCCCTGTTGTCCTTTCGTTTTTTTATTCTTGCAGGCGACCATTTTCCTTTTATTGGGAAGTTTTTAAAAAATATTTCGAAAAAATGGCCAACACCTACCTGAAGCTTTGAAACAGGTTGCCATACAATGCGTTAGACCAGGTAGGTGTTTGCTAAACACCTACCTAACACCTACCTAACACCTACCAGACTCCTACCTGACTCCCCACTAATCAGTTGCCTAGTATGCTCGTTGAGCAGGTATAAGGGCAGAAGAAAAGGTAGATGAAAGGAAAAATGTAAGAATAAATGCAAGGATAAGGGCTGCGATAAAGGAAACCGTAAGGGAAGATGTAAGGAAAAGAGCTGGTTTTAGGTAAGTGTTAGGTAGGTGTTAGGTAGGTGTTAGGTAGGTGTTTGATAAACACCTACCTAAGATAAGATTTTATATAACAGCTTGTTATGCAGGTTTAGGTAGGTGTTGGCATTTTTTTGAAAAATCTCTGTGAAACCGGAGAAGAAAAAACTGAAGGGGTTGATCTTTGACGTCCTGCTGCCAGCGTTTGATTCTATGCTGCCAGCGTTTGATTCTATTCTGCTAGCGTTTGATTTTATTCTGCCAGCGTTTGATTTTATTCTGCCAGCGTTTGATTCTATTCTGCCAGCGTTTGATTCTATGCTAATCAAAAAATAAAAAAATATGGAATAGCTTTCATGGAAAAACCACAATTTTGAATAATTTTGCATCGGTTTTTTCTTATTTCTTGCTTTGTAGAGGTATTATAATAAACCTTCTAAACTTGAGTAATTGACATGAAAAGAGGTGTTTTCATATTACGAGTTATTGTGTTGGGGCTATCTGTCTCATCGGCAGCAAGCGCTGGGCGGAAGCAATCATTTGATGAGGGCTGGCTCTTTCATCGCGGTGAGGTCATCAATGCCGAGGCCGTTATTTTTGACGACTCAAAATGGCGTGAGTTCATCGTGCCTCACGACTTCAGCATAGAGCCTATAGCATACACTCACGACTATCGCGAATGGCAGCCGGAGTGGAGTGACTGGCTGGTGGGGCCGTTCTCCCGGCTCAGCATCGCGGGCTCGGATTCGGGTCAGACGGTGGGTGGCACGGGCTGGTACCGCAAGACATTCCGTCTGCCTGGAGGTCCCCTTGACGAGACCATCCGGCAGAAGGTGTTCCGGCTGCGATTCGACGGCGTTTACAACCAGGCCGAAGTGTGGGTGAACGGCAAAAAGGCAGCGATGAACGTTTTTGGATTCATGCCCTTCGTGGTGGACTTAAACACAATCCTCGCCGACAAAAGGAATCGCAACAAGCATGACGAACAACTGGTCACCATAGCTGTGAAAGCCGTCAACGAGGGGCTGAACTGTCGCTGGTACACAGGCAGCGGCATCTACCGCCATGTGTGGCTGGAAACGACTGATTGTTTGCATCTGGACGAGTGGGACACGTATGTCGATGCCTCGGTGATAGAAGGGAAGATCGGAAAGGTCAAGGTGAAGGGACAGCACCGTCATTTCGTCGTCACACAACGACCTCGCCTACGTCTATCTCCGTGTGGTGGATGCCGACGGCAATCTCTGCCCGACGGCTGAGATCCCGCTCGACATCAAGACTTCCGGCGTCTCGCATGTCTCCTGTGCCGGAACGGGCCATCCCTACGACCTCCGTTCCTTCCGTTCGCTCACGCCAACGACCTTCCGCGGCCAGGCTCTCCTGATTGTCCAGCCACAAGAGGAAAAAGGTGTGGTTAGGGTCACCGTTTCATCCCCAAGGCTCAGTCCGGAGGCATCATTCTGCGTTGTTATGAAGTAAAAAATATTGTGGTTTAATGTTAAACGTTTAATGTTTAACGTTTAATGTGATGGTTTAGTTTTTGCTCCGCAAAAGGTTTAGTTTTTTTGTTTTCAAAAAAGGTTTAATGATTTTGCGTGGCAAAATCGGTTTATAAATCTCTGCAAAAGCAAAATAAACCTCCGGCGCAGCCGGAACGTTTTCGTTAAGCCAAATGGCCAAAGCATAGCTCGCTTTAGCTTTGGCATGGCGAGTAAACGAAGGATGAAATCCAACTAAACCTTGCCAGAGGCAAAATAAACCTCCGGCGCAGCCGGAAATAAACCTTGCCAAAGGCAAAATAAACCTCCGGCGTAGCCGGAACTAAACCTTGCCAAAGGCAAAAAAACCTCCGGCGCAGCCGGAACTAAACCTATAAACCATTCCAAATTCCTAACCCGCGCCGAAGGCGTCAATGCTGCTTCATGTATTCCGTCGGTGTTACGCCGAACTGGGCTTTGAAGTTGCGCGAAAAAACGGTCAGGCTGCTGAACCCTGTCATATATGACACTTCGGAAACGTTGTAGTTGCCGCTCCTGAGCATTTCGGCTGCCCTGTTCAGCTTGAATTTCTTGAAGAACTCATGGGGTTTCTCGCCCGTGAGCGCCTTTATCTTATAATATAGTTTTGTGCGCGACAGGTAGAGTTCTTTGGTTATGGCGTTGATGTTGAGGTCGGCGTTTGACAGCTCGCGCTCCATCAGCTGATAGAGGTCGTCCATGAACTGCTTGTCGTGGGCGGTCAGCGCGTCGTCGCCGATGGCGGCTGTCGTGGTGGACGCGGACACGAGGCGCTGGACGCGCCGGCGGTTGTCAAGCAGCGAACGGATCAGGGCCTGCAGGCAGTCGGGGTCGAAGGGCTTGGTGATGTAGGCGTCGGCACCCGTCGCGAGGCCTGTCAGCTGGTCGTCCTTGGTGGTCCTGGCGGTGACCAGCACCACGGGGATATGGCAGGTGGCGTCGTCGTCCTTCAGACGGCGGCACAGCTGATAGCCGTCCACGGCGGGCATGGTCACGTCGCTCAACACGATGTCGGGCATCTCGGTGCGTATCCGCTCGATGGCTGTCGGGGCGTCGTAGGCATGGCTTACGGCGTAACGGGGCGTGAGTAGCAGCGTGAGATAGGCGATGATGTCGGGGTCGTCGTCAATCAGCATGATCCGTTCGCCGGCTTCGTCGGGCGTTGCGGGCTCGTCGGCTGGCACGTCGAGGGGGAAGCGCTCGGCCTGTGCGGCGGGCGGGGCGGGGGCGTGCTCGTCGGGTGTATAGACGTCGCCGGCGGGCAGGGTGACGGTGAACCGCACGCCGCCCTCAGGCAGGTTAGCGCAGCGAATCTCGCCATGATGGAGCGTCAGGAGCCTCCGGCAGTAGTAGAGACCTATGCCCGTGCCGTAGTTATGATGGTTGGCCACCTGGTAGTAGCGTTCGAAGATGCGTTCGGTCTCGGCGTCGGGTATCTGGACGCCGTTGTCGCTGACGCTGATGGTCACGAGCCCGTCGGCGGCGTCGAACGTGCAGGCAATCACGCCGCCCTGGGGGGTGAACTTCAGGGCGTTCGAGAAGAGGTTGGCCAGCACCTTGTCGAGCTTGTCGGCGTCGATGGGGACAACGAACCGGTCCTCGATGCCGTACGTCCGGAGCGTGATGCCCTTTTCGCGGATAGGGATGCGGAACATTTCTATGGACTGCCTGATGACGTTAATGATGTCTGTCGGGGTCACCTGTAGCCTGAGGGCGTCGTCGTCGAGCCGGCTTGTGTCCATCAGCTGGTCCACGAGCCCGAGCATCCGCTCGGCATTCCGCCGGATGGTGGCGGCCAGCTGCTGCTGCCTGCTGCCTGGGGCGGCGGCGTCGTAGAGCAGCGTGGCCGGACCCGCAATCATGGTGAGCGGCGTGCGGAACTCGTGCGAGATATTGGCATAGAAACTCTTGTTCATTCGGTTGATGTGTTGCTCCTGAGCCTTCTCTTGTTCGAGCTGTTGCGCGGCCCTCTGCTGACGCAGGATGCGGAGCCGTCCACGGACGGACACACCGACGGCCGCCGCCAGCATGACGGCGTAGGCCAGCCATGCCCACCAGCTGTTCCATGGTGCGGCGGCGACGGTGACGCCGAGGGTGCCTTCGGAAGGCTCAGGGCAGGCAGCGGCGCCGGTGGGGCTTGTGCCTTCGCCGTCCAGGGTCTTCACTCGCAGCCTGTACCGTCCTGCGGGGACGTTCAGGAAGGCCGCGCTCGTGGAGCGGGTCTCCACCCAGTCGCGGTTGTAGCCCTCGAGCTTGTAGGCATAGCGCGCATCGCCCCTGAAGCGGTAGTCAAGGGCCGCAAAAGATATGGTGAAGCTGTTCTGGTCGTACCGCAGACGGATGTCGGGCTGTTCGGACAGCCGCCTGGCCATGCAGCGGGTACCCGCCTTCACACGGCGGTTGCCCAGCATCAGGTCCTCAAACACCAGGGGTGTGGCCTGTCGGTCGGCCTTGAACCGGGGATTGAAGATCGTGACGCCGTGCGTTCCCCCAAAAGCCAGTTCGCCTGTGGCGAGCCTGACTGACGAACGCTGGTTGAACTGATTGCCTCCCAGCCCGTCGGCGCGGTAGAAGCTGGTCATCGTGCCCTCGCGCGGGTCGTAGCGGTTCAGTCCCTTCATGGTGGATATCCATATATGTCCGTCGTCGTCCTCCATGATGTCGCAGACCTCCTCGCACGACAGCCGGGCTAACGGCACCGTCCGGCCGCCCCCTCGATGCCAGACCAGCACCCCACGGTTCCGAGTGCCGAGCCACACACGTCCGTCGCGGTCCTCGGTGATGCAGGTGGTCTGGTACGACGTGCCCTGCGCGTCGTCGGGACCGATCTCCGTGACCTCGTGGGTTTTGGTGTTGAACAGTATGGGTTTGCTAAGCGCCAGGCCACACGCCAGGTTGCCGTCGCTCAGGGGGCAGATGGTCAGCACGGCGGTCATGGACTTAAGCCCCAACCTGACGGGGCGGAAAAGCCGTTCCCCCTCCGCCTTGCAGTAGATGACGTCCGAACCCGTCCCCACCCAGACGGTGTGGTCGCCGTCCTCGGCCATACAGGCCACGCCAGGGCTAATCTCGGTGTGATGGAGGAGCTTTCCTGCGGCGACAGCATGGCTGCCAGCGCTGACCTCGTAGAGCTGCTGGTCGTAGATGATCCACAGGCTGCTGCCGCTGTGGCCGGCCATGACCGTGGCGGGCAGCACGTCGGGCAGTGGCTTGCGGAACAGCCCGTCCGTAGCGACGCGGCTCAGCCCCGCGTCGGCGTCATAGCTCATCAGCTCGTTCGCCGCCGTCGTCATCCACAGCCGTCCGTCGGCGGCCTGGCTCATGGAGACCACCGAGACGTCGCGGAGCAGGGACGTCAGCGCGGGGGCGCTGTCGAACCGCTGCGCCCGGGTGTTCCTCACGACCAGCCCGTGCGCCCGGAAACCTATCCACAGGTTGCCGTGGCTGTCCATGAACATCTGCGTGATGTCGTGGGCCGGCGCCTGAAAGGGGAAACCCTTCTCGCCCTCCCTGACGAGGGTCTGCCGCCCATGGGCATACAGCGCCAGCCCGCGGTCGGTATAGATATAGCTGGTCTCCTCATCGACAGAGTATATATGGCTGATAATGCCGTCGGGCGGGGGCACTGGCCGCGTGGCGGCATTCATCGTCCCGCCCGTGCGGGTGTCGATGATGGTTAGCGTCTGCCCCTGCGCCAGCCAGAGCTCACCATTCCTGCAGAGGTAGGCATAATGGGGCTTGACGCCTGTGCGGATGGTCCGCTCCAGCTCGAGCGTCCTGCCATTGAAGCATCGGACGCAGCCCGTGATGACGCTCCAGATGTGGCCTTCATCGTCCGTGAAACAGTGGTTCACAAACTGATGCCCGGGGTCGAACCTCTCTATCACCAGCTTCAGCCTGTCCGTCGCGGGGTCGTACTCATAGAGATGCTCTATCATGTTCACGAATATACGTCCTTCGTCGTTCTCCCATATCTGGTGAACGATGGCGTAGTCCTGTCCACAGTCAATCCGGTGGAAGTCATCCTTGTCGCCGTAGTAGCAGAGCCCGTTCTCCGTCCCCACCCACAGGCGGCCGTCCGAGGCTGTGAACAGGCAGAGGATGTTGTTCGAGGGGATGCTGGCAGAGTCGTTCGCGTTGTAGTAGTACTGATGGAAGACGTGGGCGTCATAACGGTTCAGTCCCCTCTCGGTCCCTACCCAGATGTAGCCCGTCGAGTCCTCGGCGAAGGCCGTCACGTGTTGGTTCGAGAGCGCCTCGCCGACCGCCGACGTGTCCGGATCCACAAATATATCCCTCTCGCTGTTGTGGCACGACGCAAGCACGGCGACGGCCAGCAGCAGCACTATGCGGCTTTTCGATGTTCTCATCACAGTCCCATTT
>JAILEU010000047.1 GCA_024697785.1 Bacteroidaceae bacterium | reverse complement strand
GGGCTAATAAACTTCTTTTCATTTTCTGTTCGATGGTTTTTTTAGCTCTGCAAAGATATAAGTGAATTATATAGACATTTGCAAGGAAAATGGACTTTTTCTGTTTTTGACCGAAAATTGTTCAATTTCTGAACACTTTTTATTTTTCATTCTTCATTTTTCATTTTTCATTGTGCGAAGCACATTATTCGCTTTTGATGACGTCGGCGGGGTTCTCGCGGGCGGTGCGCCAGACGCGGGCGCCCACGCAGAGGGCGATGAGGAGGGCGGTGGCGACGAAGATGCCGATGTAGAACAGCGGGCCGATGGTGATGCGCTTCAGATACTGCTCCAGCCAGCCGTGCATGATGATGTAGCCGACGGCGAAGGCGACGAACGAGCTGATGACGAGGATGAGACCGTACTCATTCACGAACATGCCGAGGATGTCCTTCAGCTTCGCACCGTGAATCTTACGCAGGGCAATCTCCTTGCGCCGCTGGCGGCAGGCGAGCGTGATGATGCTATAGACGCCGAAGACGGCAATCAGGATGGCCACGAGGGTGACGATGGTCAGCAGATGGCTGAGGTTCTGTTCGCTCTTCAGCATCTGGTGGAAACTCTCTTCTCCATAGACTATTTTATACTTCACTTCGGGGAAGGGCTTCATCATCTCTGCAATCTGTTCCTCGACCTCGCGCTTCATGCCGTGATGGTAGGCGATGTTGATGAGTCGTTTGTAGTAACGATCAGACCCGTCGAGGCGATGGAGGATCATAGGCTTAGGCTGAACGTGGAGGTCAAACGTCAGGATGTCCTTGACGACGCAGGCCACCGTAGCCCTCGTGGGCGGATATTGGTTCCAGTCGCGGGAATAGCTGTAGTAGATGGTCTTGCCGACTGCCTCCTTCAGCCCCAGCTGGTCGCGCAGGGATTCGCTGATGATGACCTCGCCTTCGTTCCACGACTCCTCCGTGGGCAACGTACCTTCCAACACGCTGAAGCCGTAGATGGGATTGGCCGGGTCGTACACCCCATTATAGAAAGTGGTTTCCACCATTTCGCTCTCCAGCGTATTCCTGACCATGATTTCCATGATTTGTCTGTTGCCGGAGAAGAAATTGTTGCCCAGCATGATGTCGGTGACGGCGGGAAGGGCGGCCAGCTTGCTTTCTATACCGTTGTTCATGACAAACGCCTCCGCTTCCGATATGTGGTTGGGGCCAGTCACGCTCACCTGATGCAAAGCACGGTCAGAGATCACCTCGAAGTGAATAGCCGCCGTGTCCTTGATGCGGGCGCCCATGTCGGTGTTGCGCATGAACCAGAGCTGACGCAGCATCACCACGGCGCAGAAGACGAAGCAGAGGCTAACGGCGAGCTGCACGCCGATGCTGACGGACGAGAAGACGTGGCGGCGTGCCGCTGCAGGATTGATGGACGAGGAGAGCGTGCGCCGCCGCACCACCTCCACCGCGCCGAGGCTCAGCACGAGGCAGACGACGAGCACGCCCAGCATGATGAGCAAGGCGCGGCCCATGATGAAGCCCCCGCCCACGTGGATGTCGGCAAAGTCGGCAAAGACATCCTTCAGCGCAAACACTCCCAGCATGCCGAGCACAATGGCGCTGCCCAGCGTCACCAGCAGCTCTGTGGCGAACATCGCCACCAGCCCGCGATGGCTGGAGCCGTGCACCAGTCGCAGCGCCATCTCGCGCTTGCGGCCCCGCAGACGGTTCAGGTAAAGCGTCAGGTAATTGATAAGCGCGCAGGCGATGAGCAAGACGGATATAAGAAGGAACGCGCGCATGTGGGCATACGAGAGCTTCTTCTGTCGGTCGTACTGATGCAGCTCGTTCAGGGGAATGAGGCGGCCCTGGATAGGCTCGGCTCTTTCATAGGGGCGGTATTCGGCAATTTTCTGCTCGAACGAGGCGCGCACGTCGTCGCCCGGACAGAGCCGCACCAGGACAGACATATAGGCGGCGGGAAGCGTATAATAGTAGTCGTGCATCCCTTCGATGAAGTCGAACTGGAACGTGGTGTGCGGGCCGAAGGCGCGCACGATGGCCACGATGGTCCTCTCCTCGCCATCCACCACCAGCTTCTGCCCGACGGGGTCGTCCGTACCGAAGAGCGAGCGGGCGTATTCGTCCGTCAGCGCTATGCTCTGCCAGTCGAGATGCTGCCCGAACGTCGGGTCGCCCTGCACGACGTCGATGGGCAGGATGTCGAACAGCGAGGTGTGCGCAATGAGCGACTTGCGCTGTTCCGCTTTGTCGCCGACATAGGCAGTCAGAATAGTGTACTTGCCCTTCGCCTCTACCTCGGGCCATTCGTCCATGGCTGTGATGAGGCCGCCCGGGGCGGATGCCCAGAAGTTTCCGTTTAAGACGGCGCCGATGGCGTAGAGGTTCTTGTAGTCGGAGATGGAGGAGATGGAGGTGTTGTACGTGTTGTCGTAGCGAATCCAGAGGGCCGAGAGCGAGAGGCAGACGAAGCCGACGGCAAGACCGACGATGGAGATGACGCTTTGCGTCTTGTAGCGTTCGAGGCTGCGGATGGCCACCGTGATGTAATGCTTCAGAAGATATGATTTCATTTTTTCTTAACTAAATTATAGGAGTTCAGGAGTTTCAGGAGTTTCAGGAGTTCAGACAATACTCTTGTATACAGATACTCATTAGTAGAACTATTTTTCTTAACTCTTAATTCTTAACTCTTAACTAAATCACTCATTCGCTCTTGACCACGTCGGCGGGGTTTTCGCGGGCAGTACGCCAGACGCGGGCGCCGACGAAGAGGGCGATGAGCAGGGCGGTGCCGACGAAGATGGCGACGAAGACCCAGAGGGAGAGGGGCGTGCGCTTGACGTATTGCTCCAGCCAGCCGTGCATGACGATGTAGCTGACGGAGAAGCCCACGAAGGCGCCGACGGCGAGAATGAGGCCGTACTCGCGGACGAACATCCCGAGGATGTCCTTCAGCTTCGCGCCGTGAATCTTGCGCAGGGCAATCTCCTTGCGCCGCTGGCGGCAGGCCAGGGTGATGATGCTATAGACGCCAAAGACGGCCACGAGCACAGCCACGATGCTGACCACCAACAGCAGGCGGCTCAGGTTCTCCTCGCTGCGCATCAGCTCCGCCCATTCGTCCTCGTGCCAGACGGTGTTATAAATCAGGGAAGGTTCTTCGTCGAACATGGCCGTCAATTCCTTCGCTAAGTCGGCGCGGTGGGCGGGGTCGAAGTGGACGGAAATCATTTCGTCCGTCCCGAGTCGGATGCCGTCTTTCATCAGCACGCAGGGGTAGGGCTCGTCGGAAGGTGACGAGAGGTAGAGGTCCTTGATAACCGCCGCCACCACATAGTGCCTCGGCGCCCTGACGATGTTGAGGCTGCCGTCCGGCGCGTTGCTGAAGTCGTCCATCGCTATCATGATGTCGCTGCCGACGGCCTTTTCGACGCCCATCTGCTGGCGCGTCCGCTCGGTGATGACCACCTCGTTCGTCCACCTTTCGGGCGCGGGCAGCGCGCCGTCGAGGACGGTGATGCCGAGCGTCGGGTCGCGAAGGTCCTTGAAGCCGTAGAACGTGTGGACGTTGAATCCCCGGCTCCGGACGTACTCGTACGTCTTGTCGTTGTCGCCCTCATCGACTATACCGGGCATCATGGTCCAGGTCATTCCTCCCGCGCGGCGTCCATAGAGGCCGATGGGGTCTTCTCCTATCTCGGCAGCCTTGCTGACGTAGGGCAACTGGTTCAGGCGGCGCAGCACCGACTCCTTCCACTCCGGAGGGAAGGGGAAGTGGCCGCCCCATTCGGGCGCATCGGGCACGATGTCGTTGCGCGTGGCCAGCACCTCGAAGTGCATACGGCCCTTGATGCCGTAGCCCCAGTCGGTATTCTTCATGAACCAGAGTTGCTTGAGCATGAAGGCCGAGCAGCAGATGAGAGCAAGGCTCACGGCAAGCTGAATGCCTGTGCAGACTTTGGTGAAGGTGTTGTTCCGTCGTCCTCCGCCGGGCATGAGGGAGCGGCGGATGGTGTTGCGGCGTACAATCTCCACACTCACGGTAGCGATGACGAGGCAGACGGCGGCGATAATCGCCATGAAAAGCAGGGCGCTGCCCAGGATGTAGCCTCCCTCAAGGTCGATGCCGGCATACGCGGCAAAGACATCCTTCACGACGAACGTCAGCAACAGGCCAAGCCCCAGCGCAGCCCCCAGCGTTACCGACAATTCCACGACGAACTGCGCGAGCAGCATGCGCGGCTTGGCACCATGAACCATGCGCAACGCCATCTCCCGCTGGCGCCCACGGACGCGGATGAGGAAGAGCACAAGGAAGTTGATGAACACGCAAACCACCAGCAGCACGCTCACCAGCTGGAAGTAGCGCAGGTGGCGGTAGCTGAGGTTGTCCTTATGCAGGCGTATGTCGGCCAGGAGGCGATGGGCCTGGCTGATGGGGACAAGGGAGATTTCGCCTATGCGTTTCGTCCCCATGTCGATGGCGTTCAGCTTTCGCTCCAGTTCATCGGCAGAAGCTCCCTTGCGCAAGCGGACGACCGCCATCGAAAAGCCGCCGTCGGGAGCGAACTTGGAGTTTTCCGCGCCACCGTCTTCGAGAATCAGCGCATCGAAGGCGAACGACGAGTGGTGCCAGGCCTTAACGACGCCTTTGACCGGGGCCTCTGTGATGGCATCGGTGTCGCCCGACGGCATTCTGAACGCGTTGAAGGCCTTGCCGATGGGGCTTCCCTCGCCAAAACGTTTCCGCGCGTATTCGTCGGTGACGATGAAGTTAAACTCCGATAGCTTATACGATATTGTTGCCAGTTCGCCTTCGATGGGCTTCA